>NZ_CP068419.1:925000-1225000 GCF_016757795.1 Gluconobacter sphaericus | reverse complement strand
GCAGATCCCGGTCTCAGTCGTCGGAAAGTCCGAACTGGCTGGGATAGGGCATGGCGTTGCGGCTGAGCTTCTTCTTTTTCCAGTCTGCCAGCGCCCTGTCATATTCGACATGGCGCAGGGCGAGCTGCAAAGCTTCCACATGCCGCTCGTCGGCCGGGTCCATCATGTTCTTGCGCCAACCCGCCGCAATCAGCCAGTATTCCCCGGCCAGCCGCCACTCCCCGGCTTCATGATGCTGCAGCGCCAGCCGCTCAAGCCCATGATATTTATTCTTCGGATTGGCGAGCGCGTCGGGCGTGAGGATGAAATCATCCCCTTTCCAGAGGAATGTCGATTTCATGTAGGGAAACTGCCGGGTCATCACACCCGGATCTCCGAAATGCTCCTTGATCAGCATCGGAACCAGCCTGTCGTAAGACCTACGCCATTCGCACTGCACAGATCGCTTCCCTGAAAATCACATTGAAAAGAGTGCGGCCTCTATAACGAACAGGAACACCAGAGTCGATTTCTTCAATTTATCCTAACCACTCCCTGTTCCGCATTAATAACAATATAATTGTTATTAATAAATAAAATAATGTTATAATTTAATCTATACCGTAACTGTCAAAGAAAATATTCGAAGTCCCGGAAACGGGTTTGAATTTCCATAATACTTCTTCTAAGAAGCCTGACCGCAATTACCGATGCCCTTTTCAGGTCCGAACGCTCTGTCATGCGTTCAGAGGGCACAGGGTTATTTTTTCGGCACGATTCCTTCTCTCTCCCGTCAGAGTCCCCGAGTCTTATGGACACCAAAACCCTCTTCTCCGGAATGGCCCTGGCCTTCGGAGCATACTCCGCGTTCGCTATCAGCGACGCCTTTTCCAAACTGCTGGACGGGAGTCTCGATCCTTTCGAGGTTGCGTTTTTTGGCGGGGTGTTCGGGTTCCTCATTCTTCCCTTCATCCGTAAATCAAACGAATCCTACCTAGACGTCGTGCGCCCGAAGCTTCGCGGCATGTGGCTTCTGCGGGCCGTCTGCGTTTTCGTCGCCACGGCTGCCAGCGTCGAAGCCTTCATGCTGCTCTCGATGCCCGAGGCCCTGTCGATTACCTTTCTAATGCCGCTGTTCGTCACGATCCTCTCCGTCGTGCTGCTCAGGGAGAAGGTGACGTTTTGGGCGTGGCTTGCGGTTGTTTTGGGCTTTACGGGCGTTCTTATCGTGCTGCGTCCGGGAATGCGCCCGCTCAACCTAGGCCATCTCTGCGCGCTTCTGGCAGCCTGCGCCAATGCGGGTAGCGTGATCGCCTACCGGATCGCCAGCAAGGAAACCGTGCGCCTGTCGCTCTTCGGGTCCAGCCTGATGGGCGCACTGGTCGGCAACGGTCTCCTCATGCTCGCCCACGCTACATGGCCTTCCAATACAAAGATCTGGTTCTACCTGTTCGGCTACGGCTCCCTGGCCGCCCTCGGACAGCTCTGCATGATGCTTGCAACCGCCAGAGCACCGGCAAACCGCGTGGCGTTGCCGCAATATAGCCAGATGGCCTGGGGCGTCGCGCTGAGCTATTTCCTCTTCAAACAGCCGCTCGACCGCTGGACTTTCGTTGGCATCGCGGTGCTGACAGCATCAGGTCTGCTGAACTGGATACGTCAGCGCATCCGCTACGAAAAAATGGCGATGAAAGAGCGTCTCGAGCGCTTCAAGGCGCGCAAAGTTGCAAAAAAAACGGCTCTGTCTACGCGATAAAGTGGAGGGCTCGAACCCCTCTGGTTTTGAGGCTTTTTGTGTAATTCCATCACTCTTGTGTTGATTGGGAGGTGGAAGATAAAGCAGCGCAACACGAACACCGGGAAAGCGAATCTTCGAGAGGGACGGCTGGATAAAACCAATACGACCTCAACCATCTGGGCCGACACGGTCTATCGCTCAAAAGCCAATGAGGATTTCATGGAAAAGCAGGGCTTTATAGCTTTCTCTTCCAGAGCGTCCATGAACCAGTCGGCGTCTTACCCGCGATCTCCCAGCATCCATTGTGTTGCAGGAAGATTGTCCAGCAAGGCAGCGGCACCAGTTTAATCGCTGATCTGTTCCGCAGTCATGAAAAAGCTCAGCGGTCGTCCGTTTTGATCGGTGACCGCATGGAGCTTGGTATTCATACCGCCTTTGGTGCGACCGATCAGGCGGCCTGGATACCATTTTTTTAGCTGCAGGCTTGAAGTCGTGCAGTGCGTAGAGCGTCTTGTGTAGACCGTACTCCTGTGGCGCATCCCATTGAGGTTCACGAAAATGATGTTGCTCAACACACGGCGGTCATCGATGCGAGGTTTACTATGGCTTCTTGGGAAAGAACGGCCGCAGACGGTTCATTTGTTCGTCTGTCAGCCAGTACAGATCGCTCATCTCCAGTCTCCTTACAAAGCCTGAATCAGATTTCCGTAATCAAATTAATCAGTCCTGAGCCTAGGGCTTCGCTAAGCGTGCTGTCAGTTCTCAAAAAGTACAACTGTAAGAAAAATCAAATATTTATAGGATTTAAGATTTTTTGGAAGAGAGAGGAAGAACCTATTAAAAGTCGAATGCTCTACCAACTGAGCTACCGGTTCACCTGCACGCTGGCTACCCCTCAACCCATGATGGCGTCAACTTCGTCATTCGGAAAAAAACAGGCTTTCGTCCCCATACGCCTGACAACGCGACACCTCGCTCCATGGCCTCCCGCACGGAAAGAGGCTATGGGCGCGACGTCCTGCATGTCCTGACCGTAGCCACCCCTTTTTCAACCCGGAAGGAAGACACAGATGCCCATCGAGATTCTTCCCGGTCTCCAGCTTGAAGATGATGAACTGAAAGTCACCTATATCCTCGCCTCCGGGCCGGGAGGGCAGAACGTCAACAAGGTGGCCACTGCCGCACAGCTCCGGTTCGATGCCGCACGCTCTCCAGCCCTGTCAGACCGCATCCGGACACGCCTGATTGAACTCGCAGGCAGCCGTGCGACTCAGAATGGCGAAATCATCATTACGGGTCGCCGTTTTCGCACACAGCAGAGGAACCGTGAGGACGTTATCGAACGCCTGGCAGAGCTGATCCGCAAGGCGGCTCACCGCCCCACTTTCCGCGTGGCCACCCGTCCCGGCAGAGCAGCACGGCAGCGTCGCCTTGACGGAAAATCACACCGGGCCGGCATCAAACGCAACCGCAAGGTCCGCCTGGATGATTGAGATATATTGGTGCGTTAAGGAAACAAAATACTTTTCTATATAATACCCTTGGCTCATTTCATTCCCACAATCAGGAATATGTTTCTCAAAGCATACTCCTTCTGGAATTTCTTTTCTCATTTTTTGGGGAAAAAACATATTGTTGCCATTCTGCAACGGATCAAAAATCTGTTGCAGGAATCATTTTTGCTACTTTCATGTAACGAATTTTTATAATTACTATCCAAAAACCCCCTCTGAACCCAAGGGCGGCGTATCATGGAGGTATAGATAGTAATAATGAAATCCCGGCATCGTATCTCCCTACTCGTAACGACGGCAGTTTCCGTCATACCCTGCATGTCTGCCCTGGCCGCAACCACCACAGCGCCTCCCGCCACACGTCATCACAGCATGAAACCCAGCAGCGCCACTCACAGTGCTGCCCATCCTGCGGCCGCGATGGCCACATCTGCCGTTGCAGCACCTCGCAAGAAGAAGACGGACGTCAATTTCACGGGCGAAGCCGAGACTATCAACGTCACTACCGGCACCCATGCAACCAACCGCAAAGCCCGCGAAAGCTCTTCTCCTGTCAGCGTAATTTCGGCTGCAACGCTGCGTCATTCCGGCATGATGAACGTCGCGGATGCCCTAACCCGGACCTATGCCTCCATCAACGTACAGGCCATGGGCGCGGATTCTTCTGCCCTGACGTCTTCCATCCAGATGCGCGGCCTAGGCCCTAACGAAGTCCTGGTTCTGGTGGATGGTAAACGTCGTCACAACACCGCTAACATCACGGCCGATGCTGGCCCGCAGTTCGGCTCCACGGGTGCCGATCTGAACACGATCCCCGCCAGCGCCATCGACCATATCGAAGTACTGGAAGATGGCGCGGCCGCAATGTACGGCTCCGATGCCATTGCCGGCGTGGTGAACATCATTACCAAGAAGCAGGCTCACGGCATGCACACTTCGGTACAGACCGGCGCGAACGCCTATAACGGCGACGGCTGGCAGTACAAGGTGGATGCCGATGGCGGCGTGAAATGGGGCAATGACGGCTATCTGCACATCAGCGGTGAAGTCTACCACACTGACCACATGGTCGTCGGCGCACGCGACCACCGCTTGATCGGAAGCTGGCCCAACAATGCCACCACAACGGGATATTATAACGGTGTCGTTCCGAACGCGATGAACGTACCTGCTGATTCCAATAAAATCATGAGCACGCCCGAAGAAACCCGCGAAAGCCTCGCCATCGATTTCGGCAAGACCATTACCGAAGGCGTAAATTTCTACGGCCTCATCACCTATATGCACCGCCATGGCGAAGCGTATGAAAACTATCGCACGCCCGTTATCGCGCCCACCATGTATCCGGCCGGCTTCTCCCCACTCGAAACGTCGGAAGAGAACGACTACGCTGCTACTCTAGGCCTCAAGGGCGATAATTTTCTCGGGTTCGACTGGGATCTGAGCACCACTTACGGTGCCGATGGCAACAAGATTGGCAACAAGAACACCGCCAATACAGGCATGCTCGCCAGCACCTGCTCGACCGATCCAACATCATCCTATTATTCGACCGATGGCTGCGGCTGGTCGCCCAGTTCGACACGTGCCGAGACCTATCGCATGGCGCAGTGGACCAATAATCTGGACTTCCGCCGCCAGTTCAACATCGCTCATACCGTTCCGATGACGCTGGCCTTTGGTGGCGAGCACCGTCTCGAAACCTATCAGATTAAGGCCGGCACTCCGCCGTCCTATGAACTGGGCGGGACGCAGGGCTATGCCGGTCTTGGCCCCAACAGCGCCGGTAATTGGAGCCGTGATATCTGGGCCGCCTATGTCGATGGCGACTTCCATCCGCTCCCGCACTGGGATCTCGATTTTGCTGGACGATTCGAGCACTACACGGATGTCGGTAACACGGAAAACGGCAAGGTCTCGACCCGCTATGACGTGAGCAAACGCATCGCGATCCGTGGCACGATCAGCACCGGCTTCCGCGCGCCCACACTGGCCGAACAGCACTACAGCGCCATGAACGTGGACCCGACCGGTGCCTCCGGCCTGCTCCCCGTCAACTCGACGGCCGCCCGTATCCTCGGTGCCAGCGCCCTGAAGCCCGAACGCTCCGTCAGCGCCAGCGGCGGCATCGTCCTGGAGCCCGTAAGGAATTTCCATGTCGAGGCGGATGTCTATCAGATCAATCTGCGTGACCGGATCGTGGGCGGTGGTACCGTCAACGGTCAGCCCGCCGTCGATGCCATCGAAGCCATGGGATACTCCCTGCCTCTGAACAGCATCACTCTCGACAATGTCTCTGCCTATTACATGACCAATGGTGCCAGCACCCGCACGCAGGGTCTCGATATCAAGGCGGACTACATGTTCCGCTTCCACAATGCCGGAAACCTGAACCTCAGCATGGCGTTGGACCTGAACCGGACGCGTCTGCACCACAACGGAACGGACACCAACGGCAATCCGCTGCTGAACGCGCAAAACATAGGCTACATCACGACCGCCTATCCGCGCAGCAAGATCATCCTGAACGCGCTTTATACGATTGGGAAATGGGACCTCAACGTGCGCCAGACCCGTTACGGCGAGACCACGGACATGCTGACTTACTCTGACTGGACGGACAAGACGCTGACCTGCCCGAGCGGCGGCAAGCTGGCCTATTCCAACAGTTGCTTTGCGCAGTTCAAGAATACGCCGCGCTGGCTTACCGATATTGAAGTCGGCTATCGCTTCAACAGCCACTGGCATCTGGCGATTGGTGCGAACAACGTCTTCAACGTCCGCCCCCGTCGTGTTCCGCAGATCAACAACTCCCGCGGCGCCCAGATTTACGATCAGTTCTCGCTACAGGTTCCCATCACAGGCGGGTATTACTACGGACGGATCAACGCCAACTTCTGAACCCATTGCAGAGTAATCTACAGGAAAAGGCATTCCATAAAGAGGTGGAGGGTTCGAAAAACCCTCTGCTTTTGAGACCTGTTCTGTGATTCCATTTCTCCTGCATTGATTGAGGGAATGGATGGCGAGGCAGCCTGGTTTTTTTTGATGTTGAAGCAGCGGCTTCCTCAGCTGAGTGGGCTTGGTGATCAGCTCGAAGCATTTTCCCGGACTGTAGATTTTGAAGTCTTCCGCCGTGATCTGGAGCAGGCTTTGGTCTGCTCAGACAGCAGTAAAGGTGGACGACCGCCATTTGATCCGGTGCTGATGTTCAGGATCCTGGTTATCCAGACGCTGAACAATTTGTCCGATGAACGGACGGAATATCTGATCAACGGCTGCCTGTCGTGCATGTGCTTTCTGGGATTGGGCCTATCGGAGCGCATGCCTGATGCCAGAACACTCTGGCTGTTCAGGGAACGTCTGACGCAGGCTATCTGCCGATGTCGGGCCAGATCCTGGAGGCAACGCTGGTGGCTGCTCCAAAGCAGAACTCCAACGCAGAGAAAAGCAACCTTTGGGAAGGACGTATTCCTGAAGACTGGCAGGACAAACCCGCAAAGCTGTCGCACAAGGATCGTCATGCGCGCTGGACAATGAAGTTCACGAAGGCGAAGCGGCAGGATGATGGAACCATGCCCTCCAGCGATCTCGCTATCCCATTCTTTGGCTACAAATCCCAGGTATCGATAGCGGGACCGGGTTTGATGCCATGGAGAAAGTCGGAGAAGCACAGGCTTCGGAGACGTGCTTGTGGATCAGACCCGGTTCCCGGCATGCCGGGAACCGGGTCTATACTCTCAGAGCGAACCAGGCCGGTTCGGGGCTGAAGTCCCTGAGAGATCCGCCGATCGTCTCGTCTTTTGTGAAGCATGAACCCGGTCCGGCCGCGCTGACGGGGCAAGAGTAACATGATTGTGGCGTCTGCTTTGAGTGAAGTTGATCGGCCACGAATGACACACCTGACTGTGACCGTAGCGTTGGTTCCCTCACCAGAAAGGACCGACCATGACATTCCGTACCATTGGTATTGATCTGGCCATTCGCGGAGATCACCTCGCTCAGATCTATGACGATGGCCGCCCTAATGGCCGTGCAATTCGTTTCAGGCACGATCAGCCTTCACTCGCCGCTTTTGTTCAGACAGCCGTGATGGGGCTGAGGGCGGATGACCACATTCAGGCCATCATGGAGCCAACCGGTATGAGCTGGTTTCCTGTTGCCCACCATCTTGCAGATGCTGGCGTCACCGTGGCTCGCGTCAAGGGAAAACGGGTCAAGGCTCTACGCCGCTACCTTTCCGAACACGCCAAAACGGATATGGCTGATGCCCAGATCCTGGCGGCCATACCGTCATTTGGTGGACCACGTCTTGATCCAGTCCACATTCCGGATCCGCAAAGCCACGCTCTTCAACGTCTAACCAAACAGAGAAGCCGCTTTCAGAACGAGATCGCGGATGCCAGGCGGCGCCTGCTTGATCTCATTCGTTGGGCATCCCCCAGGCTTGAAGCAGTCTTGCCTGACTTAGGAACACGGCTCTCTTTGGCCCTGTTGCAGAAATGGTTTCACCCCTCGGATGTTTTGAAGGCGCGTCGTACGACACTCGCCAAATATGTTGGAGCTCATGCGGGAGGGAACCATCCGCGCAGTGGGCCTTTTGTGGAAACGCTGATCACAGGGTTACGTGAAGCAGCGCAATACGCCCAGAACCTTCATGGGACACACATTGATTTTTCGGAACTGCAATTCGAAATCGCGACGGAAATTGAGAATGTTCTGAAGAAAATTCAAATAGTTGGAAATCTTGAGCAGCATATTGCAGATCTCTACAAACACCTCGACCCACAGGCTCTTCTGCTCAGTATTCCGGGTGTCGGCCGTCATCTCGCACCGACCCTGATTGGTATCTTGCAGAACATTGAGCGGTTTCATTCCGAAAAACATTTACGGGGTTTTTGTGGCCTGTTTCCCAGGAGGGCTGATAGTGGTGGTGTGGAGCGAGCGGGCCAGACCCTGACCCAGGGTGGCAATAACCGCATCAAACACGCACTTTATCTTGCTGCTGATACGGCACGAAAAACAGATCCTGAACTGGCAGAACTTTATTGGAGGCTGATGACTGCGAAAGGTCATCATCACAAACAGGCTTTATGTGCCGTTGCCAATCGTATTGTGAACCGGATCTTCAGCGTTCTCAAACGAGGAAAGCCTTATGAAGTGCGCGACAGGGAGGGAAACGGCATCACCATGTGTGAAGCAAAAGCCATCATTCTGGAGCGCTATACTGTCGGAGAAAACATCAGAGCAGGACGTCGTTCCAATCGGATCGAAAAGAACTCCTGAAACCGGAAAAATTGCTTGCGCTCTCGGTACAAGATCACGTCTCCATCGACCAGAAGTTTCGGTTTATCGGGAAATGGAAGACGACGAATGCCGCAGCCAGCGATGATGCCAGACTACGCGAGGGCCTGTTGGATAAAACCAATATAGCCTCAGGCGTTTGGGCTGATACGGCGTATCGCTCAAAAGCCAATGAAGACTTCATGGAAAAGCAGGGCTTTGTCTCAAAGGTTCACAGGAAGAAGCCGCATCTCAAACCGATACCTCGGCATATCCAGTGATCCAATGCTGGAAAGTCGGTCATCCGCTCGCGTGTCGAGCATGTCTTTGCCGATCAGAAATCGCAGACGGGACTGTTCATCCGAACCGTAGGCATCACCCAGTCCACCACGCGGATCGGTCTGGCCAATACCGTCTACAACATGCGCCGCTTCCGCTTCCTGGAGCGGATAAACGCCGCCGCGTAGCAATACAGCGGGGGGCAGCACTCGATCTGCTCAAGACGCAGACCGAAAACGCCCCAAAGAACCGTCAATCAAACCGCAAAGACCTAGAAATTACCGGCCAAGCACATCAACCAACGGTTCTTCGATCCTTCCAACTCTATCAGTTCCGTTGGTCGTATCGGCCATGATGAAATCTTCCAAAAAGATTTTCAACAGAGCCCCGTCGGAGTATGTTTTGAAATTAATAACTCATTCAAATAAATGCAAAGTTGGTAATATAAAAACCAAAACCCACATCCTGTGCGAATTCGTGAATCTTTTCGTGCGCGTGACATTTCCTGACGCGAGAAAGAACAGGATACATCCACGATACAGACGCTTCCTGCGGGAGCCGGGTGTGGCGTGTCGGCGACGCATGCGGTATGATCAGGCAACTGAATTCTAGCGTGGTGACTTGTCTTGACCGAGCTGACCGAGCCGACTGATCTGCCCCCTTCCGGCCGTCTTCCTGTAACGATCGAGGAGGAGATGCGCTCCTCCTATCTGGCTTATGCGATGTCCGTGATTGTATCGCGTGCTCTGCCGGATGTGCGGGATGGTCTGAAGCCGGTTCATCGCCGTATTCTCTACGCTATGCGCGAAAGCGGCTTCACCGCCGACAAGCCCTATCGCAAGTCGGCCCGTGCCGTCGGTGACGTGATGGGTAAATACCATCCGCATGGTGACAGCTCGATCTATGATGCCATGGTCCGGATGGCGCAGCACTGGTCGATGCGCGTCAAACTGATCGACGGCCAGGGCAATTTCGGTTCGGTCGATGGCGATAGCCCGGCCGCCATGCGTTATACCGAGGCCCGTCTGGCGAAGGCGTCGTCCTTCCTGCTGGACGATATCGATCGCGACACCGTTGATTTCCAGCCGAACTACGACGAAAGCGAGAACGAGCCGAAGGTTCTTCCGGCGGTCTTCCCTAACCTGCTTGTCAACGGTGCGGCCGGTATTGCCGTTGGGATGGCGACCAATATTCCGCCGCATAATCCGGGTGAGGTGATTGACGCCACGCTGGCGATGATTGCCAACCCGGATATTGAACTCGACGAGCTGATGCAGATCATCCCGGGGCCGGATTTTCCGACGGGCAGCATCATCATGGGGCGCAGCGGCATCCGCCGTGCCTATGAGACGGGTCGCGGGTCCATTCCGGTGCGGGCACGTGCCGAGATCGAGGAAATCCGCAAGGACCGTCAGGCCATCATCATCACCGAGATCCCGTATCAGGTGAACAAGGCCACGTTGCAGGAAAAGATCGCCGATCTGGTCCGGGCCAAGGAAATCGAAGGCATTTCCGACATCCGCGACGAGTCCGACCGGTCGGGAATGCGTGTCGTCATCGAGCTCAAGCGCGATGCGACGCCGGATGTGGTTCTGAACCAGCTCTACCGTTTCACGCAGCTTCAGACGTCCTTCAGTGCCAACATGCTGGCGCTGGACGATGGCAAGCCGCGGACGATGGGGCTGAAGGACATTCTGGAAGCCTTCCTGCGCTTCCGCGAAGAAGTCATCCTGCGCCGCGCCCGCTTCGATCTGAACAAAGCGCGTGACCGTGGGCATCTTCTGGTCGGTTTGGTGCTTGCGGTTGCCAATATTGATGCGGTGATCGCGCTGATCCGGGCGGCCCCGGATGCTGCGACGGCACGTGAATCGCTGATGGCGCGGGAATGGGATGCTTCGGAAGTCATCCCGCTGCTGGAGCTGATCCACGATGAAGGCAATGTCATCATTGATGGCAAGGTCCGTCTGACGGAAGCACAAGCCCGCGGTATTCTTGAGCTGCGTCTGCAACGTCTGACGGGTCTGGAGCGCGAGAAGATCCAGGGCGAACTGGGTGAGGTGGCCGTCAAGATCGGTGAGCTGCTTCAGATCATCGAGAGCCGTCCGCGCCGGATGGAAGTTATGCGCGAGGAGCTTCTGGCCGCCCGTGCGGAAGTCGCGACCCCGCGTGCGACGGAAATTTCCGATTCACTTGGCGATCAGACCGATGAAAGCCTGATCGAGCCGGGGCAGATGGTTGTGACCATCACGCGCGATGGCTTCATCAAGCGTACGCCGCTGGAGGTTTTCCGCTCCCAGAACCGGGGTGGTCGGGGTCGTACGGCCTCAGGTCGTCGTGGTGATGACGTGATCATTCGCAGCTTCAACGCGCATACGCATCAGTGGGTGATGTTCTTCTCCTCGGGCGGCAAGGCTTACCGGATGAAGGTCTGGCACTTGCCGGAAGCCGCGCCGACCGCCAAGGGCCGTGCGCTGGTCAACCTGTTGCCGGAACTGGGAACGGATTCCATCACAGCCGTTCTGCCGCTGCCGCAGGACGAGGAGCTGTGGGACGATCTGCACCTCGCCTTCGCGACGGCTAGCGGCAATGTGCGCCGTAACCGTCTGAGCGATTTTCGCAATATCCGTGCGTCCGGTCTGATTGCCATGAAGCTCGACGAGGGAGATTCCCTCATCGGTGTGGCAACCTGTCGTGAAGGTCAGGACGTGTTCCTCGCAACGAAGAACGCGCGCTGCATCCGCTTCCAGATCACGGATGAGACGCTGCGTGTGTTTGCCGGTCGTGGCAGCACGGGCGTGCGGGGCATTCGTCTGGGCGACGGGGATGCGGTGATTTCGCTGTGTATCCTCAATCACGTCGATGCCAGTGTCGAGGAACGCTCGGCCTATCTGCGGATGGCTAATGCCAAGCGCCGTGCTGAAAATGCGGCTCTGGAGGATAGTGCCGAGGACGAAACCGTGTCCGGCGACGAGGAAATTGTCGAGATCACGGGCGATCTGACGCAGGAGCGCTTCGAGGAGCTGGAACAGCAGGAAGAAATCCTCCTGACCGTGACGGATGGCGGCTTTGGCCGTCGTTCCTCGGCCTATGATTATCGTGTGTCGGGCCGTGGCGGTCAGGGCATCACCAACATGACTTTCTCCGCAAACCGTCGCGGTAAGGAAGTGGTGGGCACTCTGCCGACGCTTGATGGCACGGACGTCATGCTGGTCACGGATACAGGACGTCTGATCCGTCTGCCGGTCTCGCAGGTCCGCGTCATGGCGCGTCAGGCCAGCGGTGTGACGCTGTTCCGTTTGAATGACAGCGAAACCGTCATCTGTGTCTTCCCGGTTCTGGAAGACGACACGGAAGAGGGCGATGCCGACGAGACTGTGGTTTCCGAGGCTCCTGCCGCTGGTGACAATGCTGCACCTGACGCCTGAGGCGCGGACGGATCCGCGTGTCGGGTTTTATCCCGGCACGTTTGATCCGGTCACGTTCGGGCATCTGGACATCATCCATCGGGCCTCCGCGCTGTTCGACCGGCTGCTGGTCGGGGTGGCGGTCAATGAAGGCAAGCAGCCGCTTCTGGATCTGGAAGCGCGGCTCTCGGCTCTGCGGCATGAGGTGGACAAACTGCCGCATGGGGAGCGGATCGAGGTTGTGGGCTTCGATACGCTTCTGGTGAATGCCGTGCGTCAGGCGGGGGCGGGCACGGTCGTACGCGGCCTGCGTTCGGGTGGCGATTTTGATTATGAGAGCCAGCTTTCCGGCGCGCTACGTCGTCTGGCCCCGGAAATCGAGACGGTTTTCCTGCTGTCGTCTGAGGAACATCGCAGCACGGCCAGTCGCATCGTGAAGGAAATCGCGCGGCTGGGAGGCGATATTTCACCCTTCGTCAGCGAAGATGTTGCACATATCGTCTTGTCGAAACTGGGCCGAGAGCCGACATAGGAACCTTCAACGATTTCTGGAAGGTTCCAAGATGTCCGATACTGCAGTGCCCGACGGCAACAAGCTGGTTTTCGAGCTCAAGACTGGCAAGGTGGTCATCGAGCTGCGCCCCGATCTGGCGCCTTTGGCTGCCGAGCGCCTCAAGCTGCTGGCTACTGAAGGCTTCTATGATGGCGTGAAGTTCCATCGCGTGATCGAAGGCTTCATGGCGCAGGGCGGCGATCCGACGGGAACCGGCACGAGCGGCAGCTCCTATCCGGACCTCAAGGCCGAGTTCACGAATGCTGCTAAGTTCGAGCGTGGCACGGTCGGCATGGCCCGCACGATGGCCCCGAACTCTGCCAACAGCCAGTTCTTCATCATGTTCGCTGCCAGTCCGCATCTGAACGGTCAGTACACGATCGTCGGTCAGGTGACTGAAGGCATGGAGTATGTGGATCAGCTGAAGCGCGGTTCCGGCGCCGGTGGCGTGGTTAAGGACCCCGACATCATCGTCAAGGCTTACGTCGAAGCCTGATTTTCGCTGAAATGCGGAATACTGCGAAAGCCAGTGCAGCAATGCGCTGGCTTTTTTAAAAAGCTATTATCTGATTTTTTCAGAAAAACTAACGGATTTTATGGAAAAAATTATTTATTCAACAATACTGCGACCATAATTCTGGATGAAAATATTATTCCGAATCGTGATTTTTTCTAATTTCAAGTTTTCGGTTCTGAATATAACCCGGCCATGACGGATGTCGACTGACATCCGCCACTCCTGTTTTCTACCGTTATTCTTCCAAACGACTCAGAACGGGATTTCGTCGTCCAGATCGTTATCCGGCGGAGCATCCCAGCCGCCATTGCTGCCACTTGAGCGGTTTCCACCACCGGCACTACCACGGGAACCGCCACCAAAGCCGCCGCCCGAACTGCCACTGGCGCCACTACGGCTTCCACCGCCGAAGCCGCCACCATTGCCGCCCCCGCCATAGCCGCCGCCGTTGTCAAAACCGCCATCGTCGCCACCGCCACGATTGCTGTCGATCAGTACCAGATCGCCACGGAACCGGTCGATCACGACTTCGGTCGTGTATTTTTCCTGACCGGACTGGTCGGTCCACTTCCGAGTGCGGAGTTCACCCTCGATATAAACCTTGCGCCCCTTACGCAGGAACCGCTCAGCCACATCAGCCGTCCGCTCATTGAAGATCACCACGCGATGCCATTCGGTGCGCTCCTTGCGCTCTCCGGACTGACGGTCGTTCCAGGTGTCCGACGTCGCAACGGTCAGGTTGACGATTTTAGACCCTGACTGCGTGTTGCGGACTTCCGGATCCTTGCCCAGATTTCCGACCAGAATCACCTTATTGACGCTACCTGCCATTCCCGTCCCAACCAATTTTCTCGAATTGTTCTTTTCATATAGGTCGCAAAAACCCATCTATAAAGTGATCTAGCATCCCTTATCGTACGTTCCCATTGCACAATCGCTATTCTTTGAATTTGGGGTCTCCGTGAGCTTTCCAGACAATCATTCGATCCGCGTCCGTGGGGCCCGCGCCCATAATCTCAAGAATATCGACGCCACGATCCCACGGGATTCCCTGACGATCATCACGGGCCTCTCAGGCTCCGGAAAATCCTCGCTGGCTTTCGACACGATCTATGCTGAGGGTCAGCGACGCTATGTGGAAAGCCTTTCCGCCTATGCCCGCCAGTTCCTTGAACTGATGGGCAAGCCGGATGTGGACTCTATCGAGGGCCTCTCCCCGGCCATCTCGATCGAGCAGAAAACCACCTCCAAGAACCCGCGCTCGACCGTCGGCACGATCACGGAAATCCACGACTACATGCGGCTGCTCTGGGCGCGCGTGGGAATCCCCTATTCCCCCGCGACCGGCCTGCCGATCGAGGCGCAGACCGTCAGCCAGATGGTGGACCGCATCATGGCCATGGGTGACGGCATACGCCTGATGCTGCTGGCGCCCGTCGTGAAAGACCGCAAAGGCGACTGCAAACGCGAACTCGCCGAACTGACCCGCAAAGGCTTCACCCGCGTGAAGATCGACGGCGAACTCTACGAAATCGCCGAGGCCCCTGAGCTGAACCGCAAGACGCGCCACACCGTCGAAGTCGTCGTGGACCGGATTGTCGTCAAGGAAGGGCTCGAATCCCGCCTCGCCGACAGCTTCGAGACCGCACTCGAACTCTCGGACGGCCTGGCCTACGCCGAGGAAGTGAAACGTGCAGGCGAAAAGGAGGCCCCGACGCATGTCGTCTTCTCGTCGCGCTTTGCCTGCCCCGTCTCCGGCTTCACGATCGAGGAGATCGAGCCGCGTCTGTTCTCCTTCAACGCCCCGATGGGCGCCTGCCCGGTCTGTGACGGTATCGGCACCGAAACCCATTTCGACGAAAACCTGATTGTCCCGGATGACAGCCTGACCCTGGCCGAAGGCGCCATCGCTCCATGGAAGGGTGCGAGCACGGACTGGTACGACCAGACGCTCGCCGCTCTCGCCCGCCATTGCGGCGATGACATGCACACGCCCTGGTCCGACCTCCAGCCCGCCACACGCGGCCTCATCATCAACGGCTCGAAAGAGCCGATCGACATTCCCTATACCGACGGCGGGAAGGTCCACATCGTCACCAAGCCGTTCGAAGGCGTGCTGAAGAACCTGCGCCGCCGCATGGCCCAGACAGACAGCATGTGGGTGCGCGAAGAACTGTCGCGCTATCAGTCCGAAAAACCCTGCCATGCCTGCCACGGCGCACGCCTCAAGCCCGAGGCACTGTGCGTGAAGGTCAAGGACCTCAACATCGCCGAGGCCTCGGACATGCCGATCCGCAAGGCGCTCGACTGGTTCTCCGGCGTGGAAGCCACCCTCACGCCCCAGCGCGCCGAAATCGCCCACCGCATCCTGCGCGAAATCACGGACCGTCTGCACTTCCTCGACGATGTCGGGCTGGATTACCTCACCCTCTCGCGCGGCTCCGCAACCCTGTCGGGTGGCGAAAGCCAACGCATCCGTCTGGCGTCGCAGATTGGTTCGGGGCTGACGGGTGTGCTGTATGTGCTGGACGAGCCCTCCATCGGCCTGCATCAGCGCGACAATGAGCGCCTGCTCGGCACGCTCGAACGCCTTAAGCGCCTCGGCAACACCGTCATCGTCGTCGAACATGACGAAGACGCCATCCGCGCCGCAGACTACCTGATCGATATGGGACCAGGCGCGGGCAAGCTCGGCGGCGAAGTCATTGCTGTCGGCACCCCGGTCGAGGTCGCCAAAAACCCCAACAGCATCACCGGTGCCTATCTGTCAGGCCGCAAGGTCATTCCCGTCCCGACCGAACGCCGCAAGCCCAGCGGCATGCTCACCCTGCACGGCGCACGCGGAAACAACCTCAAAGATCTGACAGTCGATTTCCCGCTCGGCACCTTCATCGCTGTCACGGGCGTTTCGGGTGGCGGCAAATCCACGCTGGTCATCGACACGCTGTATAAGGCGCTGTCCCGCCAACTCATGAAATCGAGCCAGACGCCGCTGCCCTATGACCGTCTGGAAGGCGTGGACAATCTTGATAAGATCATCGAGATCGACCAGTCCCCGATCGGCCGCACCCCGCGCTCCAACCCCGCAACCTATACGGATCTGTTCGCCCCGATCCGCGACTGGTTCGCCGAACTGCCGGAGTCCAAGGCACGCGGCTACAAGCCGGGCCGCTTCTCCTTCAACGTGAAGGGCGGCCGCTGCGAAGCCTGTCAGGGCGACGGCGTTCTCAAGATCGAGATGCACTTCCTGCCGGACGTGTACGTGACCTGCGACACCTGCAAAGGCGCACGCTACAACCGCGAAACGCTGGAAGTGAAGTTCCGCGGCAAATCCATCGCGGACATTCTTGCCATGACCGTGGATGAGGCTCTCCCGTTCTTTCAGGCTGCCCCCAAAATCCGCGACCGCCTCGCCATCCTTCAACAGGTTGGACTGGGATATGTTGCCCTCGGCCAACAAGCCACCACCCTCTCGGGGGGCGAGGCCCAGCGCGTCAAGCTGTCGAAAGAACTGGCCAAACGCGCCACCGGCCGCACGGTCTATATCCTTGATGAACCCACAACCGGCCTGCACACCGAAGACGTCCGCAAGCTGCTTGAAGTGCTGCATACCCTCGTCGATCAGGGCAACACGGTTCTAGTGATCGAGCACAATCTGGAAGTCATCAAGACGGCCGACTGGCTGATTGATATCGGCCCCGAAGGCGGAGACGGCGGCGGTCAGGTCGTCGCAGCCGGAACGCCGGAAGACATCGCCGCGTGCAAGGCCAGCCATACCGGCCGTTTCCTCGCCCCGCTTCTGGACGCACCGGGTGCCAGACAGCCCCGTAAAGTCACGGCCACTAAAATTACACAAGCCATGCTTGCTGCCAGTCTACCGCCACCGAAGGCTAAAGAAAAAGCCAACGCAAAAAAGAAACCCAAAAGCCGCCCTGTCGGCTCCCGCAACAAGACAAAAGCCTAGGCTCAGGACTCATAGCCAGAACATGACGGTTGCAGCGAGGCAGATGGCTGAGAAGAAGACATTCGGGCATCTGTCGTAGCGTGTTGCGACACTTATATTTTCGCTTGTCGTATTTGGCTGGCTTGCCGCGGGATCTCCGTCCTGGAATGCAGGGCCTGATCCCTTTTTCCTCCAGGGCATCCCGAAACCAGTCAGCATCATAACCCCGGTCCGCCAGCATCCACTGTGCCATAGGAAGGCTGTCCAGCAGAGCAGCAGCACCGGTATAATCACTGATCTGCCCCGCAATCATAAAAAAGCTCAACGGTCGTCTGTTCTGATTGGTGATCGCATGCAGCTTCGTATTCATGCCACCTTTTGTCCGTCCGATTAGGCGGCCTGGATCCCCTTTTTTAACCGCAGGCTCGAAGCCGTACGGTGTGCCTTGAGATAGGTCGCATCAACCATGATGGTCTGGGGCTCTGCCTTTCCGGCAGCCAGACCGTCCGTCAGCCAAAACAGATCGCTCATCTTCAGCCTCCTTACAGAGCCTGAATCAGATTTTTGTAATAAAATCAATGGCTCTTGAACCTAGGCCCGTTTAACAACACGTCAAATTAGAGCAAGCAGAAACAAACTTCACTGCACAGCCTGCTCAGAAGAAGAACAGGCCTCTCATCCATGAACTTCTCTATTTTTGCCTGCTATGGGGGAGGGGAAGCAGAATGTCCGATTATGAGCGAAATTGCCGATACTCGGACATTCTCTTTAACTCACATGGATCGAAAAAATATCCGCTCTAATCCGATAGGATATGCAGAAATCTGAATGTAGGCGGACAACTCTGACAAGAAACCTCTTACCCTAACTTTCTTGTGCCTAGCCATCGGACTTTCTCTGGATCGCGGTGATCGAAGAAACTGCTGGCTCTCTGATCAAGCGTGGCAATTGCCTCAATATCAGCATTGTCCAACGTAAAATCGAAGATAGCGAAGTTTGTGGCCATACGCTCTTTTCTGACTGATTTGGGGATCGCGACAATTCCGCGCTGGTTCAACCAACGCAATACGACCTGAGCGATAGTCTTGCCATGTTTCTGCGCAATGGACTGAAGCACGTCATTCGAGAACAGCCCGTTTCGCCCCTCTGCAAACGGTCCCCAGGCTTCCGCCTGAACATCATACTGCTTCAGGATTTCCAAAGCATCGTCCTGTTGATGAAAAGGATGGAGCTCAATCTGATTGATCGCGGGTGTGATCTCATTATGCAGTACGAAGTCCACCAGTCGGTCAGGATAGAAATTGCTGACACCAATCGCCCGGATACGGCCCGCACGATACAGTTCTTCCATTGCGCGCCATGCCCCATAGACGTCTCCATATGGTTGATGGATCAGCCAAAGATCGAGATAGTCAGTTTGGAGTTTGTTCAACGATCGTTCAAAAGCAGCCTTGGCTCCCTCATAGCTCGTATCTTCAATCCAGAGCTTGGTGGTGACGAAAAGTTCGTTTCGGTCGATCCCATGGTTGTGAATCGCATGTCCGACTGCTTCCTCGTTGCCATAGGAGGTGGCTGTGTCCAGAAGTCGATAACCGACATCAATGGCATCCCGAACGCTGCGTTCACACTCCGCCGGGTCAGGAACCTGAAATACACCGAAGCCAAGAGAAGGCATTGGGATGCCATTGTTCAACATCACGACAGATGTGGCGATAGTCACGATTATTCTCTCCGCGACAGTAGCTTAGCGATTGATGAGGTTCTGATGTGAGGCAGGATAACGATCCCCTTGCAGGGTAATTTCGTTGAGCGCCTGTTCAATGCGAGTCAGGTCATCAACCGTCAGATTGACATCAGCCCCTCCCAGATTTTCTTTTAGACGATCAAGTTTCGTCGTACCGGGAATGGGAGCAATCCACGGCTTCTGAGCTAGAAGCCACGCTAATGCGATTTGCGCAGGCGTGCAGGATTTTTCAGATGCAATGACTTTGACAAGATCAACAAGAGCCTGGTTCGCGGCTAGTGCATCAGCTTGGAAACGGGGAACAGAGCTTCGGAAATCATCCTTGGCGAACACGGCCTTTGGGTCGAGTTTTCCAGTCAGAAACCCTTTGCCAAGCGGCGCAAATGGCACAAAGCCGATACCCAGTTCTTCAAGCAGCGGTAGGATTTCCAATTCCGGCTCGCGCCAGAACATCGAGTATTCACTCTGGAGAGCTGCAACCGGCTGTACGGTATGTGCACGACGGATTGAATTCGTTCCGGCTTCAGACATGCCAAAATGCTTGACCTTTCCCGCTGCGATAAGGTCTTTCACTGTTCCGGCAACATCTTCAACCGGCACGTTTGGATCGACGCGATGCTGGTAAAAGAGATCAATCCTGTCAGTCCGCAGGCGCTTCAGCGCTTCATCTGCAACCTGTCGAATACGCTCCGGCCGACTATCCAGTCCCTGTGCTGGTACGCCGTTTACGAACCCAAATTTGGTGGCAATCACGACCTGATTACGAACCGGCTCTAGTGCCTCCCCAACAACTTCTTCATTAATGCCTGGTCCATAAGCTTCGGCAGTATCGAAGAAAGTGACCCCACGCTCATAAGCTGCGCGGATCAGGGTAATAGCATCCTTGCGGTCGGTGGCAGGGCCATAGCCATAGCTCAGACCCATGCAGCCGAAGCCAAGCGCTGATACTTCCAAACCACTCTGGCCCAATAGACGTTTTTGCATGTTTCTTGATCCCGCGTGTTAATCCTTGGGCATCGACCAAGGCTCTGAACACACAAATCTTAAGCCCAGACTCATCAATCGATTAGACGAGGTAAATTACTTAGGTCTATGACTTTCAGTCATGAAAATCACCAGAAGGCCTGAGTACAATGCTGCGTGAAGAGCTTGGAAGTCTGGCCATGTTCATGGCAGTTGCTGATGAAGGCAGCTTCACTAAGGCCGCAGGGAAGCTTGGCATTTCACAATCTGCGCTCAGCCATTCTCTTCGGCGGCTCGAAGCCAGACTGGGTCTACGATTGCTTACACGCACAACCAGAAGCGTCGCACTTACACTGGCTGGTGAACGTCTTATAGAAACACTTCGTCCTGCCCTAGATGATATTGATCAGAAACTTGCTGCACTGACCGAGTTGCGAGATCGCCCTGCTGGCAATGTTCGGATCACGACAAGTTCTCACGCGGCATACACATTGCTCTGGCCAGCTATTGATCATGTCACAGCCGAACATCCTGACATCAACGTGGAAATCAATATCGAAGGAGGCCTCGTCGATATTGTGGCTGAGCGATATGACGCCGGGATAAGGCTTGGAGAAAGACTGGAGCAGGACATGATTGCAGTACCAATCAGCCCACGCCTTCGGATGGCTGCTGTGGCCTCCCCATCATATCTGAGCGGAAAGACCATCCCGGAAACGCCGTACGATCTGGCGCAACATAATTGCATCAATCTGCGCTTGCCGACTTCTGGTGGATTATACGCTTGGGAGTTTGAGCGCGATGGCAAAGAGATCCGGGTTAAAACGCAAGGACAGCTTGTGCTCAATGATATCAATCTGATTGTGGAAGCCGCCCTCACCGGGCATGGTATTGCTTTCATGCTTGAGGATCACGTCAAAGATCACCTTTCTGCCGGAACTTTGGTGCAAATTCTTGAAGAGTGGTGTGAGCCATTTGATGGCTATTTTCTGTATTACCCAAGCAAGCGTCAGCCCTCTCCAGCATTCAATCTTGTTCTTGATGCTCTGCGTTACAAAAGCTGAATAAGGTTTGTTACAGGTAAATCAGGGGAGGGGGCAGAATGTCTCCTTAAATCAGAAGTGTGTCCTCAGCGGTCTGGACTTCCGCGATATCAAGATGAAAATACCCAATCGGGGTGTGTTCGAAGCGTTGTCGTTTTTGGCTTGTCTCCCTCGTTGGCCGGCAATCGTGAGATTTCGTGGCGCTGAAAGCAGCGATGCAGGGCTGAGCGGGTCAAATGAGGGCGGCACAACGTATGTCAGTGAAATGCCATGGTCATCGCTTCGTCCGTCTCGGACAGGACCGTTGATCGCGGCTCTTTAGGACCTGTATTCTGATCTTCGACACTCTGTCGCTTCTGCCACTTTGCAACTGTTTTCGGGTTGATCCCGAACTCCTTGCTTAGTGCCACGAGCGAAGCCTGCGATCGCTGTATTGCTGTTTGCACGGCGTGCGTCGTCGTAGCACTGCCATGACGTATCTGCCCCATAAGGCTTTCTTCCACTCACGTGAAAATATCACGCTATCAAAATACGGGACTAAACAATAAACCTATAGAGATGAATGCCGCTGTGCCATGAGATCCCGCGCCTGATTTGCAAGACTGTGCAGACCTAGAACTGATTCGTCCGATATCATGCTAACACCCAGGCCATCCTGCGCCCAAATATAGCCCGGTATATCCCTCATCGCGCGCATCGGGGCCGTCATGTCACGGCCGTGCATGGGACGAATAAAAAGTGAAATGCGTGTACCGTGTTTATCCTTGTATAAAAACACACAAGCTGGCCCATGATCTGTCGTGACCAGTTGTCCTGTCAGAAAATGGTAACCTGCGGCGGATAGGTCCGGTGCACGCACTAGGCGACCAGATGTTTGCGTCCCCCAGGCTGTGAGCTGAGCAACATTTCCCTCTGCGATTATGCTGTCCGTACCTGAAACATGTACGATCATTGCTTCCTGTTCAACGGATGCAAGTCCAAGAGGGACTTCGCGTTCCCGAAGGAACCAACCTCCTCCAAGTCCAATAGATAGCGCAAGGACAACGGACGCAGCCATCTGCGATATGCTGAAATAACGAATTCGTAATTGATTTGGTATCGTAATATCCAAATGTACAGGAGGATACTGTTCAAAGTCAGTATTCAGTGCAGCCCGTAGCAAGATTCTCTCTTTCCGCCATGTCATCACACGCTGTTGCACTGCTGGATTTTCATCCAGCCACCTTTCTACAGTCCGCAGTCGTTCCGGCGAAAGCAGCTCATCGACCCAGGCGTGAAGATCATCCTCAGTTACGGGGGGGGCAGACCGTGTCATTTTATCCTCCTGAGCTTGGGTCGTTCGCCTTCATCGACAAGCTGGTGCAAGGCATCTCGGGCTCTGGATAGTCGGGACATTACGGTTCCGATCGGAACTCTCAGGATGTCCGAGACAGTTGCATATTCTAAATCTTCAACCCCCACGAGTAGCAGGACCTGCCGATGCTCATCAGACAAACGGTCAAAGGCATTGATGACTTCCTTCCACTCAAGGTGTGGGATCTGGGTAGCATCCTGAATTGAGTCAGAAGATGTTTCCGGTGGAGTGACCAGAGATTTCAGGCGACGCCAGTGGCTGATATTGAGGCGATACGCGATAGTGAACAGCCATGGCCGCAGATCCGATAGGTCGCGCACCTGATGCATTCGCGTAAGGGCACGCTCCAAACAGTCCTGCACAAGATCTTCTGCTCGGTGGGGATCGCGCGTCAGGACCCGCGAGTACCGTCTCAAGGCCGGTATCGCCCGTTGTAACCTGATGTCGTTGGTCTCGTTCAACCCGGCCTCTGCTTCATGTAGTGATCATCCTTCTGAATGTGAACGCGCACGGGTCCAGTTTATTCCGAGCCAAATGACGGGACGGGTACATTTTCACTAAATATTTTACTCAGAGGGAATAGATCCGCCTGCTCAATCGTCTTTAAGCCAGACGATGTCAGAGGATCGAAAAAATGACGACCAACACTCATACGCTGTCTGGTTCCATCCTGCGCTGGCTCGGTGTGATCGCGCTTCCATTTTTTCTCATGCTGTTATTTCTTTGGGCGGGCGGGTGGCTGACGCCTTACCGCCTGACACAGGTCGCTATGCTGGACGCTTTGCAGAAAGGGAGTGGCATGCACCCTGGATTTCGTCGCAACCACGCCAAAGGTGTCTGTATAACTGGATGGTTTGAGGGTAATGGGAACGCCTCCAGCCTTTCGATGGCCACCGTCCTGCAGAAAGGGCGGGTTCCTGTCGTTGGGCGGTTCGCACTTGCTGGCGGCCTTCCATATCAGGCCGATGCTCCTGAGAAAGTGCGCAGCATGGCCCTGCGTCTGATGCCGTCGGACCGTCAGGAATGGCGTATGGGAATTAACGATATTCCTGTCTTTCCTGTTGGAACGCCGCAGGAATTCCACGACCTCCAGCTTGCATCGCGCCCGGATTTGACGACGGGAAAACCTGACCCCGCACGCATGCAGGTTTTCCGTACAAGCCATCCTTGGTTACAAACTGCGATGGCACAGATTGGTCGACGACCTGTTTCGTCGGGTTTCGCCGATGATACCTATCGTAGTCTCGACAGCTTTCTTTTTGTCGCGGAAGACGGAACGAAGACAGCCGTACGTTGGGCTATGGTGCCGGTCCAACCAGTTATGCCTGAGATTGGTCATGCGAATGATCATGATTATCTGTTTCATAAAGTTATCGAAGACATTCACACCCATCCACTGCAATGGCGGCTGATGGTAACGCTGGCAGGTAGCGGCGACGCAATTGACAACCCGAGCAAGGGATGGTCGCAGGATGATCGGCAGATCAATGTGGGAACCTTGACCCTGACAGGTATCGGGAGTGAGGAAAACGGCCCATGTACCGGCATAACTTTTGATCCGCTTGTCTTGCCCGAGGGCATAATGCCGTCAGGCGATCCGATCCTACAGGCCCGATCTGCGGCCTATATGCGTTCGTTTTATCTGCGTTCCGGCGAACGGCCGACTGCCCCTGCTGTTTCACCTGAAATGACGGTCCCGTCTGCCAATGCGAGAGACAAAAAGTCATGAAAAACGTGAAATCTTTCACCCTGCCGTCTCGCATCCTGCACTGGGTTATGGCCGTCATGATCTTGGCCATGCTCCTCATTGGTGTGTTCATGGCGTCGACCGTTGGATCTGGTTACTATCGCCTGGTGGCGTTGCATCGCTCTGTGGGGATCGCAATCCTTGTCCTTGCTATGCTGCGTCTGGGAAACCGGCTGCACACGCCTCCACCTTCCTTGCCGGAGGATTTGCCCCCGGTGATGAAAATTGGAGCTCATGCATCGCATATCCTGCTTTATGTGCTGATGATTGTTTTGCCGCTTGTTGGATGGGGGATGTTGTCGGCAGGGGGGTACCCCATCCCGCTATGGGGGCAGTCCGTGCTTTTGCCACCGATCCTTCCTCACGACCCGGTACTCTGGGCGGAACTTCGATCGGTGCATACCTTACTGGCCTTTCTGCTGTTTGGTCTCGTTTTGGCGCATGTCGCCGCCGCTTTGTTTCATGGCCTGATCCGACGCGATGGCGTACTTCGCAGCATGCTGCTTCGGGAACGTCTGGATCCGATCTCTCAAGAAAGCCACGGCGATTAAGCCGTGGCTGCTGATGGATGTCAGCTTGCAGCAAACGCAAGGAGATCCACGTTGAGTGCCTCCGCATTGACCGTCAGCATTCCGTGCGAGAAGCCGGGATAGGTTTTAAGGGTGCTATTGGCGAGTAATTCAACAGACTTGAGTGCTGAATCAGCGATGGGCACGATCTGGTCGTCTTCTCCATGCAGCACGAGTGTTGGTATCGTGATGCTTTTTAGGTCATCGGTCTGGTCTGTTTCTGAAAATGCCTTAATGCCCTCGTAGTGCGCTTTGGCGCTCCCCATCATGCCCTGACGCCACCAGTTTTGAATAACGCCCTCTTGCGGGCTGTTACCCTCGCGATTGAACCCATAGAATGGACCGGTTGGCACATCGCGGAAGAACTGTGCCCGGTTGGCTGCGAGGGCAACGCGAAAACCATCGAACACCTCAATCGGCAGGCCCTCGGGATTTGCTTCTGTGCGCAGCATCAGGGGCGGGACAGCGCTGACCAGAACGGCTTTGGCGGCGCGTCCGGACGGCTGACCGTATTTGGCCACATAACGTGCGACTTCGCCGCCGCCAGTGGAATGACCGATATGTACGACGTTTCGGAGGTCCAGTTTTTCGACCACGGCGAACGCATCTGATGCGTAGTGGTCCATGTCATGCCCCGCCGAAACCTGCTCAGAGCGCCCGTGGCCGCGGCGGTCATGGGCCACCACGCGGAATCCATTCTGTAAAAAGAAGAGCATCTGGGCATCCCAGTCGTCGGAAGAGAGGGGCCAGCCATGATGGAACATGATGGGACGGGCGTCTTTCGGTCCCCAGTCCTTGTAGAAGATCTCGACATCATCCTTGGTGGTAACGAACGACATGATTATTTCTCCAAAATTCAGATGGTGACAGTTGTCTCGGGGCTACCCCGGAACACGTCCGGGAGGCAGTTTTGATGGCGTTCAGATCTGTTTCTGACCACCGTCAACGTAAAGTTCGATCCCATTGATGAAACTAGCCTCGTCAGACGCCAGAAACAGAACCGAGCGGGCGATTTCTTCCGGCTGGGCCACGCGACCTGAGGGGATCAGGCCAGAGAGATAGGTTTTGGTTTCTTTGGCCTGTTCGCCGCCGCCAAAAAGCTGATTCAAACCTGCCGTATCGGTCACACCCGGACTAACTGCATTGACGCGAATATGTCGGTCCTTGAGGTCAAGCATCCAGTTTCGCGCAAAGCTGCGTACAGCTGCCTTCGTTGCAGAATACACACTAAGAGCCGGGGTTCCCGCAGCGCTGACATTCGAAGCATTCAGCACGATCGAGGCCCCGTCGCGCAGCAGGGGAAGCGCCTTCTGTACAGTAAAGAGCACGCCTTTGACGTTATTGTCGAAAGTGGACTGATAGTGTTCTTCGGAAATGGCACCAAGTGGTGCAAATTCCCCGCCACCGGCATTGGCGAAGACAACATCGATCTGGCTATGTGTTTGCTGAACGGTATCATATAGACGGTCGATATCTTCTAGACGGCCCATATCACCGCGTACACCCGTTACTTTGCCACCGATGCGAGTGACAGCGGCGTCGAGCGCTTCCTGTCGTCTTCCGGTGATGAAAACGAATGCGCCTTCATCGGCGAAAGCTTTGGCGGTAGCCAGACCAATGCCACTTGTACCGCCGGTTACAATCACGACCTTGCCATCAAATCCGTAAGTCATTGTTCTGTTCCTTATTTTCAGCGCTCCGTTTGCGCCGTCAGGAAAGAGATGCCATTGGAACGATCATCGCTGTAGATGGCAATACTGACACACAGCGTTCAGAAAGAGGAACGATGAAACGTCGAGATCTCAATGATTATG
Source organism: Gluconobacter sphaericus (assembly GCF_016757795.1). Classification (GTDB taxonomy): domain Bacteria; phylum Pseudomonadota; class Alphaproteobacteria; order Acetobacterales; family Acetobacteraceae; genus Gluconobacter; species Gluconobacter sphaericus. Next base: position 1,198,556 of record NZ_CP068419.1, on the reverse strand, counting down.
CGTATTTCGTAGCAGTCGTCGCGCATGGCGGCTTTTCGGCTGCTTCGCGTGTGCTGCATGAGCCGAAGTCAAAACTCAGCCGCCGCATTACCGATCTGGAAAGCCGGCTCGGTATACGTCTGATCGAGCGGTCCAGTAGACGCTTCCGCGTCACGGACCTCGGTCGGATATTTTATGAGCGCTGCCGTACTATGCTGGATGAGGCAGAAGCTGCAGAGGCAATCATCAGCGCGGCCCAGGCTGAGCCAGCGGGCGTCGTTCGGTTCAGTTGTCCGACTGGCATGGTTGCTGTGATCGGTCACTTGATGACAGGCTTTCTGGATCGCTACCCCAAGGTGCGGTTGCAACTTTTGGCGGTAGATCGGGCAGTGGATCTGATAGAGGAGCGCATCGACCTCGCATTACGGGTTCGCCTGGCTCTCACCTCGGATGCAGCTTTGACAATGCGTACTCTCGGGCGCTCCACACGTGTTTTAGTCGCACATCCGCGTGTAGCTGCAAGCATCAGAAACCTGCAGGATCTGAAGAGTGCATCGCTCTTAACAACAAGCGACGAGGCAACAGACTGCATCTGGCCTTTAATAAATCACCACGGCGAGACTCACGAAATACGCCGAATGCCTCGGTTTGGTTCGCAGGATATGGGCATAGTGCGGGATGCGGCGATTGCAGGGCTGGGTGTTGCGTGGCTTCCGGATCATTTCGTTCGGGAGCCACTGGAGAAGGGTCTGGTAGTGCAGGTCCTTCCGGAATGGAGAGGAGCAGAAGGAATCGTCCATCTCGTATTTACAACGCGGCGTGGGCTGCCATCAGCGGTACGTGCGTTCATCGATTACCTCGCCGCTGGATTTCCGAAGCGCCTATAAGTGCTGCGCTCTGGCGGCAGAGACGCCCGTTTCTAGATAATGGTGTGAATCGTGACGGTTTCGACTACCTAGGTGACTGCTACCCTGAGGGTTCGAAAACCCTTCGCAAGCACTTTCAGTGTACGACCATACCAAGGGCTTGTGTGTCTGAATTAACTGGGCAAGAGGGTTTTTCGAATCCTCCAAGTCGTTCTGCTGGACCTGGTCGTAGGCCAGTCTACTACCCGCCTCGTCCGTGCCATCCTGACGATCCAGTCTGTTCCAAACGCCCCAGCCGCAAGGCGGAACGCTGCCGGATTTCCCGCGGGGACGCCCCGAATTTCTGCCGGAAACGCCGGGAGAAATGCGCGGCATTGCGGAAACCATGGTTCAGCGCGATCTGCGCGATCGACAGTGTATCATGTGCTGGGTTCGTCAGATCCGCATGGATCCGCTCAAGCCGCCTGTTAAGGATCCAGCCCGCGACCGCCCCGTCCTTGCCATCGAAAAGCTGATAGAGCGCACGGGTGGAAATCCCCGACGCCTCCGCAATACTCTGCGGCGTCAGATCATGCTCGTGTAAACGTGTCTCTATATAGTGTCGGATATGCTTCTGCCGATGCCGGCGCCGCCCGGCGACACTGACTTCCAGTTGCAGGCAGTCCAGAATTGTCGTGATGAGTAGATCCGTAACATGCTGCATGAGGCGCTGGCGTGTCTGCGAAATCGTGCCTTCCAGCATACCAGCCTCAAGCATGGACCCCGCGGACAACAGGAATGCCCCCGGCCCTTTCTCCATATTGAAAGACAGGGGCGGCAGCGCCGCAAGCATCGGAAGATACCGCAGCAACGCACTGCGCGTAACGCTCAGCAGAAAGACATCTGCCGTCGGTTCGATCCGCGGCGGCGTGGCCAGTGTCGAGAACTGGTGCTGATCCAGATAAAGCTTGCCCGTGGAATGCCGTGACAGCACAAGAACCGCCCGTTCCTGCTCCAGAACCTCCGCGATACCCTCAGACAGAGCCGTGCTGAGACGAGCGACGATCGGGTCCATTCCACGGGGAGGTGCCGCAAGGGTTGCGAGCGGTATGATGCGCTGTGCATTCAGGCTACCGCGTGGGCTTTCAGTCACGACTGCGCTCCGTGAAGGAAAGTGGGAATGCCTCTAAACACCATTTTTAATAGTAAGACCAGTCAAAACACCCATGTCAGGATGGCTATATTGAAGATCAGCTCAAAGGAAAATAGATAGTCTGTATTTCATAATATTTCGTCACTCAGTGCCATTGAAAAAGAAGGAAAGAATTAAAATATCATAAAATAAATATTTTTTCATTAATATAATTATAGTTCTATAAAAGAACAAATTTCTTTCGATTGATTTAAAATATATCTATGATGGGTAAAAAACAGAACCTGCGTTTTTTCCGAAATCTCAGCCAAAATTTTCAGACCCGCATCCGTGCGCTCTTCATCAAACGTCACGAACAGGTCATCCGCAAGGAAAGGCAGACGGATTCCCCGCTCCAAAGCCTGTTCGACGGATGCCAGTCGCAGCGCCAGATAAAGCTGGTCGCGCGTGCCCTCGCTCATGGCGTAAACTGGGACAAGCGCCGTATTTCCTGGTCGGCATCCTGCCAGAACCAGCCCGTCCGAGCCGTCTTCTTCCGTCGCAAGCCCGACATAACGCCCAAGTGTCAGTCGGGAAAACAGCGCCCCCGCACGCGTCAGCAACGGCCCGTGCGCTTGCTGGCGCCCCTGTTCCACCAGTCGTGACAGCATCAATTGCTGGAGCCTGAGTGAGACATAGCGGCTGGCCCGCTCGGCAATCTCCGCTTCTGTCTCTTGGATTTCCTCGGCCGTCTCATGAACGCCTCGCGCATTTTCCAGCCCCGCCAGAACTGCGCGCGCATTGAACAGCCGCTCATCCACTTCCGATCTGCGGGCGTTTAGTGCCGTTGTTTCTGCCTCGATGGCTTCGAATTCCTGCTCGAGTTGTGCCGGGTCCGTTTCACGGGCTTCTTCCAGAAGAATATCGAGTGGACGACCATTGCCTGCCTGAAGGATCTGATCCCGCAACCCCTCACGCGTCTCACAAAGCCCGGCGCGCTCGCAGGCCCGTGACAAAGCGCGGCGCAAATCATCGTTCGGCCCCAGACCCAGCGTTGACCGCACAGGCGCCAGCTCCGCCATCAGCGATGCAATTTTCAGATCCTTCTGCGCAATCTCGGCCTCAAGGGCCGCATGTGCCTGCACAGCCACTAGCCGCTTTTGCTCGAGACCCAGCTTCTGCGTCAGGAAGGTCTCAAGCTCCGCCGCAGAGCCCTGCCCGTGACGCTGAAGGAACACCCGCAGTTCATCGTGGAAAGCCGCAATATCGCAGGCCTCGGCCACCTGCTCCTTCTGCTCGCTGTCCATCCGGCTCTGGATCGTTCGCGCCTCACGCACATCCAGCAGATCCGTGCGGTCCGGCCGGCCCGGGTAATGACACGCCTGACAGGCCAGCGCCCAGTCTTCGTCCCACTGCGCCAGACTGCGCTCCAGTGCGGCCAGCGCAGCCCGGTCTTTCGCCACGGCCTCCAGTAAGCGACGCTGCTCCGCGATGCGGGTCTCGTTCTGGCGGGCTTCGGCTTCGTCACGCTCCAGAACGGACGCGGCCTGCCGGATCTGAGTCGCCAGCTGGTCGGACGGAGATGCGGGCACGAAAACCTGCAGCCGGCGACACATATCCGCCCGCGTTTCTGTCGCGGCCTGCAACTGCGAGCGTGTGACCTGCAACCGCTCTTCAGCTTCAAGAGCCTCCTGACGCCGCGTAATCCAGACCTGAAGCGGGGCAGGCGGCAAGACCGGCGCACCCAAGGTTTCCAGCAGAGCCGACCATGCGGTATCCCGTCGATCCAACTCTGCCTCTGCATGAGCCGTCCGACGCCGGGCCTCTGCGGTCTTCAGCACCAGATCCTCGACCTGCCGTGAAAGCGCCGCAAGCTGGGCGGACTGCTCGGCATGGTCATGGCGCCGGTCCGCCAGACCATCCGCATTCTGGATCAGAATCTCAAATGCCTCCCGCATCGCCGAAGGCGGAATGTCTCCGGACTGGCAATGACGGTCCATCTCCTGCCACAGCCGGTCGCGTTCTTGTCGCGCTGCGGAAAGCTGCTCGCGTGACACCGCCTGTCCGCTTTCCTCAAGCCGCCGACGCTGCTGCTCCAGACGCGCGTGTTCCGTCTCCGCCGCCTGCACGTCGTCGCACGCGGTCCGCCGCTGCTCGTCTAGCGCTGTCCGGATACGCACTTCCTCTTCGAGGATCGCCATGTCCGGCAACGCAAGCGCCGTTAGTTCGGCCTTCGGATTTTCACCTGTCGTACGCCACGGCAACAACGCTCCATAAGCCGCTGCCGTGACATTTTCCTGCCGTCCAACCTCATCCGAAAGGCTGTCGATCAGCTCATCCAGCTTACCAAGGCTACGCGCCTCATCCAGTTCCAGCCGAAACAGGCGCAAACGCTCCCCATCGGTTTTTTCATCCGTATCTGGAACGGATCTCGGACGAAGCGCACCCAGCGCCTGTTCCATCTCCCGAAGCCGCGCGCCCAGGTCCTGCGCCTGCGTGTGCAGCAGCGCGCGCGCCTGAAGTCGCTGGTCCAGATCGTCCAGTTCCGACAATTCTGGCAGCGCGCCCGCCTCACAGCCATGCCGCGCCCTGAACTGCTCAAGCCAGATCCCATCCCGCGTCAGCCGTGCCTGACGGTCTCCCGCCGCCACTTCAAGACGCGCGACAAGCACAGCCCGCCCCAGCAGCGCCCGGATGGCGTCCTGCTCCGCAAGAACAGGATGCGGTTCCCCATAGTCCCGCACCTGCCCGGATAATGTCTCAAGTTTCTGGCGCGTGATCGAAAGCGTCTCTTCGTCCCGATGCAGGGTTTCAAGGGTTTTCTCGATCCGCGCGCAATCCTGAGCCGTCAGATCCCAGTGCGGAAAAGTAGCGATCTCCGCTTCGGTCTCCATCAGTTTCTGAATAGGAACAGATGTCGCTTTCAGCCGGGAGTTGGTCCTGCGACGCACCCCGAGCGCCTGAGCTTCCTTTTCACAGGCTGTCCGTTCTGATTCAGAAACTGATACTGCCTTGTTCGCAATCGAAAGTTGCCGCGCTGTCGTCGTGTCCTGACGCAGGGTCTGCTGCAAATCTTTCAGTTTCTGCTTTGCCTGCTGCAAGGCCGAGCGTGCCCGCCCGGATTTCCATTCCGAATTCACTTCTTCCTGAAGCGTCGTCGCCAGTTTCCCGATGCCCTCAAGACCCAGACCAGCCGCCAGAATCTGAAGCCCTGCATCATCCTTCAGACGACGCATCTCCTCGCCGCCTTCGCGTAGCCGCGCATGATCCAGCGCCCAGGCCGCCTCGAACCCTTTTGCGTCCAGCCCACCAAGCCAGCTCCGCAATGTCAGATCATCGAGAGCAGTCTTGTCATCGGTCGCAAAAAGCGTCTGATTCCGCCCCCGACGCCGCAGGCCCTCAAAAACCGTTCCGTCCTGCTCCAGACACGTCCCGACCCGCAGCAGCGACGCGGCCGTCATCCAGTCACCGCCCGCGACATGATGCGGAAACCCAAACAGGAAATCCCGGATCGCACAAAGCGTCGTCGATTTTCCGGCTTCGTTGGGCCCGTAAATGACATGCAGATCCCGCGCACCTTTTGGAAAGGTCAGCGTCGCATCCTGAAACCCACCATAGCGCAGAAGATCGAGACGTTCGAAACGCATTATTCCGTCTCCCCCACAAGTCGCGCCCGCAAGGCCGCCCGGGCCTGCTCAAGAGGAAACTGCCCCTCCGCCATCAGACTGTCGCGTTCAACGCAGGAAGGCAGAACTGAGAAAAATCCTTCAAACGCCTTGGGCAGGGACGCCAGAAACTCGTCGTCCTGCCTCAGCCCTTCAAGTGCCAGATCCAGCTCTCGCGTCTCCGCCACGCCCGTCCGGTGCGCAGGCGCGGAAGTCTCGTTACGGATTTTCTCCAGCGCAATCTGGGCTGTGCCCTGCGCCATCGACACTGCTATGCCCCGCAGATCCTCTTTCCATGCCTGCGACGCACATAACCGGTCATGCAGAACGCTCCGTCCCGTCAACACGATCCGCGCAATGACCGTCCGCCCCCCGGCCTCGGACAGTGCGCCTTCCATCGCCTGACGCGCCGTGCCCAGAACCGCATCCATAGTCTGGATATCGCTGACATCGAGCTCCAGCCGGGCCCAGCGCACAACATCACATTCCACGAATTCAACAGACCGGACGATCCCGTCCTCAACCGTAACCAGTTCACAGCCACAGGCTCCGGTCTCGCGCGCATGGCGCCCCTGAAGCACGCCGGGAAACACAATCCACGGATGCTCGCAGACAATCTCGCGCGCATGAACATGCCCCAGCGCCCAGTAATCATACCCCTTGGCCGAGAGGGTCTCGACAGAGCAGGGCGCATAGGTTTCGTGCTCCCCATATCCTGAGAGCGACGTATGCAGCACACCGATATTAAAACACCCCGCCACTGGCGCGGGATAGGCACGCGTCATGTCCTGCGTGACATGCCGGTCCCGGAAACTCTGCCCATGGAGTGCCACGCCCAGTTCGGGCCAGTGCAGCGTCTGGGGTGCATCATAGGAGAAATGATCGATCCCGTCCGGAAGCGGCAGTTCGCGCGCAATGACCGACTGGGCATCATGATTGCCCGAAAGCGTCACGACCCGGATGCCAGCCTGAACCAGCCGGCTCAGTGCCCGGACCATGTAAAGCCCGGTCCCCACATCCTGCCAGGATCCGTCATACAGATCCCCCGCCAGCACGAGGAAATCGACCTTTTCCGTCAGCGCTGTCTCGACAAGCCGGTCCAGCGCGCGCCGCGTGGAGCCCCGGATTTCCGCCTCGGGAAGCCCCTCGTAACGGCTCAGTCCCCGCAGGGGGCTGTCGAGGTGGATGTCAGCAGCGTGAAGAAAGCGGAATGAGGACATACCCGAAGTTTACGCCCTCACGGATGTCTTGCAAGCTGCCTCAGCCTGCCGCCAGATACTGCGCCACGATTTCTGGCGTCAGTCCTTCGAGCGCCCCGGCCGCCGCTATTTCCTCATCCTTCAGGCAGTCCAGAGCCGCTGCGTCCTGCGCAAAACCAAGCTGCTGTGCCAGCACAATTAGAACCTGAAGTGATGCGATCTGATGCGCGCGATATCCGCTCGCCGCCAGCACGTTCTTCAGAACGTCATGCTCCTCACCCCCATGCAGAAGCCCCGAGACGGTGCTGAGAATGGACGAGACGGTTTCATGGGGAACTGGGGCAGGGTGTCCGTGTCGGGACAGAAGGATCGTGACCTCCCGCGCATGGCTCCGGCCCATCGCCAGATCCTGCTCCATCCGCCGACATAGCCCCGGATACCGCTCACATACAGGCAACTCGGAAAGCGCGGTCTCGATGGCCTTGGATTCAATGGACAGATGATCCCTAAGAGCCCTCAGATAGATATCCAGAGCTGACCTGTCCGTCGTTTTCGTTCTGCCCACCGTGGATCCTTATGTGTCTCTGGTGTGTCGCGAGTGTGGGTTTAAATGGCCCTATTGTCCAATAGAGCGCAAGAGTGCAGCGCTTTGTTTTGGAATACCTTCACGGTCATGAAAAACCCCATGCCGGAGACCGGCATGGGGCATTCAGGGTTAACAAGATTTGAAGGATCAGAAACCAGCGCTGATGGAACCGGTTGCAGCGAACGGTGCCGCGATCATGTAAGTCGGAGCTGTTCCTTTGACGGTGGTTCCGAAGATGCCGCGCTGTGTTTGTGCGTTGGTCTGAACGCCGGTCGGAAAACCGAGGTAATGGTTGTTGGTGATGTTGGTCAGGTTGAATTTGATGTTCGGTGCTTGCAGGAAGCCCAGGTTTTTGAAGCGATAGCCGACCGAGATATTCATTTTAACGTAACCCGGAATGTGCTGGTCGTCCATGAATGTCGAATACTGTTTGGCAACGTACTTCAGGCTGTAAGCGCCAAAGATATTACCGTCGTCATAGTCGAGGTTGAAGCCAACCTGGTATTTGGGGGTCTCAGGAGCAAATTTTCCAGCGGTATGCAGGTAGTCGCTTGATGCACCGCTACCAGCACGCAGGTTACTGGTGGTCCGGGCGTCAACGTACTCGAAGGATGCATAGGGCCGTAGGTGATAGAAAATCGGACGTGTTCCGATTTCGGCATCCACACCGTTCGTGCTCTGACCACCGGCATTGATGTTGGTCGTGGCGTAGTTGGTGCACGATGAGTTCAGACATTCGGTCTGAGAGAACAGACGGTTTGTGAAGTTGTAGTGGAAGTACGTGATTGAGGCCATGACCGTTGGGCCTGTGTAACGCCAGCCGGCTTCTTCCGAAATGGAAATTTCCGGCTGTTGGTTTGCATTGGCCTGCGTGCTGTATCCGCCGTTTTTATAATATGTACCCGCGTCATAGAGCGAGTAGTTCATCGGGATACGGAAGTTTGTCGCACCAGACACGAAGATCTGCATTTCCGGATTGATCTGATAGCGGATCGATGCTGTCGGCAGCGGTTGGTAGAATGTTTTGTTGATGTAAGGACCTGTTGACGTATTGGGCAGCATATTGTGACCGTCACGTGTGACGATTGCATATTTCAACCCTGCGTCGATGGTCAGCTTGTTGTTCAGCAGCGACAGGCTGTCACCAATAAACATGACGTGGGTGCGGGTCTGCGTCAGACTGGCGCGGTACTGATAGGTCGTGCCGTCATTGAAGATGAAGTTCGAACCACTGCCCCAGATGTTCCAAGGTGTACCGTTGGATGCGATGCCCGTTGCAGGCGCTGTCTGGATTTGCTTGGCGTATTCGAACCAGTATCCGACCATCAGGCGGTTAACGCCGGTTGTCAGTGTCAGCTTCGTGACGGCACCCGGGCGATAGGTCGTGGTGAGCGAGGGTTCATACATCAGTGTGCTGCTGGAGGGCTTTTTGCCGTTCAGTGTGCCAGTCATGTTCGTGGCACCCCAGCTTGTTGGTGTCGTGTAAGCACCGCCGCCGCTGCCGTCACCGTACCAGAAATAAGGCGTTTCCGTGAGAACAAGGTGATCTGTCAACTTAAAGGTTGAGGGAGCACTGGCATAGATATTGGTGAACGGGTTCTGGTGAAGTTTATAGTAATTACTATTATTTTCTTTATATGTACCGTTATAAACGGTATTATTTATTGTAGCATTGCTTGTGTTTTTAAAAGTGGTTCCATTCGGGCGAGTACAGGTGGAACCAGCATAACACGATGCAACGTAACCCGTTTTTTCGCCAAAACCATACGCATTCCACGATGGAAGATTTACGCTTGGCGACAGGTAGTTATAGAGTCGGTTTCCGACGATCGCGAGCGACACGCGGTTGCCATCACCCCAGTCATTCACGAACTTCGCTTCAGCATGCAGCTTGCGGTTCGTGGCCATGGAATGGATGGCGTCTTCTGTCGCGTAGGAGCCAGAAAAATAGGCGCGCAGATTGGTCTGGCCGATCTTGCCGGTATCCAGACGCAGGAAGCCGCGCGTGTAGTCGTATGAGCCGTAGGAGACGTCGAATGCGCCGCCCTTTTTCATCTTAGGGTCGATCATGTACATGTCGACCACACCGCCGGTGGCGCTCAGATGCGGGCTGTCGAGGTCTGCGGAGCCCTGTGCAAGGCTGATCTTACGCAGGTTTTCGGAATCTACAATTTCCTGAGAATATACCGCGAAGTTTCCAATATCATTGAGCGGGAAACCTTCAAGCGTGAAACCCATCTGCGACTGGTCGAGGCCACGGGCGCTCATGTGACTTCCCGTCAGACCCGCCGGATCGGAGGATGTAACGTTCGCACCTGGAAGCAGCGCGATAAGTTGCATCGGGTCCTGACCGGGGGCCTGTTTTTCGATGTAGTCGCGGGAGATGGCAGAAACGGATTTCGCCGCATCCTGTTTTTGCATCAGACCACCACCAACATCGCGGCGTGTTACGCCATCGAAATAGGAATGGTGACCGCTGACAGAGATATGTTCGTCTGTTGGAGCCGTGTTGCCCATCATGGACGGTGCGGCGGCGGCAGCGACTTTGGTATGGCTCTTCTTGGCAGAAGGAGCCGTGTTGTTTGCGGGCGCGGCAAAGGCCGACACCGTACCGAACGCAAACAGGGCCGAAGTCGAAAGCAGGCGAACAAGGCGCATCGTATTTTCGGTCTTTCTCGGTCAGGGGAACTTTCAGCCGAGAAAAAGCATGAGTGATGGCCTTATTTCAATCGGATGTGGGCTGACATGATATGACATACACAGGGCATGGTAATTTAGCCACATTCCACTATCGCAATGGCAAAAAAATGACAGGAAACCTGCCATTGATTGTGACATTTGGAAGACATGTCCCGTTTTTCTGGGAAAGATCGTTTTAAAGTATTATCCAGCTGGGCGCAGCGCTTCGTCTGCGCTGTAGAGCTGTCGAATCCTTTTTGCTTGCGCGGCCGTGGGAACGACATCGTGGGTGTTGCCGTTCAAATGGGGAATGGTTTTGCCTTTCAGGACAGGTACCAAATCGGGCAGGGACGCAATCCGATCCATCGAAAACAGCTGATCGACGCTCAGCTGGCCATTACGGTCGCAAACATACAAAGCCTGCGGACGAAAAACATGGTCCATCTCGTAAACGCTCGGACAGGATTCCACATGTTCGAGAGCATGGTCCAGCGTGTGGAACGAGCGGTAGAGTGCGTTGACTGAAGGATGGATTTTCACCCGTGACGTGCCGCCACGACGGGCAAAGGCCCATGCGGAAACGAAACGCTTTACGGGATCACGCCAGATCGCGAAGCTCGGAAGGGTCCGGCACAGATCGGGGGCGACATGCTGATAATAGCGCCAGGTCTCATGCATCATGATCCCTCCATACAGCAGGTCACAGATCGACGTGCCGCCATTCTTAGGAACATGGATGAATAGCGCCCCGGCTTCGCGGATGCGTTCGATCCGCTGAAGGCGTTTGCGGCCCAGCGGCAGCCGCAGTCTCAGATCCGCGGCGCGTGCATGTACGTCGTTATACTGCCGGACCCGGAAAGTGCTGCACAACAGACGTTGGGGAAGACCGGGCCCTTCTCCTTTCATGCCATCGCATCCTGCCGGAAGGTCGCGTTCGTGGTGAACCGTCTGGGCAGCAGAGGGGGTCGTCATGATCGCGTCCTGATCCTGTATCCGATGGAGGGAACACTGACGTCCAGGGACATTCGAGGCAAAGACCGGATTGCAACGGAATGAAAGCGATGTTGCAGAGTTGTGCGGTATCAAATCAGCGATGAATGGATGTTTGTGTTTGACTTGTGCTGCCCGGGGCGCTTCATGACATCTGACGGTGCCCGGTCTGCCGGGTGAAAAGGGAACGCAGTGCAAAACTGCGGCTGCCCCCGCAACTGTAAGCACTGACTGTCGCTCCGTAACGAGTGGACAGTACGGCTTCAGGAGAGAACCCACTGGCCCGGTGCCGGGAAGGGGCCTGAGACCAAAGCGCGAGCCAGGAGACCTGCCGTCAGCATAAGTTGTCCGAAGGACGGTCCGGGCGGGGTGCATCGGAACGCTGGATCAGACCCTGTCACTGCGGGGCTGCCTCCTTCTTGAGGGCGACGCAGAACGACGAGACATTACTATCGCCATGCCCCGTATTTCCTGCCTTCTTTTCGCGACGAGCATGCTTGCCGCCGTTCCCGCGCTGGCGTCCGTCCCGGCCCAGGAGCCAACACCGCCGCAGAAGCCCAAGACACCCCCGACCGTTCCCCGGACGACAGCCACCAGAGCCCCGCAGACCACTCCTGACACCGTAACCGCCACCATCCCTGAGACCGTCACCGTAACGGCCAACCGAATGCCGCAGGACATCAGCAAAGTCGGTTCGCAGGTTACGGTTGTGACCCAGCGTGACATTGAACTGCTCCAGAGGCGCGACCTCGCAGACCTTCTGTCGCGTGAACCGGGCCTGAACATGGTGCGTACGGGCGGTCCTGGCGGTACGGGGTCGATCTTCATGCGCGGCACCAACGCCAATGAAGTGAAGGTGCGGCTGGACGGCATGGACATTAACGATCCGTCCACGCCGGCTGGGGCATTTGATACAGCGCAGTTTCTTACCGATGGGCTGGCCCGCGTGGAAATCCTGCGTGGCCCGCAGAGCGGCCTATACGGTGCGGATGCGATGGGCGGCGTCATCGACATGACGACCAAACAGGGGCAGGGACCGTTGCACGGCTTCGTCCGTCTCGAAGGCGGCAGCTATTCAACGAAGAACCAGACGGCCGGGTTCTCGGGATCGCTGCACCGTTTCCACTACATGGTCGAAGTCTCGCACAATCATGTCGGCGACTATCAGGCTGTACCAAAAGCCATTCGTGCGCAGGTTCACGACCATGATGTTGCGTCCAACCGTAACGACAACCGCACAGCCAATGTGCGGCTCGGCTACGACGTGACGGACAATTTCGATCTCGGCTTCACGGCCCATCTCACGCAGGCGGATTACGAATACGTCGCTGACGATTACAGTTCCTATCCGACGTTACCGTCAGCCCAGCAGAATGAAAGCGATCTTAAACAAGCAATTCTGCGCGGAACGGCCCATCTGAAATCCTTTAAGGGTGTGTTCGAGCAGACGCTCGGCGTCGGGTACGTAACCTATCGCCGCCATGACATCACGGCTGGAGAATCAGACATCGCGTCCAACCGTGGCGATCGTCTGAAGGTGGACTGGCAGGGCCTGACCCATCTTGGTCATAACGGTTCATTCCTCGTGGGATATGACTATATCCGCGAACGGATCATGACCCCGGTCGCAGCTCAGACCACGACGAATGCCGCCTGGGGTCAGCTTGAAGGTCATTGGCACGATATTCTCTTCGGTTCAGCCAATATCCGTTACGACAACAATTCCCGTTACGGTAATTACGTGACCTGGCGTGTCGCCCCGGCGGTGAAGATTCCTGGTACCGGTCTGACGCTAAAAGCCAGCGGTGGTTCAGGCTTCCATGGTCCGTCGCTGAACCAGCTTTTCGTCAGCTATCCCGCCTATTACTCCCTTGCCAATCCGAACCTGCGAGCCGAGCGTCTTCTGGGCTTCGACGCTGGGTTCGAGGAGCGTCTTCTGGGCGGTAAGCTGACGTTTGGTGCTGACTATTATGGCAACCATGTCCGCAATCTCATCAACTATGCACTGTCGGGCTACAACTACACCTATATCAACGTCGCCCGTGCGCAGACGCATGGTGTGGAAGCCTTTATTGATTACCGTATCATCAAGAGCGTGGATCTGCGCGGCACCTATACCTGGACGGACGCCACGGATCGCAGCACGGGTGCGGCCCTCGTGCGTCGTCCCCGCCACAAGGCCACGGCCAGTGTGATCTGGACGCCGACCAAGCGCCTGAGCATTACGCCAAGCCTGCTGTATGTTAGTGGCTGGCATGACCTCGACCGGTATACGTCCATGAGCACGATCGGGCATGATTATGTGACGGTGAACATTGCCGCGGAATACAAGCTGGCCAATTTTGTCACCCTGTTCGCGCGTGGCGACAATCTGGGGAACCGGTATTATGAAAACCCGGTCGGTTATCTTCAGCCGGGTCGTTCCTTTTACGGCGGTGTGACGTTTGGCCTCTAAGGCGCTTTTTCACGTCTTTGCAGTCCCGATGGCAAGTTTCCTGCTGTGGGGCTGTTTTTCCGGATCGGCCTGTGCCGGTCCGGTGCGGACCCGTATCGTCTCGCTCAATCTGTGTACGGACGAATTGCTGCTTGAACTGGCGGACCCGTCCCATATCCTTGGTCTCAGCCCGTTGGCCACGGACTGCGCGGAATCCGTTCGCTGTGAGGCTGCCAGGGCTTATCCTGTCCAGCGGCCTGATGGCGAGAACCTTGTTGTCACCCATCCGGATGTTGTTCTGGACGGGACATGGCACCGTCCGACCGTTCCGCTCGTGACCGATGTGCTACATGTCCCCTTCGTGCAGCTTCCCTCCATTGCATCTCTAGCGGATATTCCCACCCAGATCCGCACAATCGCCCACGCCATCGGCGAAGATGCACGCGGCGAGGACATGGTCCGTGCGTTTGGTATGCGTCTGGAAAGCCTCCATCCTGTTCATCCGGAGCAGATCCTGACGGCTACGGTCATCGGCGCGAACCTTGCCGGAGAAGAGGGCGGCTTGATTACCGATTTGCTGAAACGCGCGGGCTTCCGCCTGTCTGCGTCCGAGCGACCAGATGGCACCATCGCGCTGGAAACGCTGATTGCCCATCCGCCGGATCTTTTGGTGACGGGCATGATTTCGGAAGGCGTCTCTTTAGCGGAAGATGCCGTTCATCATCCCGCCCTGCGGGACCGCTTCACGGGCATGCATCTGTTAGCCCTTCCCGGCCGGCTGACCATGTGCGGCACGCCTGATACTCTCGATGCGCTGACCGCCCTGATCGCCGCGCATGACCGTCTGACCGGCGCGGAGTCTACACCATGAGCCGCTATGCCCTGACCGTCACCATTCTCGCCACGCTGGTTCTGGCTCTTGCCCTCCTGTCACTGACCGCAGGTCCGGCGGGGATCGACGTCACTCAGGGCCTGTCCGACATGCTGCATGGCCGCGCGACGATCGCCGTGACCATCATCGGCCAGATCCGCCTGCCTCGTATGACCCTTGCTTTGCTGATCGGTGCAACGCTGGGTCTGTCGGGGGCGGCGCTTCAGGGACTGGTCCGTAATCCACTCGCCGATCCGGGCGTGCTGGGTATTTCGGGCTGTGGTGCTCTTGGGGCGGTATTAGTCTTCTATACTGGCGTCTCGGCAGTCTGGGTGCCTGCGCTCCCGTTGGCGGCGTTGTTCGGCGCTGGGCTCGCGACACTCCTGCTTCTGGTACTCACGCGCGGCGGGACGCTCGTTCTGGTACTGGCCGGTGCGGCGCTGGGCTCCATGAGCGCGGCCCTTCTGGCTTTGACGCTCAATCTCGTGCCAAGCCCCTATGCGTCTTATGAAATCATGCACTGGCTCATGGGCTCCCTGTCGCGTGCCAGCCAGCAGGATGTTCTGATTGCGATGCCTGGTCTGCTGATCGGCTCCGCGCTGCTTTTCAGCACGGGGCGGTCGCTGGATGCCCTGACCCTTGGTGAAGACGTTGCCCAGACGATGGGCTTCTCCCTGCGGGTCGTGCAGTGGCGCGTCGTGATCGGAACAGCGCTTGCGGTCGGCAGCGGGGTTGCCGTTGCGGGCGGGATCGGGTTTGTCGGGCTCGTCATGCCGCATCTCCTGCGCCCGCTCGCCGGAGCGCGCCCGTCACGTCTGCTGTTGCCCTCTGCCCTTGGTGGCGCGGCGCTCCTGCTGGCGGCTGACCTGTTTGTACGCCTGCCCGTCAGCGGGGCCGAACTGCAACTCGGTGTCGTCACGTCGCTGATTGGAACACCGGTCTTTTTCTGGCAGGTCTGGCGCCTGCGCGGCCGGCCGGTATGAGGAGTGCGTCATGATCCTCCAGACAGACACGATCAGCCTGACCCTTCAGGGCAACAGACTTCTCAACGATATTGCACTCGAGGTGCGTCCCGGCGAAGTCCTCGGCCTGATCGGTCCTAACGGTGCGGGCAAGAGTACGCTCCTGCGCGTTATGGCCGGACTGCTTCGCCCCGATACGGGCTGTGTTTTTCTGGATGGACGGGACCTGTTCACCATGCCGCCCGAAGAGCGCGGTCGCCATCTGGCCTATCTCCCGCAGGAAGCCCCGGCCTCAATCGGAATGAGCGTGCGCGACGTCGTGGCCCTCGGTCGTCTGCCCCATCGCCGTACGGCTTCAGCGCAACAGGACGCCGCCGCCGTGCGACAGGCGCTCGACGCGGTCGGGATGAGTGCCTTCGCTGACCGTTCTTCCGCCCGTCTGTCAGGCGGCGAACGCGCCCGCATTCTGCTCGCGCGTGCGCTTGCCGTTCAGGCTCCTGTGATGCTGGCGGACGAACCCGTCGCGGCCCTTGATCCCGCGCAGGCCCTGACAGTTATGAACCTTTTTGGCCAGTACGCCGCACAGGGCCAGGCCGTCGCTGTGGTTCTGCACGATCTGGCGCTCGCCGCCCGCTTCTGCACTCGCATCGCGGTCCTTTCGGAGGGGCGTCTTGTCGGTATCGGGACGCCCGCCGAAGTGCTGACGGATGCGTTGTTTGCCGAAGTCTATGGTGTGGCAGTGCGACGCTGCGGTGAGGTCGCCGTGCCCTGGTCGCTGGTTGCGAGCATGCGACGACCATAACGCCGGGCCAGCAGCGTACAGGTGAAGAGCTGGATCTGGTGGTAGATCATCAGGGGCAGCACGATGATGCCGACCGACGCCGCCGGAAAAATGACGCTCGCCATAGGCACGCCTGACGCCAGTGATTTTTTCGAGCCACAGAACTGGAGCGCGATCTTGTTTTCCGTCGTCTGTTCCAGACCGTCGCCCATCAGATGGGACAGCACAAGAACCAGCGCTAGCATGAGACTGTCGAGTAGCGCGACTTGCAGTAGATGCGCGCCCGAAACCCGGTGCCAGATCCCTTCGACCACGGCCGAACTGAACGCCGTATAGACCACCACGATGATAGACCCACGATCGGTGAATGAGATCAGGATTTTGTGCCTGCGTACGATCGGCCCGACCCATTTTTGTAGGATCTGCCCCAGCGCAAACGGCAACAGCAACTCCTTGCTTACGTCGAGAATGGACTCCAGCGGCGAATGTCCCGCGCCCACATGCCCGAGCACTAGTCCCGTCAGTAGCGGTGTGAGCGCGATACCTGCGATGTTGGAAACCGTTGCCGCGCAGATCGCCGCCGGAACATTGCCCTTCGCGATGGAGGTCAACGCGATGGAAGACTGCACGGTGGATGGCAGGCAGCACAGGAACAGAATGCCCGACCACAGATCCTCACCGAACAGGGCATCCGGAAAGACTGCCCGAAACAGCAGATGCAGCCCGATCCCCAGCAACGGAAACAGCGCGAACGTGCAGAGCAGCACGCTCCCCTGAAGTTTCCAATCCTTCACGCTGTCCACGATGGCATGACGTTCGAGCTTTGCGCCCTGAAAGAAGAACATGAACGTGATGAGGATCGTCACAACATGCTGGAGGATATGCTCCATCTGCCCACGGCAGGGCAGAAAAGAGGCCAGTGCAATGGCGGCGATAAGAGACAGGAGAAAGGGGTCGAGACGCTTCATGCCGCACTATGTCCGTATCCGGGCCGGACATGCAACGTCCTGTCCCCAGGCTCATGCCCTCTCTCTTAAAATAAAGCGTCCCATGTATCCTGTCCGCCATGGACCATAAGGACCTTTCCGTCTCGGGCCGCTGCCACGCCCTGACATCCCTTCTTGCCCCCGGAACCATCGGCAGCAGCCTACGTCTGACGGAAAGTGTCAGGGCGGTGTAAAGGTTGTCCTCCCCGCAGGCACCGCCATCGAACTTCTCCTGACCGCCACCATCGGTGAGAGCAACAACCCGCAGCCGAGCGGCGAACAGGGACGCGTGGGACGTTTCGTGATCGTGTTTCCCACCTAGAGGGAAAATCTCTGTTTATCGGTTTTCGATGCTTTCCAGCTCTGGCTCAAGCGCGGTTTCTCACGGCCGTTCTTCACAGAGCGCTTCTCCACGCCACTGATTTCCAACAGCCGCCACTCTTTTCTGCGTATGACACAGAACGCCTGCGCACTGGGAATCTTTTTCAATCCGCTGACGGCGCTGGGCCATCGTGACGACATCCTGCAAGGAAATGTTTCGTCACGATGGCCCGCATTAGGGGCTCAGCTCACGACCGTAACGGTCTCAGTCGCTCGTGATCCTGTTCTTCAGATTGTGAAGGCAGGTCGCAACCTGTTTCTGCCATTAGTTCAGACGGTCGTGCCATTCGGTCGAATGCTGCTCCACAAGGACGCGCTTGGCCTCTGCTGCTGCGCCAGGAGGCTCCTGCGGATCATCGCATCCTCAGCCGACAGGCTCGATCCCACGAGCGCACTCATGGACGCCCCGAGAAGTACGCCCAGCAGCGTTCCGTTCAGAACCTGCTCGCCTGAAGATCCGTTGGTCCAGTTGTCATGGATGATGATGTTTCCGTTCGTGCCGCGCTCAACGACAGCTTCATTGATGACAACCAGTTTCTGGTCCTCAGCGCATTCCCGAAGTTCGGAAAACGCTTGGAACGCCTTGCTCTGCTCGGTGAAGGAGAGAACAATAATGTTGGTATCCATGATCTGTCATTCTCCGACCCTCCGTAAAAATTCGGAAGAAACGGGCGAGCTGGGTGAGTGTCCGACCTGTAACCGCATCCTTATTTGAAATAAATATGCGCTAGGATGGCACCATATTACTTGTTCAACGTAAAGGTCAGACCCTGTGCACCTGCTGCCAGACGTGCGCCTTGCGTTGCGGTCTCGATCTTGATTCGCACGCCATTGCTGTTGGAAAGGATCGCACCACCCAGACCTTTGTCGAGCGTTGCCTCACCGGCAAGTGCGCCATAGCTGCCGTCGAAATCATGCAGATGCTTGAGGTTATAGACGGGACCCTCGGCCTTCAGGGTGGAGTAACCAACGGCTGCAATGTTCCCGCCGCTGACCTTGAAGTGATAGGTGTGATGGCCATAGGTCAGGGTGCCGTCGCCCCAGGTGTAACCGATGCCGACATCTGCCGAATGAGCAGAGAGTGTGATGTGTCCCACCGGGGTTCCGAGCGTATCTTCAGCGCGGACGGCGGGGGCTGCGACAAGACCTGCTCCGAAAAGGACGGCTGCAAGGGCGACGCCACGGCGGCTGATATTGAAAGACATCATGAAACCTTCTGTCTGTTTTCGTAGTCACTGCGTGCGGGTCAGAACCCGTGTTGTTCTGACGCTCGAGAAAACAACGCCCCCGACCACGGTTCGGATGCATACGAAGGGAAAATTCATGTTCCGGCTATCAGTCAGCGGTCCGGTGGGATGAGGAAATTGAAGTGCATCCTGTAGTGTGGGCTGACGGGATGATCTCTTCTTATTGCAGAGAAATAGGGTGCCTGAGCCACATAGTCGCGTGCGGCCTGATTCAGCTCCCCGTAATGCCCTTCCCGGACCAGGCAGTCGCGAGAGCGGCCTTGTGTATCGAGCGTACAGGCCACCGTGGTGTGATCTTTGATATGCTGGTCGATTATGCTCTGAAGATAACGGGGATTTCGGGATAGGGCGCGGTTGAGTTGGGCGGCGATGGCCTGCCCGGCTTCATCATGGAAGATCTGGCTGTCAGAACATCAGAGGGAATCGTGCCTTTATGGAGACAACCATTCGCGTGAAGTGCTGATCAGAAAATAATTTTTATGGAGAAAATGGTGCCCAAGGGCGGAATCGAACCACCGACACTGCGATTTTCAGTCGCATGCTCTACCAACTGAGCTACTTGGGCACCGAAGCCACAGGGCGGACCCTGCTGCGGAATGGGGTTTAGCGGATGATTGAGGTGGGATCAACCCTCTCCGTCGTGATATTCGTTCTGCTCTTCGTCATTATCCTGACGGAAGGACGGAACCCGGTATGATCCATTGAACCAACGGCCCAGATCTACGTCTGCACAGTGTCGGGAGCAGAACGGGCGGAACCGGGGATCCGTGGGGCGATGGCAGATCGGACAGGTGGACTCGCTCATGACAGGCTCCAGCTTGCGGGTGGGGCATTGGGATCAAGGACAAGGTCCAGCGGCCGGGCGCGGCGGGACGTGAAATTAGCAAGCGCCTCGGGGTCACTTTCCAGTGCTTTGATAAGGCCGATCGAAGCTGTCAGCGTCTGGCCTGGGCGCTCTTCGAGCAGGATCGTCCGCAGGATGGACAGAGCCAGACCTTGTGGGGAAGACAGAAGTTCATGCAAAGGAGGGCGACGGCGAGGGCGCGTCAGTTCCAGCAGGCCCGACGATGTTGCGCCGAGAACGTCTGGCTTGAGCGGATCGTCGGACAGGGCTTCGCGCAGGAATGCGACTAGCGCGGGGCGTTTGCGCGTCTTTACACCTGCCGGATCTACCAGAATCGTGCCTGAGAGGTTCCGCAGGCGGATCTGCCGCGCCAGTTCGGGAAAGGCCGCTACATTCCCCTTGAAGTCAGGAGTGCCAGTGCTGTCGAGGTCGACAGCGACAAGGGCGGGGGTCGGAAAAAAACTGGCGGTCAGCAGGCCCAGATCGGCATCGGAACTGCCAAGACTGTCGAAATCGGCCTCAAGCGTACCATCGAATGCCTGCTGGCAACGCTGGAGGCGCGGACGCAGCCGGACAGGGAGTTTTGCGGCAATGCCCGGATCATCCACGAAAATCGGAGCCTCCGGATAGCGGTCCGCAAGTTCGTCGAGCGGGGTCGGGCCGCGTTCCAGGAGTTTTGGAGCGGAGGGGGCTTCGGTGGGCATGTCCGCCCGACGCAGGCGCAGACCCTTGTTGTTCTGGGCTGCGCGACTGACGCGCGCTGCGGTCAGAGCCCCTTCGATCAGGGTTTCACGTGTGGAGAGAAAGCCGCTCTGGCCGTATTCGAGCAGGACGAACGCGCCCCCCAGAGCGGAAGCGGCTTTCTGGACGCGGACAACATGCCAGTCTTCCAGACCATCCGGGCTGCCGGGGCGCCAGATCGCGGCATCCAGGAGCGTGTCATGATCTGTGACGGCAATCCGCACTTCACCTGGAGAACAGGCTGCGCGGATTTCGGTCATGCGATCCAGCCACCTGAGGGCTTGCCAACCGGCTGTCCACGTAGGAGTTGCGCGGTTTCAAACAGAGGTAGCCCCACAACGGCGGAGTAGCTGCCACCGATCTGGCGGATATGAGCAGCGGCGGCGCCCTGAATGGCATAACCGCCTGCCTTGCCCTTCCAGTCCCCCTGCGCGATCAGAGCGTCGATCTGAGCATCCGTCAGGCGATGGAAAATGACGGAGGTTTCCACCAACCGCTCGCAGGAATTGCCCTGCGGCCAGCTCGCGCTCGGGCGCAGGACAACAGCGGTCAGAACCTTGTGCCGACGGCCCGATAGCAGCTTCAGGCACGCGCGGGCTGTCTTTTCGTCTTCGACTTTCGGCAGGATGCGCCGACCGACCGACACCACGGTATCCGCGCCGAGGACCAATGCGGCGTCCGTGCGCTGCGCGGCCACATGCTCCGCCTTTTGGCGGGCGAGGCGCTGCGCGAGCGGGCGCGGCAATTCGCCGGGGCGCGGTTCTTCGTCGATATCGGCGCTGACGATGGCGTCAGGCACGATGCCGATTTGTTCCAGCAGGCTCAGGCGGCGCGGGGAGGCAGAGGCCAGAACGAGCTTCGGACGGTCCAAAAGGCCGGATGACCCTTCTGCGGAAGACGGGGATGCGGTCATGCGGCGGACTGTCTTACTTGAAGCGGAACGTGATCCGTCCCTTGGACAGGTCGTAGGGCGTCATTTCGACATTGACACGGTCACCGGCCAGAACGCGGATGCGGTTCTTGCGCATCTTACCGCTCGTATGGGCGAGGATGGTGTGCTCGTTGTCGAGCGTGACGCGGAACATGGCGTTAGGGAGCAGTTCCATGACGGTGCCGGTAAACTCGATAAGGTCTTCTTTTGACATGTGAATCCTTGCTTCAGGGACAGGGTAATGATCTGCGCGCGGCAGTGGCTCCGGTGCAGAGCCAGAAAATCCAGCCCGCTATGTGCGGACTGTCAGCCCAAAGGTCAAGCATGACCGGTCCCTGTCCGAGGATTCTTGTGGTTTTTTGGCACTCTGGCGTCGTGTCGCCCTCTCAGACAGCACGACAGGGTCCGTTCAGGACGTCTTGGCAGCGGCAGCCCGTGCGGCCATTTTTTCCTCTTCGGTCCACACGCGGCGCTCACGAACCTTCTGCGGCTTGACCTGTTTGACCGGACCACCACCGAGCACGGGCGGGCGCATGGTCGAGTTCCGGGCCTTTTCACAGTGCCATTCATGGTTGTCATGAACGTCCAGAGTCCGGCCAATCTCACGCTCCACGGCATGGAGCCAGGCGCGCTGTTCGGCATCGCAGAGCGTGATGGCAAACCCGCTGCGGCCCGCACGACCTGTGCGACCGATCCTGTGCACATAGCTTTCTGGCAGGCTCGGCAGATCATGGTTGATGACATGCGTGACCGTATCGACGTCAATGCCACGTGCGGCGATATCGGTCGCCACCAGAACCTGCACAGTGCCTTCACGGAATGCGTTCAGCGCTCGCTCGCGCTGACCCTGCGACCGGTTGCCGTGCAGCGCTTCCGCCGTGATTCCTGACTCCGTCAGGAAGGTGCAGACCTCGTTGGCGATATTCTTTTGCAATGTGAAGACGACGGCCTGACCGATACCCGGCGCCTGAAGCTGGGACAGGAGGGCCGCTTTCTTGTTGGACGCATCGAGGAACATGACAGACTGCGCGATCCGGTCCACCGTGGTCGAAGGCGGTGCGATTTCGACCTTTGCCGGGTCGCGCAGGAGGCTCTCGACGAGGGCCGTGATAGATTTCGGCATCGTTGCGGAGAACAGTACTGTGTGCCGGTGTTCGGGGAGCGTTGCGACAATGCGCTCGATCGGCTTTGCAAAGCCCATGTCCAGCATCTGGTCGGCTTCATCCAGCACCAGCGCCTCAAGCTGTGACAGATCGCACAGGCCCTGCTCGATCAGGTCCAGCAGGCGTCCCGGTGCGGCGACGATGATGTCCACGCCCTCTTCAAGCGCCTTTACCTGATGCACCTGACTGACGCCGCCGAAAATCGTGGTGACGCGCACCGGCTGGTGACGGCTGAAGCTCTCGAACCCGTCCGCAATTTGGGAAACCAGTTCACGCGTGGGTGCCAGAACCAGAACGCGCGCGCCGTTCCTGGGCGCGGGACGGGGCGTTGCGGCGAGCCGGTGCAGCAGGGGAAGTGCGAAGGAGGCCGTCTTGCCAGTGCCGGTCTGGGCCAGCCCGAGCAGATCGCGGCCTTCAAGAAGCAGCGGGATGGACTGGGCCTGAATGGGTGTGGGTTTGACGTAACCCGCTTCATCCAGCGCGCGGAGAAGCGTGGGCGCCAGGGCGAGATCGGCAAAAGCCTGGGCAGAAGTCGTGGACATGATGAAGCGGCGCCTCCGGCGCTGAGTAAAGCTGCGCCTGATGGGGCTTCGCAGATTCAGAAAACGGGCTTGTACGAATGATGCTTCCCGCCGTCAACGCGGCCGAAAAGCATGCAGACTCAGCGCGTCAGGACAGTTTGGAAATATCGCGCATGGCGACGACCAGAGACATGTGTGATGCCAGAAGCCGCTGCGGTAATGTGGGCAGATAGATCCGGATGGCCTCAAGCCGCTTTGATTCCGGAAGAGCTGCAAAAGGGGGACGTGACCCCGGCCCGTCACATCCCGCATCATAACTTTTGGCGATTGCAACAAGGAGGGGCGAGGGGACCGCGGCGAGAAGGGCTCTTTGCGCGGGATTCAGGAGCCGGTCTCGTAGCGGGCCGGAAAGGGTGCGTTCTTCTGCTACTTTCGGAGGCTCGTAAGGCTTGAGCTGGCTCAGCGGAAATTCGACTTCTACGCCATTGGCCTGTTCCACATAGCCGGTAGAGCCGTCGATATCGACCAGCCTGCCGTCATGCGTGCCTTTTAGGTCCGAAACATGATCACCGATCGACAATAGGGCCATGATTGATTTCTCCTTCTCGGCCCTGAGCCTAGAGCACTTCTGGGTCGTGGGTGGAAATGTTGTGATTCCCGTGCCGGATTTCAAATCCGAATGCGTATACGAGTATGGCGCGGGCTGCATCACTGCTGTTTTCATGAGAAAAGAACGTGAAAACCGCAGGTTAAGGTTCATAAAACTGTCATATCCCTCTTCGCGCTGAATCCGTTATCAGCCCTTGTCTCGGATACAGCGATTACTCCTTTTTTGGAGATGATCATGAGGACTGGCTCAGTACCGGTAATAAGGAAGCTCCCGCATTTCAGTATGGTATGACCTTTGGTTATGACGGGTTCAGGAAATGGTTCACGTGCAGGATGGAGAACAGACGTCTCTCCTGTGAGGAGCGCGACGTGGACAATCCGGTGTGTCAGTATAGTCCTTTGGATGACACTGCTCGGCGCAAGTTGTGAGGCGCAATCCCCACCTGTATCACCAGCGCTCTCTCAGGGTGCCTGTGATCCCGCGCCAGATGGTCGCAATCCTTGTCCCCAGACTTTTCATCGTCCCAGACAGACTCCTCTGTCGCAAATGGCACAGATCGGGCGCATGCTATTTTACGACAGGGCATTGTCCGGTTCGGGCAAACTGTCCTGCGCTTCCTGTCATGATCCGGCGAACCATTATGGGCCGACGGGCAATACTTCCGTTTTCGAAGGCGGGGCCGATTTGCATCAGCAGGGCCGGCGCGCAATTCCCACGCTGACTTATCTGGAACGTATGCCGCCGTTCAGTATCGGGCCGGATCTGGGGAATGACGATGTGGCTCCGCGCGTCATCGCTGTGCCGAATACGGGAAACCAGCGTGGCAGCAAAAGTGCTACGGATACAGCGTCATCCGCCGCCCATATTGTTCCACAGGGTGGACTTTTCTGGGATGGCCGGGTCGATACACTCCAGCAACAGGCGGGTGGACCGCTTTTTGATCCCGATGAGATGGCTTCCACGCCGGAGCATGTCACTGCACGGCTGAACACGTCACTTTACCGTGCGGCTCTTCTTGCATTGGCGGGAGCGCGCGGGGAAAAGGATCCTGCCTTCCTGCGTGAAGAAGCGCTATTCGCAATCGGGCGTTATGAACTGGAAGATCCCCATTTCCACGAATATTCCAGCAGGTTTGATGCCTGGCTGGAAGGGAAAGCCCGGTTCACGCCGCTCGAACGTGATGGGTATCTTCTGTTCAACGATCCGCAAAAAGGCAACTGTGCGGCGTGTCATCTCGACCACATCACACGCGATGGCCTGCCACCGCTTTTCACCGATCATCAGTATGAAGCGCTTGGTGCGCCACGCAACATGGCGATCAGCCGCAATACCGTCGCCCGCTATGATGATCTAGGGGTTTGCGACAGTCAGCCCGATGGTCGAAAGGCCTTTGCGGCTTATTGCGGAATGTTCATGACGCCGACCTTGCGGAATGTCGCGACGCGTCATGTTTTTTTCCATAACGGTGTTTTTCACACACTCAAAGCTGTTCTGGATTTTTATGCTGTTCGGGATCTTCAGCCAGAAAAATTTTATCCCCGTGGAACTGACGGGAAAATCAACATCTACAACGATATTCCAGAAAAATATCGTTCCAATATTGACACGATAGATGCGCCATTTAATCGCCGCTCCGGTGAAGCCCCGGTGTTAACCGAAAACGAGCGCCAGGCGATCATCGCATTCCTTGAAACGCTGACAGATATGGATGCTCCGTCTGTGGATCACGTGGCTGCCACTGTCACGGGACAGGTAGGGAGGGGACAGGATGAGTGACATGCTCAACCAACCAGGAACATTCGGACGAACAATGGACGTGGGGTTCAGAATGTTTGTCAAACCGGTTGATCGTAGTGAAGAAAGGTTCTGTAAGGTGTTCATGAAGCGCGTACAACGAGCAAAATCCGGCCTAGCAGTCCTTCTGTCCGGCTCCGTTCTTTTCCCGTCCATGGGGCTGGCTTCCTCTGTGGCTGCGTCCTATCAGACAGCGACGCCCATCAAGCATGTTGTAGTGATTTTTCAGGAAAATCGTTCCTTCGATCATTATTTCGCGACTTATCCCAAGGCGGCGAATGTGAGCGGTGAACCGGCTTTTACGGCGTTGGCTGATACGCCTTCTGTCAATAATCTTACGAGCGCAAATCTCCTTACGAACAATCCGAATTCCAGTCCGGCGAACGGTATGGGAACAGCACTTCCGTTCCGTATTGACCGAACGCAGGCGAATACAGCAGATCAGAACCACAGCTACACGCCGGAACAACAGGCTTACGATGGCGGAAAGATGGATCTGTTTCCAAAATATACCGGATCAGCAACATATGGAAGCTCGGGTGCTTTCGGAACGAAAGGGCAGGTCCTAGGGTATTTTGATGGCAACACGGTCACGGCGCTTTGGAGTTACGCCCAGCATTACGCGATGAGCGACAATAACTGGAGCGATACTTACGGGCCGTCCACGCCGGGTGCGCTTGAGATTGTGTCTGGACAGACCAATGGTCTTCAGCCCATCGCGGGAAACATGCTCGGCAATGCCTACATTCATGACGGACAGGGCGGATACACCCTGATTAACGATGAGGATCCGGCTTATGATCGCTGTTCGACCTCATCACAGGTAAGGATGAATGCCAAAAATATCGGTGATCTGTTGAACGAGAAGGGTATTTCCTGGGGTGGTTTCATGGGCGGCTTCGACCTGACGCTCACGAACGCGAACAACACCACGGGGTGCAGTCGCAGCACCTATTCCGAAATAGTGGGAACCCGCACTGATTATGTTCCGCATCATGCCTGGTTCCAGTATTTCGCAAGTACGGCCAATCCGACGCATGCCCGGCCGAACTCCACGGCTTCGATCGGCTTCAGCACGATCCCCGGAACCTCGACCCGGGAACCGGCCAACCATCAGTATGATATCAAGGATTTCTATAAGGCCGTGAAAGCGGGGAATTTCTCCGCGGTCTCCTATATCAAGATGCCGGCCTATCAGGACGCTCATCCTGGCAACTCGGACCCGCTGGATGAGCAGAACGCTATCGTGACGCTCGTCAATTTTATCCAGAGCCAGCCGGAATGGGCCAGTACGGCGATCATCATTGATTATGATGACTCCGATGGCTGGTACGATCATGCGTTCCACAAACCGCTTTGGGGTTCATTCGACAGCATCGCGGATCAACTCAACGGTCCCGGGATCTGCGGAACCGCAGGGTCGGCTCCAAAAGGTGTGGCGGGCAAGGTGGTCAATGGCCGTTGCGGGCCAG
Organism: Gluconobacter sphaericus; assembly: GCF_016757795.1. GTDB lineage: Bacteria > Pseudomonadota > Alphaproteobacteria > Acetobacterales > Acetobacteraceae > Gluconobacter > Gluconobacter sphaericus. Next base: position 1,171,743 of record NZ_CP068419.1, on the reverse strand, counting down.
GGACGCGCATCCCGCTCATCGTGATCTCGCCGTATGCCCGCCGGAACTTTGTCAGTCATGACCTGACCAGTCAGGCCTCCGTAGTGCGCTTCATTGAAGACAACTGGCTGGGCGGAAAACGGCTTGGGGGCGGCTCGTTTGATGCGGCTGCGGGCCAGATCAATACGCTGTTTGACTTCACGCAAAAGCCGAACACCACGCCTCTGGTTCTGGATCCGGATACAGGCTCGCTCCGGTAAAGCGGGATGCTCCGGGAGGTGTCAGAACCTCTCGGATGGAGGCTAATTTTCCAGCCGGACCGACAGGCTGAGCGCATGGGCGTCCAGTCCTTCGGCATTCGCCAGCGCCACACCGGCCGGGCCGATCCGGCGCAGACCGGCTTCGTCGGCTTCGATGGTGGTGGTACGTTTAATGAAGTCGAAGACCGATAGACCTGAGGCAAAACGCGCCGTGCGGCTGGTCGGCAGGACGTGGTTTGGGCCGCCGACATAATCGCCCACTGCTTCGGGGCAGTAGCGGCCCATGAAGATCGCGCCTGCGTGGCGAATCATGTCCGAAAACTCGCGCGGGGCGTCGAGCATGACTTCCAGATGCTCGGGGGCCAGCGCATTTACAATTTCAGAGGCCTCCTCAAGTGAGCGCACTACGATGATCGCGCCATGATCGTACCAGCTTTTGGAGGCGATGGCTGTGCGAGGGAGCGTTTCCAATTCCTTGCGGACGGCTTCGGCAGCGCGGTCGGCAAAGGCGGCATCCGTCGTGATGAGGATGGCCTGTGCCTGCTCGTCATGTTCGGCTTGGGCGAGTAGATCGAGCGCGACAAGGCGCGGATCGTTCTGGCCATCAGCGACGACCACGACTTCGGACGGCCCGGCGATGCTGTCGATGCCGACGTGCCCAAAGACCTGCCGCTTGGCTTCCGCAACGAACGCATTGCCGGGACCGACAATACGGTCCACGGGCGCGATAAGGTCCGTACCGAACGCCATGGCGCCCACAGCCTGCGCGCCACCAATACGATAGATTTCTTCAACGCCGCAGAGCTGTGCGGCCGCGAGAACCAGCGGGTTCAGCACGCCACCCGGCGACGGCACGCACATAGCGAGCCGCTTCACACCTGCGACGCGGGCGGGCAGGGCGTTCATCAGTACGGAGGACGGATAGGCCGCTTTGCCACCTGGAACATACAGCCCGACCGCATCCAGTGGGGTCCAGCGCATGCCAAGGCGAATGCCGTCCTCATCTGTGAAATCCAGATCCCTAGGCATCTGTGCGGCATGGAACGTCTCGATCCGGCGGGCGGCGGTGCGCAGGGCATCCATCAGGTCGGCAGGGACGCGTGCGGCTTCGGAGGCGATTTCTTCCGCACTGATCCGCAGTTTTTCAGCTGGCAGGGACAGGCGGTCAAAGCGGGCAGTGTAATCGCACAGGGCTTCATCGCCCCGGCTGCGTACATCGGCGAGAATGATGCGGACCGGTTCGGCCACGCTGCGCTCGTCGCTTCCACGTGCGGCAAGCAGTGTTGCGAAGTCTTCGGAGAACCCGGCGACAGATGTATCGAGGCGTTTCATCAGGCGTCTTCTTCCGTGTTCAGCGCGGCGCGGAAGCGTTCGATCAGGGCGCTGATTTCTTCAGGACGGGTCTTGAGCGCGACGCGGTTGACGATCAGGCGGCTCGTGACATGGGCGATAGTTTCGGTTTCCATCAGGCCATTGGCGCGGAGCGTGGAACCGGTATCAACCAGATCGACGATCACGCTTGCCAGATCCAGCGTCGGTGCCAGTTCCATCGCGCCATTCAGATGCACGATTTCAGCGTTGATGGCGCGGGAGGCAAAGTGTCGGCGGGCGATAGTCGGGTATTTCGTGGCGACGCGAAGACGAGACTGACCGGTTGCGGGGTCCTCGACCATGGTTTTTGGTCGTGCGACGGCAATGCGACAGCCTCCGATGCCCAGATCAAGTGGCGCATAAATGTCCGGATAATCGAACTCCATCAGTACATCCGCGCCGCACACGCCGATATCCGCGCCGCCATAGGCCACGAAGGTCGCGACATCGAAGGAGCGGACCCGGACCACATCCAGATTCGGATCGGACGTGCCAAAGCGCAGTCGGCGGCTGCTTTCCGTCAGGCAATCCGGATCGGGTTCGATACCGGTGCGCGTCAGGACAGGGGCCAGGGCCTTGAGAATACGCCCTTTCGGAAGCGCCAGAATCAGAGGTGAATCACTGCGGACAGCGAGGTCCGCTCCGGTCTGGAGGCCATTTCCGGTCCCGTTCTGGGGCGCTGTCATGAAGTGTCTTTCCCTTGCCGTCCGCAGCCACTGAGAGAACGGCAGGCCATATCACGAAGCCGGAGTCTTCCCAAATTCTGCAGAAAGCTTTCCATCTGCATAAAAACCGGGAAGCAGGCTCTCAAGATTCGCGAGTGACGAGATCATTGGCTGAAGCTGGCGACCATGTCCAGCAGGTTGCGCTGGCGCCGTGTGGACAGTCGCGCAGCTGTGAGGACGGATCGGGCCTGCGAAATGGCGGTGTCGAGATCCGAATTGATGATCGTGTGATCGAACTCGGACCAGTGGGAAATTTCATCCAGCGCTGCCTTCATGCGTTTGGTGATTTCTTCCGGATGGTCCGAAGCGCGTTTGTTTAGGCGGCGTTCCAGTTCTTCCAGCGACGGCGGCAAAACGAATAGGCTCACCACATCGTCAGGCAGGGCCGCGCGCAGAAGGCGGTGCCCTTGCCAGTCGATATCGAACACCATGTCATGCCCGGCATTCAGCGCTTCCTCAACCGGTGCGCGCGGTGTGCCATAGCCTCGACCAAAGACCTCCGCCCATTCCAGCAGTTCGCCATCCGCAGCCATGCGGCGGAATTCCTCGATATCCCGGAAATGGTAATGCACACCCTCGACTTCCCCCGGACGCGGCCTGCGCGTCGTGACCGAGACGGAATGGCGCAAGGTTGGCTCCGAAGCGCGCAGGGCGTTGGCAATGGTAGACTTGCCCGCGCCAGACGGGGCCGAGATCACCAGACAGACGCCACGGCGGGGCAATTGGGTCATGGGGTCTCCTTGGAAAAATGAACCGGACAGGAATGTTCTGCCGAAGCGTCTAGCGTAAAGGGGGCGGTTCTGGCCAGATATTCAGAGCCTGTTCAGGGCGCTGCCCTGAAACCCGCCAAAGGCTGGGGACCTTTGGAAACCGCTTTATTTGGAATCGGGATCAAAGGGGCGAGCCCCTTTGTGGGGCGCGGGGCAAAGCCCCGATCTTCACGGTTCGGACTGCAACTGCGCAACAATGGCGCTGCTGATCGTCCTGCGTGTCGGGCCACCCAGAACATGGCCGAGCGGCGCCAGAACTTCGATATGGTCACAGACGATCTTGAAGACCGCGAGCATCGGTACGGACAGGAAGGCGCCCGAAATGCCCCACATCCAGTCCCAGAACAGCAGCGATCCCATGACGAATACGGGATTGAGCGTGAAGCGCCGGGCCAGCAGCATGGGCGTGATGGTCTCGCCTTCCAGCACATGGATTAGCAGATAGATTGACGGCGGCAGGAGCGCGTAAAGCAGGGACGGAAAACTGAACAGCCCGACCACGAAATAGACTACGACGCCCGTGAGTGGCCCGATGATGGGAATGTAGTTCAGCAGGAACGCCAGCACGCCCCACAGCAGTGGATTGGGCATGCCGGTCGCCCAGCACTGGATCATGTTCACCAGCCCCACACCCAGATTCATCATCGTGATCGTCACGAGATAAAGTGAGACGTTCTGCTCGATCTGAGTGGCCATTTCCACGAGGCGGCGTTTTTTGGCGTAGGTTGGCATGATCTCGACACAGCGGCGCAGAAGCGTGTCGCCTTCCGTCATAAGGAAGAACAGCATCAGCAGCATCGAGAAGAAGCCGCCTGCAAGCTCCCGTGTGCCGGCCAGAACGGAAGAGCCGAGCCGCGAGAGCGCCGTCTCCCCGCTGATCGGTCCGGTGACGCCATGCGCTGTATGCGTGTTGCCCGAATGGCCGCCGAACATGGCCGACAAGCGCATGTAATCGTGCTGGACCACGTCAATCGGGCCGCTGAGCACTGCCAACTTGCTTTGCAGGGCGGGAAGTGTCTGAGGGGCGCGGGTGATCCAGCCGGCGGCCGGCACGGAAATGGTCGTAGCGATTCCCCCCACAATGCCGAACATCATGACGATCAGCATAAGCCCCGCCACATGCCTCGGCAGGCGCAGACGCTGGGTCAGGAATCGCATGGGCGCGATCATGAGGAGGTTCAGAACGATCGCGAAGACGAACGGCAGCAGGATCGGGGCTGTGAAATACAGAGAATAGAATACGGCCAGAATCGTCAGGATCAGGACGCACATATCCCGGATGTTCAGGTGTTCACGCAGGAGGTTCCGGTCAAGCGTCGGGTCTGGGAAATCGCCGTCAGGCGTCAGTTTCTTATCGGGTTTTCCGGACGGAGACGGGCTCTTGCTACAGGCAGGGTCGGCGGAAGGCGTAATGGGACGGCCGGACATATTTTCTGCCTGCAACGAAGACGGAGCTTAGGGATCAAAATGATCCGCGAAAGGACACAGTTGCGTGTTCTGCCCAAAAAACCCCTTGAACTCCAGTGGCATCCGGTCACTAAATCATGAGGAGCGCCTGCGGATGTGTTGTTGTCACATCTGCCGGTTATCGGAGACCAAGGAGAAAAATTATGGCCTGGAACACACCGAAAGTTACCGAAATCCCGCTGGGCGCAGAAATCAACTCGTATGTCTGCGGCGAGAAGAAATAAGTCACTTTCCTGAGGCACCGTCCTTGAGGAATATGGCACGGCCGCTCCCCCACGGAGCGGCCGTTTTCGTTCATGGGTGCCCTGAGGCGCCCCAGTCAGACGGTTTGTGATAAAATGATTGATGTCATCGTGCTCGGCGCGGCGGCAGGGGGCGGGTTTCCGCAATGGAACTCCGCAGCACCCGGCTGTGTGGCCGCCCGCACGCGACAGGGCGCGAAAGCCCGGACCCAGGCCTCCATCGCCGTCAGCGCCGACGGAAAACGCTGGTTCATTCTCAACGCCGCGCCCGATCTGCGCCAACAGATCATCGACACGCCAGCCTTGCATCATCAGGGTAGCTTGCGTGGCACGCCCATTCAGAGTGTCGTCCTGACCTGCGGCGAGATCGACGCTATAACCGGGCTTCTAACCCTGCGTGAGCGTGAGCCTTTTACCCTGATGGGCAGCGACTCGACACTTCAGCAGCTTGTGGACAATCCGATCTTCGGTGCGCTCGATCCGGAAATCGTCCCGCGTGTCCCGCTTATTCTCGATGAAGCCACCTCCCTGATGAACAAGGACGGAGTTCCGTCCGGTCTTCTGCTCACGGCCTTCGCTGTTCCGGGCAAGGCGCCGCTTTACGCGGAAGCCGCAGGCTCACGCCCGGACGAGACGCTTGGTCTGTCCATCACGGATGGAAAGAAGACGCTGCTCTTCATTCCCGGCTGTGCGCACATCACGCCCGCCATCGTGGAGCGGGTCGCTGCGGCCGATCTTGTTTTCTTCGATGGCACGCTTTGGCGGGATGATGAAATGATCCGCGCCGGACTGAGCCCCAAGAGCGGGCAGCGTATGGGGCATGTGTCGGTGAATGATGCCGGGGGGCCGGTCGAATGTTTCACGACATGCGAAAAACCACATAAAGTGTTGATTCATATCAACAACTCCAACCCAATTCTGTTCGAAAACAGCCCCGAACGTAAAGAAGTCGAACGCACCGGATGGACGGTTGCGGAAGACGGCATGACTTTCAGACTGGATACACCATGACGCTTCTCACACCTGACCAGCTTGAAGCACGGCTTCGCCAGATCGGGGCCGAGCGGTACCACAACCGACATCCGTTCCATCGCAAGCTGCATGACGGCAAGCTCGATAAGGCTCAGGTTCAAGCCTGGGCACTGAACCGCTATTATTATCAGGCTCGTATTCCAGCCAAGGATGCCACGCTTCTCGCACGCCTGCCGACGGCAGAGCTTCGCCGCGAATGGCGTCGCCGGATCGAAGACCATGACGGCACGGAGCCCGGAACCGGCGGTGTCGCGCGCTGGCTGATGCTAACGAATGGCCTGGGGCTGGACCGGAACTATGTGGAAAGCTTAGATGGCCTGCTTCCGGCCACTCGCTTTTCGGTCGATGCCTATGTGAACTTCGTGCGGGACCAGTCGATTCTGGCGGCCATTGCGTCGTCGCTGACGGAACTGTTTTCACCTACGATTATCAGCGAGCGCGTGTCGGGGATGCTGCGTCACTATGACTTCGTGTCGGAAAAAACGCTAGCCTATTTTACACCGCGCCTGACGCAGGCCCCCCGGGATTCCGATTTCGCGTTGGCCTATGTTCGCGAAAATGCCCGTACGCCAGAACAGCAGAAAGAAGTCCTGGGAGCGCTAGAGTTCAAGTGTTCTGTGCTGTGGACAATGCTGGATGCGCTCGACTATGCCTATGTGGAAGGTCACATTCCACCAGGGGCTTTCGTTCCATGACTGATGTCCAGCATGTCGTGGTGGATGGGGCGGCCCTCTCCTTTGCCCGGGGACATCGTCTGCAGCATGATCGCGTACGGGGCGTGTGGATCGTGCAGGCGCCTGAAAAAGCATTTGTAGTTGAAGGCGCCGCGCCGCATATTCTGCGGCTGCTGGATGGGAAGCGCAGCGTCGGCGACATCATCCAGCAGCTTGCAATCGAGTTTTCCGCCCCGCGTGAGGTCATTGCGAAGGATGTCCTCGCGCTTCTTTCTGAACTGACAGAAAAGAACGTCCTACACATATGACACTCCCTTCGCCGCCGATGAGCCTTCTGGCTGAACTGACGCATCGATGCCCGCTTTCCTGCCCCTACTGCTCCAACCCGCTTGAACTCGAACGCAAAGCGGCCGAGCTCGATACGGCGACCTGGACTGCTGTACTGGAGCAAGCGGCCGAGCTTGGGGTGCTCCAGGTTCATTTCTCCGGCGGCGAGCCCATGGCGCGGCCTGATCTGGTCGAACTGGTCTCCGTCGCACGGAGACTCAACCTGTATTCCAACCTGATCACGTCCGGTGTGCTGCTGGACGAACCGAAATTGGAAGCCCTTGACAGGGCAGGGCTGGATCACATCCAACTCTCCTTTCAGGACGTGACAGAGGCGGGAGCCGAGCGTATCGGCGGTCTCAAGGGCGCGCAGGCCCGCAAGGTCGCGGCGGCACACCTCATCCGCGCCTCCGGCATTCCGATGACGCTCAATTTTGTGGTGCACAGGGAAAATGTCGCCCGTATCCCCGAGATGTTCGCGTTGGCGCGGGAACTTGGAGCGGGACGGGTCGAGATCGCGCATACTCAGTATTATGGCTGGGGGCTGAAAAACCGCGATGCGCTTCTTCCCAGCCGAGAGCAGTTGGAGGAATCCACCCGTGCCGTTGAAGCTGAACGCGCGAAGGGTGGGCTTTCCATCGATTATGTGACGCCGGACTATCATGCAGACCGGCCCAAGCCCTGCATGGGGGGGTGGGGGCAGCGTTTCGTGAATGTCACGCCCTCGGGCCGGGTGCTGCCGTGTCATGCGGCCGAGATCATTCCCGATGTCTCGTTCCCGAATGTGAAAGACGTGACCCTGTCCGAAATCTGGAACATCTCGCCGCTGTTCAACATGTTCCGCGGGACGGACTGGATGCCCGAGCCCTGCCGTTCCTGCGAACGCAAGGAACGGGACTGGGGCGGATGCCGCTGTCAGGCCCTGGCCCTGACAGGAAATGCGGCGAACACCGATCCGGTCTGTAGCCTGTCGCCGTTTCACAATCTTGTGGAACAGGCAGGAAGTCAAAAAACAGAATTTGTCTATCGGGGACGGTAAAGTACGGTCGGTTTTTTAACCTACGTTTTGTCTGATGATGATCCTTCTTCGAGACGGCTTAGTTGTTTAGTCCCGTGCTTTGGTAGTTTGGATTGGTGATGAATTTTTCTGGCTCTGAAGTCCAGATTTTGCAGACATATTCGTAAGGAGTGAGGCCGTTCAGGGTCTTGAGTCTTCGCCCGAAGTTATAGGCTGCCATGAAGTCATTGAGGCGTGCCCTCAACTGCTCATGGCTGTCGTAATGGAAGCGTTTAACGGCCGCTTCCCTGATCGTCCGGTTCATCCGTTCAACCTGACCGTTCGTCCAGGGATGATTGGGTTTCGTCAGACGGTGTTTGATCCCGTGAGCTTTGCAGATCACTTCGAAGCGCATGGGACGCGACAGGGCCGTATTTCGACTACGGCGCTGTTTGGCGAACTGGATGCCGTTATCGGTCAGGATGGTATGGATCCGGTAAGGAATGACACTCAGGAGATATTCAAGGAATTCCCATGCTGTATTCCGGTCGGCTTTTTCGACCAGTTGTGTGACAGCGAATTTGCTTGTCCGGTCGATGGCAACGAAGAGGTACAGCTTGCCTTCAGCGGTCTGGACTTCGGCAATATCGATATGAAAGAACCCAATCGGATAGCGTTTGAAACGCCTTCATAGCCGATGAGGATCGTTCCTGATGGTTACGGAAGATATTCCGCAAACCATCAGGAATCATGATATGGTCAGAGCTGGCCGGGAACGTTACGCAGGAAGGCGACGCTTTCAACGCAGGCAGCCGCGGCTTCGCGCCCTTTGTTTTCAGCGTCCTTGCGGGAGCGATCTACGGCCTGCTGTTCTGTGTAGGTCGTGAGGATTCCGAAAGCGATCGGCACTTCGGTGGCAAGCTGGGCCTGCATGATGCCGATGGTCGCGCCGAGCGAGATGAACTCGAAATGCGCGGTGTCGCCCTTGATGACGCAGCCAAGGCAAATCACGCCTTCATATTTTCCGGACTTCGCCAGACGCTGGGCCAGAAGCGGCAGTTCGAAAGCACCAGGCGCGTCATAAACGTCCACATCCGTGATGCCGCGCTCCTCAAGCCATTCGAGCGAACCGTTTTTCAGGCCGCCCGTAATGTTCGTGTTGAAGCGGCTGACCACGATGGCCATTTTCGGCGCAGGCGAAAGACGCAGGTCGGGGGCGACGGGGATATGCTTGCTCATGCCGGCTGTTCCTGAAGAAAATGGCCCATCCGTGTGCGTTTGGTCGCAAGATAGGCCCGATTGAAAGGATTGGCTTCAATTTCCAGCCGCTCGCTGGATTTCACGTCAAAGCCGAAGCGGACGAGGTTGGATTCCTTGTCCGGATTGTTCGTCAGAAGGCGGAGTGAACTCACGCCCAGATGCCGCAGCAGGTCGGCGGCCGCATCCCATTCGCGGGCATCGGCGGGCAGGCCGAGAGCCTCGTTGGCTTCCACTGTATCCATCCCATGATCCTGAAGCTCGTAAGCGCGGATCTTGTTGGCCAGCCCGATCCCGCGACCTTCATGGCCCCGCAGATAGACCAGCACACCGGATTCGGATGCCGAAATCCGCTCCAGAGCCTCGCGGAGCTGCGCGCCGCAGTCGCAGCGCATGGAGCCGAGCGCATCGCCCGTCACACATTCCGAATGCAAACGCACCAGCGGCACGCCTTTGGATGGATCGCCCTTCACCAGCGCGACATGCTCCACGCCATCGACGGCGCGGAAGGCATGAATACGCAGATCGTGACCGCCGAAAATACTGGGGAGGGCGGATTCGGCCACCATTTCGCCCGCAGCTGGAACAGGTGTGCAGATCAGGTCATGGCCTGCGACGGGCCCACGGCCATGCTCGCGACACCACTCCTGAAGATCCGCGATGCTGACGATGGGCATGTTGTGGCGTGCGGCATATTTCCGCAGTTCAGGCAGACGCATCATGCTGCCGTCATCGGCCATGATTTCGCAGATCACACCAGCGGGCTCCAGCCCGGCCAGACGCGCGATGTCGATAGAGCCTTCCGTGTGTCCGTTGCGGCCCAACACGCCTTCGGGATGAGCGCGGAGCGGGAAGATATGCCCCGGCGAGACGAGGTCGTCTGGCTTAGCTGCGGGGTTGGCGGCGATGACGATCGTGCGGGCGCGGTCTGCGGCAGAAATGCCGGTCGTTACACCTGTTGCCGCTTCGATCGAAACCGTGAAGGCTGTGCCACGCGGGTCGCGGTTGCGGGCCACCATGGGGGGCAGGGCCAGACGGTCCGCCTGTTCGGCTTCCAGTGGCAGGCAGATCAGGCCGCGCGCCTCACGAACCATGAAGTTGATGGCTTCCGGCGTGGCGAACTGTGCCGCCATGACCAGATCGCCCTCGTTCTCCCGGTTTTCGTCATCGACCATGACGACCATTCCGCCAGCGCGGATGGCCTCGATGGCGGCTTTCAGGGACGGCTTCATGAGGCCACCTTTCCAAGGCTGGGGGAGAACCGCAGCAGGTTCTCGACATATTTGGACAGCACATCGACTTCCACATCCATCCGGTCTCCGACCGACAGCGTGGAGAGGTTGGTGTGCTCCCAGGTGTGCGGGATGATCGTCAGGCCGACTTCAAAACCGGGCTGATTGCCGCGCGTGATGTCATCATGCAGATCGTTCACCGTCAGGCTGATGCCGTCGAAGGTGATGGAGCCCTTTTCCACGACATACTGGCGCAGCGCCTGCGGGACGAACACGCGCAGGGCATAGGAATCGCCCGCTTTTTCAACACTGGCGAGGGTCGCCACGCCATCCACATGGCCCTGCACGATATGGCCTGAAAGGCGCGTGCTGGCGGCGACGGCGCGTTCCAGATTGACGCGCGATCCGGTTTTCAGCTGGTCCAGCGGTGTTCGGGACAGCGTCTCGCCGCTGAGATGGAACGTCGCCACGCCTGCTGAATCGAAAGTCTCGACCGTCAGACACACACCATTGATCGCCACGCTTTCGCCGAGTTCCAGATCGGGGAATCCGGTCTCTACGGTCAGGTCCATGGCCTTGTCGCGGACGGAGGCGGCGCGGACTGTGCCCAGACGCTCTATGATTCCAGAGAACATGCGTTTTCCCTCAGCAGTCGCAGCGGGCTTTCGTCCCGCGATTTCAGATCGATGCGGTCAGTGGCCGCAGTTTTATGAATGGTGAGCCAGTCGTCCCACAGCCCGGCCTCGGCGACGGAGGCCAGCAGGGCCGGTCCGGCTTCGATCATCGCCCAGTTTGCGCCGCGCTCCGCCAGCAGGGCCGGGACGGAGAGCAGGTCGGAACTGGTAAGGACCTCGAACCCATTTTCTGTCATCTCCGCAACCCAGTCCGCCGGAAGGCGGCCGTGGCGGTCGCAGACGACCAGAAGGCGCGGCTTGCGGCCCTCATGGTCCGGGACATGCCGGACCGTGAAGCGCGGGCGGTCTGCCAGAACGGTGCCGATCCCGGTGATGATCGCATCCGTCGCCCGGCGCAGGCGATGCGCGAGGACGAGCGAGTCCGGAGATGTGAAGGTTTTCTGCCCCGGCGGCGGCACCATGGAGCCGTGTTCGTCCAGCGCCTGCTTGACGCTGATCCACGGGCGGTGCCGGACAACGCGGCTTGCGAAAGGTGCCAGAAGGGCCTGGCAGTCCTGTGCCAGATCGGCCATCTCCGGCCGGTCCGCCAGCATGATCACGCGTTTTGCACCGGGCTCTTCGCGCAGCCGGGCGGCTCCGCCGGAGGCCTGCGGGTTCGGGTCGGCCGCACCAATCCAGACTTCCTGAACCGGGCTGTTGCGAAGGGCTTCGCTGCACGGAGGGGTGCGCCCGGTGTGATTGCACGGCTCCAGCGTGACAAGAGCCACTCGTGCCTGATCCAGCGCACCCGTCTCGCGGGCCTGCGCCAGAGCCATGGCTTCGGCATGAGGCTGCCCCGCGCGCGGGTGAACCCCGACTGTCAGGATACGACCTTCGGCATCCAGCAGCGCACACCCTACTGACGGGTTGGGTGCCGTGGCCCCGAAGGTCTCGACAGCCTGTGAGATGGCTGCACGAAATCCGTCGCGTATGGCGCTCAGTGCTATGGTGTCGGAAAGAGTGGTCTGGTCAGGCAAGTTGCGTCTTCTGGTCCCGTTACGATCGGGACGTCCGCAAGGCGCACGCCGCCCTCAGCCGGAGCGAAAAACAGGCGGGGCTGCAAGTACCCAACCTGTCCGCGACCGGACAAGTGCTGCGTTCTCTTCCATCCGGACTATAACCGTCGGCTCCGGAGTCTCACCGGATCTGCTTGTCCCTTCCTGACCGAAATCCGGAAGGCGCTCGCGGGCTGAGGCGGGGAAAACCGCCAATACCGCCGGTGGGGAATTTCACCCCGCCCTGAGAACGTCTGTGTTCTAGAAGAACTATGGAACCGTCCGAACGGGAATGACAAGCAAAAATACGTTCGCACTCCAGTGAGGACAGATCCGGTCTGTTGGACCGATACGAAAAAGCCGCCAGATCCGAAGATCTGGCGGCTTGTCTAATAACCCGGAGAAGAGGCTCAATTTCGGGAAGCAGGGATGTTACGCTGAATGGCGTTTTGTGTGGCATTGGCCCCGCGAGAAACGTCATGCCCGATCGAACTCACGTCCTGACCGGCGCCATGAACGGTATTGCAGGCCGAGAGCGAAACACCTGCACCGGACAGAAGAGCCAAGGATAGGGCAACGCGCGCGATGGACTTGGTGGACATAGGTAAAAATCCTCTAAAAGAGCGTTTTGCCTTGTAAACGACATCCAATGACAATGGTTCATAATAGGAAGAGGAATTTTTTTCTCAGGTAATGAGCCGTTCAGACCGAGAAAATGACTTGATACCCTTCTGACGGGGCTCTTTCTGAACGACCTGCGCCGTTACGCGTTTTGCTAATTTTTTCTCCTGCTGTGAGGATCCATGTCCAGCTCCCAGAACCGCCCTGTCATTGTTTGGTTTCGAGATGATCTGCGCATGGCAGACCATCCTGCCCTGCATGAAGCCGCTGCTTCTGGCCGGCCGCTGATCTGTCTCTACATTCTTGATGATGTCACGCCGCCTCTCCACCCTCTCGGAGCGGCCGCACGCTGGTGGCTTCATGGAGCGCTGGCTGATTTGCGACGGAACCTGGAAAAACAGGGCGGAACGCTGCTGACGCTTTCCGGCTCGGCTGAAAAGCTGCTTCCGCAGCTCGCGAAACAGACGGATGCGGCCTCTGTTCACTGGCATCATCGTTTGCATGAACGCGAGCGGGCGCTGGATGATCGCATCCGGCAGGCGCTGGAAGAGCAGGGATCTGAGGTTCACGCGCAATGGGGCACGGTTCTGGTCGATCCGGAGAGCGTGCAGACGAAACAGGGCGGATTCTACAAGGTCTGCGGGTCGTTCTGGAAAGCGCTTCAGACCCATGCAGTTTCCGAACCGCTCGAAACGCCGTCCCGTCTGTCGTTCCATGCCGTGCCGGACTCTGTCCTGTCCGATGCCCGACTGAACGAGGGAAGCCTCTGTCCGCAGGCGCCGGACTGGGCGGTAGGTTTTCGCAAAGCCTGGGAGACGGGCGAGGCCGAAGGGCAGGAGCATCTTGAAGATTTTCTAAAGAATTCCGTCGCGGGCTATCCTAAAGGCCGGGACCGGGTGGCGGAGGAAGGAACGTCCCGCCTGTCGCCCTATCTCGCCTCCGGTGCAGTATCGCCTCGGCAGGTTTGGGCCTCGCTTCAGAAGCACGGTGCACATAGGGAGGGACCGCGGATTTTCCTGTCTGAACTCGGCTGGAGGGAATTCGCCCGTTACACGCTGTATCACCTGCCGAAACTGCCGTTTGAAAACCTGAACCCCAAGTTTTCCGGAATGCAATGGCGGAAGAGTTTGGCCGATCTGAAAGCCTGGCAGCGCGGGCAGACGGGAGTGCCCATCGTGGATGCCGGAATGCGTCAGCTCTGGCAGACCGGCTGGATGCATAACAGGGCGCGCATGATCGTAGGGTCTTTTCTGACGAAGCATCTGCTGATCGACTGGAAGGAAGGGGAAGCCTGGTTCCGCGATACGCTTGTGGATGCGGATTTCGCGAACAATGCCATGAACTGGCAATGGGTAGCCGGCACGGGCATTGAAGCCACGCCGTTCTTCCGGGTTTTCAATCCCACGCGACAGGCCGAGAAGTTTGACCCGGACGGCGATTATATCCGTCAGTGGGTTCCCGAGCTACGCCGTCTTTCCGGCAAGGCGTTGTTCGAGCCCTGGGCAACGGGAGACGAGGATCTGCGAAGGGGGGGCGTCGTTCTTGGGAGAAACTATCCCCGCCCCATCGTCGATCTGAAGGACGGGCGGGACCGTGCCCTTCAGGCGTTCAGGACCCTTTAAGGCCATGAAAATCCGGCCCCGTCAGAAGGGCCGGAGCGAGCAGATTAGAGACCGCCGTTTAGGAAGTTGTTCACGTCGCTGCGCGTCTTGTTGCCGAGGGCGTTGACACGGTCGCGCTGTTCCTGCGGCGCATTCTTGAGTTGCTGCAGGCGCTGGGTCTGCTGGTCACGCAAGTTGGTCAGCTTGGACTGTTCGCTGCTGATCTGTTTCTGCAGGCGAGCCTTCTGGTTGGCCGGGGCGTTCGTGTACTTGTCCTTCAGGTCCTGAATCCGCTTTTCACGAGCGGCCTGCGCGTCCTGGGACTGCTTTTGATAGTTCTGAACCTTGCTGTTCAGGCAGTCTTCCCGCTGTGCCAGACGACCGAGGACACCGGTCTGACCATTCTGCTGGCAGGTGCTCGAGGTCGTGCTGTCTGCTGCATGAGCCTGCGGCGCGAGGGAAACCGCGCTGGCAATTAGTCCTACAGCAAGCATCGAGCGGGAAAAGAGAGGGAAGTTCATAAAATCTCCTGTAAACAGATCAATAAAATAGAGCACGCCCTGATGGCGGGAATGTGGCTGTTTCTGAAAAGACCTATTCCATACCCTCGGCAATCATCGATATCCGTTCTGGGTCCAGTAATTTGATATGGGTAATGCTTCTAATATTGATGAGTTTCTCTTTTTTGAATGCGCTTAGGATCCGGCTGACTGTCTCAATAGTGAGTCCAAGATAATCCGCAATATCAGTGCGTGGCATCGGCAGATCGAGTTCGATCGTGTGGGATGGGTCCGGCCGGTCCAGATGGGAGCAACGTTCGATCAGGAATGTGGCCACGCGCTCACGGGCCGTCTTGCGTCCCAGAAGCGTCATGCGGGCCTGCATCAGGGCCAGTTCGCGGGAAGCTTCCTCGCGCAGGCGGTGTTCGAGGCTGGGGAACCGTTCGGTCAGGCGCTGCATGCCTGCATGTGGGAAGCGGCAGAGCGTGGCGCCGCCAAGAGCCTCGGCCCCGAAGGCATAGCTGGTGGAAGCGGCAAGTCCCAGGAAGTCCCCGCCTTCCGCAAAGCCGGTGATCTGGCGCCGGCCATCTGGAAGAAGGGTAAAGAGCTTGACCCGCCCGCCGGTCACGACAAAGAAATCATTGGCCGGTTCGCCTTCCTCGATAAAGGAACGGCCGTCCGCGACTGTCATGCGGGAAGATTCATTGGCAAGAATGGCCAGGTCACAGTCATCAATGCTGTTGCAGATACTCAGACGCCGCCCCACGCAATGGGCGCATCGATCATGGACATCCTCTGCACTATGTGACGCTGACATGATGAACCCCGTTTGCGTTGTGCTGACCTCAGCCTGAAGACTTTCAGCCACACTACCACATAATTTACCAGACTTGATTCAGGTCAAGGTGATGGGTGGGGAGGAGTGCTTTGTGAGGCTCAACAAATGTTGATGGAACATCCAGATGAAATTTAACGCTTTCGCGCTGGCTGCCGCAGTTGGTGCCGTTGCCACTCCGGCATTTGCCCAAACGACCCCCGCCGCCGCTCCTGCCGCGCCGCAAGTCATGGTCAGCGCCCCCATGACAGCAGCTCCAGTGCCTTCCGTAAACATCCATGCTCCTGCATCGGGGCACTGCGGCTTGTTCCAGACCTGCGCCAATACACGTATCGGCCTCGGCAAGGGCGATTTCATTGTCCGTCTGTCCGCTCTCGGCGTCTTGCCGGAAGACCGTGACAGCAGCCTGTCCCTGAACGGCGCCCATCTTGGTGGCCGCGTAAAGACGACGCGTCAGGTCATGCCGGAACTGACGTTTGAATATTTCTTCACGGACAATGTATCTGTGGACCTAATTGCGGCCAGCACCCGTCACGAAATCGCTGCTGAAGGCGTTCCGGGTCTGGGTAAGGTCGATGTCGGCAGCGCCTGGGTTCTGCCGCCGACGGTCACGTTCGCCTGGCATTTCCGTCCTCACAAGCGTTTCAATCCGTATGTGGGTGTCGGCGCCACGCTGGCCTGGTTCCACAACGTTTCTCCCGCAGGCGGCCCTCTGACCCAGAAACTGAACCTCGGCGTAACCGGTGGCCCGTCCGTCAATGTCGGTTTCGACTACCAGGTCGTTGGCAACTGGTTCTTCAATTTTGACGTGAAGCAGATGTTCATGCGGGTCCATGCCTGGGCGCAGAACAATGCCGAGACCACAAAGATTACGGCTCATGATTCCCTTGACCCGACCGTCGTCGGTGCTGGTATCGAATACCGCTTCTGATTCTCAGGTCAGGATACGGGTATTGAGAAAAGCGGCCCCTCTTAAAGAGGGGCCGCTTTTTTTCATTTTTGTGGCAGTCTCATAAAACTTTTGCAATGAGATCATTCGGGAAGTGCAAAAGTCCCGTCATTTCCTTATGTGACATCTGTCGTGCTGCCATGGGTATGGTCAGGCCGTCTGCCATGAAAATGTCTGACTGGTGGCCGATATATCATTTTTCAGACGTTCCGGACGAAACGGGTCGTCTGTTCTGACAGAGTTACGGGGTTTTCTATTAGCATGCGCGTTCCACGCGTCGGCGCGCTGGCCATAGGCCTGCTATGCCTGGCCATCCTTTTCTTTATCGTCCTGCGGTTCCGAACCCCGCATTCACCCGTTGCAGCGGTCGAGTCCCCCATGGTGACGCAGTCGCAGGGGCACCTTGTCGTGCGCGAAGGTAGCCCGCTTGAGAAACGCCTGATCATCCAGGAGGTTGCCAGCGTTTCCCGCGGTCATGGTCTCGTGCTTCCTGCACAGATCATGACGGAACCCGACCGGCAGGTGAATGTCTACGCGCCCGTCACCGGGCGGATCACCGGTGTTTCGGTCCATCTGGGCCAGAAGGTCCATCGCGGACAGGTCCTCGCGACGATTGCCGCCGGCGATCTGGATCAGGCCTGGGCCGATGATACCCGTGCCCGCGCGGCCCTTGATTTCGCACGCCGGGCCTATATCCGCGCCCAGGGCGTTCAGGCGATCGGCGGTAATGCCGTTAAGGATTTGGAATCCGCCCGCAATGATCTGGCACAGGCTCAGGCGGAAGCCGAGCGAACACAGCGCAGGCTTCAGGTTCTGGGCGCACGTCCGGGCTATTCGTCCCAGGGACAGGCCCCGCTCATCTCGCCGGTAGATGGTGTTGTGTCCATGACGACCATGGCACCAGGCGAGAACATCACCGACCCGACTGCGATACAGATGACGGTTCTCGACCTGTCCGAAGTCTGGATTGCAGCCGCCATTCCGCAGGACAACCTGGCGCAGATCAACAACGACAATGTGCTCTCGGTTCGCTTCGATGAATTCCCGGGGCGAACCTGCTCCGGACGTGTCGTCAGCTTCGATCCTGCACTCCATACCGATACGCGTCGGGTGAATGCCTATATCGCCTGCCCGAACACCGATGGTGCCCTGCGCCCAGGCATGTTCGTGGATGCGACGCTGAATGTCCCGCAGGGCAATGATATCATCATCCCCAAGACCGCACTCCTGATGAACAACGATCAGGTGTCCGTTTTCGTCGAAGTTGCGCCGCGGACATTCCAGCGTCGCGACATCGTCATCAGCTATGACGAGGGCGACAGTGTCCGTGTGCTCAAAGGGCTTTCCGCCGGCGAACGCGTCGTGACGAGCGGTGCCATTCTTTTGAATGATGACTGATCCGGTGGCCCTGAGCTGATGATCGAACGTTTCATCTCCTGGTGCTTCAACCACCGGAACATCGTTTTCTTTTCCGCCCTCATCCTGGCGCTTCTCGGTGGTCTTTCCTGGAAGATCCTACCGGTCGAGGCCTATCCGGATCTGGGCGCGGTCAGTGTGTCGATCACGACGCAGCAGGAAGGTCTGGCTGCCGAGGAAATGGAGCAGCAGGTCACGATCCCGCTCGAGCGGACGCTGGCCAGCGTTCCGGGCGTGACAGACAGCCGCTCCACCAGTACGTTCGGCCTGTCGCTGATCACGCTGATCTTCCGTGAAGGCACAAATGTCTACGCGGCGCGCCAGCTTGTGGAGACGCAGCTTGCCAACAACCCACTAAGCAACGGTGCCATGCCGTCGCTCGGCCCAATTTCCGGCCCGAGCGGCGAGATTTATCGCTATACGCTGGAATCCGACGACAAGAACCTGCTGGAGTTGTCCGATCTTCAGCGCTGGACCGTCATTCCGGCGATCCAGCATGTGCCTGGCGTCGTCAACGTGGACAATTTCGGCGGTCTGACTCGCGAGTACCAGCTCGTTCTCGATCCGGCCTCCATGATACGCTATCATGTTGGTCTTGAGGACGTACTGACGGCCATCCGCAACAGCAACGCCAATGCCGGCGGCGGCCGCGTCAGCCGGGGCGAGCAGTCTTACATCATTCGCGGGATCGGCATGATCCATACGCTGGATGACATGGGCAACATCGTCGTTGCCAGCCATGGCGGTGTCCCGGTCTTCGTCAAAGATCTGGGGCAGGTCCAGTTCGGGCATCAGGTCCGTCAGGGCATTCTGGGCAAGGACAAGAATCCCGATACGATTGAAGGTGTGGTGACGATGCTGAGCGGGGAAAACCCCTCACTCGTGCTCGACGGGCTCCACAGCACAGTGGCCAAGCTCCAGCAACAGCTCGCGCCGAGCCATGTCCGCATTGTGCCATATATGGACCGTGATCATCTGGTCCTGTCCACGACCCACAAGGTCACGGAAACGATGATCGAGGGTATTCTCCTCGTCGGCGTGATCCTGACCCTGTTCCTCGGCAGCCCCCGCAGTGCCATCGTCACCGCCGTGACAATTCCGCTCGCGCTGTCAGTCGTGTTCGTGCTGATGCACAGTTTTGGCATGTCGGCGAACCTGTTTTCGCTCGGCGCCATTGATTTCGGAGTGATCGTGGATGGTGCGATCGTCATCACCGAGACGATCCTCCGTATCCGCGAGGAGCGCCCGACCGAAGCGCTCGTGCCGTCCGAAGTCCTATCCGTCGCCCAGCGCGCAGGAAGGGCGATCTTCTCGTCAACGCTCGTCATCATCGTGGCCTACAGCCCGCTCTTTGCCTTCGAGGGCAGTGAGGGCAAGCTGTTTCGTCCGATGGCCTATACCGTCAGCTTCGCGCTGCTGGGTGCGTTGCTCTGTGCCCTGACACTCATTCCGTCCCTGACCTATCTGGCTCTGCACAAGCCCAGACACATCTGGCACAACCGACCGCTGGAATGGCTGCATGCGCGTTACACGCACTGGCTCGGCCATTTCATTGACCGTCCACTGATCGCTTATGGTGCCGGTGCTGCCGCCATGGTCGCGGTCATGATCCTGGGCGCGACGATCGGACGTGAATTCCTGCCCGATCTGGACGAGGGGTCGCTCTGGCTTCAGGTGCAGATGCCGACGGGTATTTCGCTGGAAAAGGGCGAATCCATTGCCAACGAACTACGGCATGCGATCCGCGAGTTCCCCGAGACGTCCTACGCCATCACTCAGCTTGGCCGCTCTGATGACGGTACCGACCCCTGGACGCCGTCTCATATCGAAATGCCGGTTGGGCTCAAGCCGTATGACCAGTGGCCGTCCGGCGAGACAAAATCGCAGTTCGTCGAACGTCTACGCGCCCGTTTGTCCAGGATTCCGGGGATCGATTTCGGCATCAGCCAGCCGATCCAGGACAATATGAGCGATCTGGTCGGCGGAGCGCACAGCCCACTCGTCCTGCGTGTTTATGGCAATGATTTCCAGGAACTGCGCCGTATTGGCCAACAGATTGTGGACATTCTTCATCAGGTTCCGGGGACGGCCGAAGCGTCGATCTTTCAGGAGCCGCGCATCCCACAGATCGACGTAGTGGCCGACCGTTTGGCTGCGGCCCGGTATGGTATCAACATCTCGGATATTTCCGACGTGGTATCGAATGCCATCGGCGATGCTCCCATCACGACCGTCTATGTAGATGATCGCTTCTACAATGCGACGCTGCATATCCGCCGCAAGGATTTGCAGGACATGCAGGCCCTGTCGCAGATTCCGCTTCTGGATGCGGAAGGGGCTTATATCCCGCTGTCACAGGTCGCGCATGTCGGGCTGCATATGGGTGAAAGCAACATCGCCCATGAAATGAGCCATCGCCAGATCACCATCCGTGTGGATAACGGCAAACGACCGCTCTCGCAGTATCTGGCAGATGCGCAGGGTCGCATCGATCAGCAGCTGCACTACGACAAGGAAAAATACACGCTCGAATGGGCCGGCTCTTTCCAGCAGGAAGAGCGGGCCCAAAAGCGCCTGATGATTGCGCTGGGCGTGATGTTCGCTGTCATGCTGGTGCTGCTGTTCGCGGAGTTCCGCAAGATCCGTCAGGCCCTGTTGATCCTCAGTGTCGTGCCGCTGGCGACGCTGGGTGGCCTGATCGCGCTGCATGTCCGGGGCGAGACGCTGAACATCGCCACCGCCGTGGGCTTCATCGCCTTGTTCGGGGTGGCTGTGCAGAACGGTATCATCATGATCGCCAGTATCAACCGCCATCGCGCGGAAGGTCTGGGCGTGCGCGATGCGACCATCGCTGGTGCAGCCGAACGGTTCCGACCGGTTCTTATGACTGCCACGGTCGCGACGGCGGGCATGTTCCCCGCTGCCCTTGCCACGGGCGTGGGCACGGACGTGCAGCGCGGTCTGGCAACGGTCGTGGTGGGCGGTCTGGGGATCGCCACGCTGCTGACGCTGTTCGCCCTGCCGGTCTATTTCAGCGAGCTTGAAATGTGGGTTGAACGCCGGGATGCGAAGAAGCATCCGCAATCTGCCACAGACGGAGCCGGATCATGAAGATGCGCTCTCTGATGTTCCGTCGTGCGTCGTTTCTGCTATGTCTGACGGCGCTTTCCGCCTGTGCGGTCGGTCCGGATTTCCATCGCCCTGATCTGCCAAAACACGCGGCCTACGAGAGCGAGCCCCTGACCGCGACCGCCGGGCATGGTGTTACAGGTGCAACTGTTCCTCAGCAGTTCCTGTCTGGCGCGGATATTCCGGGCCAGTGGTGGACGGTGTTCGGCAATCCGTCCCTGAATGCGCTCGTCAATCAGGCTCTTGCCAACAACCAATCGCTGCGTGCCATGCAGCAGGGCCTCAAATCTGCCTGGGAACAGCGGCGGATCGAGGGTGCAGGTCTGTATCCAACGCTCTCCGCTTCGTTCAACCCGACGCGAAACAAGACGTCCAAGGTCTATTCTCCCGTTCCGAACTCGAATGTGTGGCTCTATAATGTCCACACTGCGCAGCTGAATATCGGTTATGTGCCGGATCTGTGGGGCGGAACGCGCCGAGCGATCGAGGCCGCTGGAGCGCAGGCGGACCTGCAGAAATTCCAGCTCGAAGCCACCGCACTGACCATGATTTCCGATCTGGTGAATGCGACGATCGAGGAAGCCACGATCCGTGCCGAGATCGACGCCACGAACGAGCTCATCCGCAGCCAGCGTGCCGTGCTGAAGACCGTTACGGCCGAGCAGAGCCTCGGCAATGCATCGCGGCAGGACATGGCCCAGCAGATGGCATCTGTAGCCCAGCTTGAGGCGACGTTGCCGGATCTGAATCTGCAACTGGCCCAGACACGGGACCAGATGGCCGTGCTGGTTGGAGTGACCCCCAATTCGCCGTTGCCTGAGTTCCGACTGGAGCAGTTCACCCTGCCGAAAACCCTCCCGGTCTCGCTGCCGGCCGACCTGTTGAACCAGCGTCCAGACATCCGCGCAGCGCAGGCACAGATCCAGTCTGCCAGCGCCCAGATTGGTGTTGCCATCGCCAACCGTCTGCCGAACGTGCAGCTCAGCGCCACGCCGGCACAGGCCGTCGGCGCCATGAGTGATTTCTTCAAGCCAGGCTATGGCAACTGGACGATTGCTGCGACCGTCATGCAGCCGATCTTCCAGGGTGGTTCTCTCCTGCATGCCGAACGTCAAGCGCGCGACAACCTGCTTCAGGCCAACGAGACCTATAAAGCCACCGTTCTGTCCGCCATTCAGGACGTGGCGGACAGCCTGCATGCAGTCACGTTCGACGCTGATGCCCTGAAATCCAATGAGAATACGCTACAGGCAACGTCGCAGAGCCTGAAAATTGCTCAAGGGCAGCTTAGGCTGGGTGATGTCAGCGAACTGGTCCTGCTTCAGGCCCAACAGACTAATGCGCAAGCCCAGTTGGCCTATGTGCAGGCCGAAGGCGCGCGGTTCTCCGACAGCGTGGGGCTGTTCCAGGCTCTGGGTGGTGGTTGGTGGAACCGCAATGATATGGGTATGACACCGGCGGCGCAGAAGGCGCTCGGCAAGTCTCTGGTTCCGTGGTGAGGATCAGGGCTCTGCCCTGAAACTCGCCAAAGGCTTCGGCATTTGGAAACCGTTTAATTGGAATCGGGATCAAAGGGACTGCGTCCCTTTGCCGGGTCTGGGGCAGAGCCCCAGACAGGCTGACCTGACCCTTCTCAGGATCAGATCAGCCCGATCCGCTTCTTACGGACGCGGTGCGTAAATTGCGCTCAGGCGATCCGGCGTACCTTCGATGCGCTCCAGATGCGGGTAACGCAGACCGTCGTGATAGGGAATAGAGACGGTGCTGACATGGTCGCCGGACTTCACAATCAGACGGATAACCTGCTTCGGATCCTTCTGCGCGTTCGTGACGGCATGGAGCAGACGCTGCGGCGTGAAGCTCATGTCATTGACAGCCAGGATCGTCATGCCCGGAATCACACCTGCCTTGAAGGCCGGGCTCATCCAGTGTTCACGTCCCACATGTCCGGCGCCGTTCACGGTCAGACCGAGGGAGAAGGACAGGTCCGTGGCATGTCGGGCAGCTTCGCTCGCCGTGATGAAAGAGGTCGGCTTGGACGTGTAGACCAGCTTGTATCCACCATTGGTCAGGCCATCGAGCGGCGCGTGCGGCTGGATCGTGTCCAAACGGTCATGTAGAAACTTCGCCCAGTCATAGGGCTGCACGCTGTTGAGTGTCGTGACCACATCGTCGAACTGATAGGGGCTGACAACAAAGCTGCCGCTGTTCGTGCCGAAGAAGGCTTTTGCGAAATCATCTAACGACTTGTGCCCGTCCGACATCTTGCGGATTAGTGCATCAGCATCAAGCCAGACGAGCTGGCCTTCGACGTAATAGTCTTCCGAACGCTGCCAATCGCGCCAGGAGAGCGGCGCGCGCTGCGCAATGACCGGATCGTTCGTCGTGTCTTGCAGCGGGCGCCACTGACGGCCCGTCTGGTTGTCATAGGACGCCGCCATATAGGCTAAGGCTTCGAAGCCCTGATCCTTCGTCACGAGCCCGGAGCGCGCTGCCAGAACATTGCCCCAGTACTGCGTCTGTCCTTCGTAGACCCAGAGCAGGGAGCCACGCTGTGGAGTGTTGAAGTTCGGTGCCCACATATCGGCCGGGCGGCGATACTTGCCGTTCCACGAATGGGTGTATTCATGCGCCAGCAAATCACGCGTAGGGAACGTCTTGTCCCATTCCGTGAAATAGCCCGGAGCCGCGCTGTTCTCGCTGGACTGGTGATGCTCGAGGCCGATGCCGCCGAGTTCTTCCGTCAGGGCCAGCAGGAAGTCGTAGTGGTCATAATGATGCGAGCCGAACAGAGACGTTGCCTGACGCACGAGGTTCTGATGCGCGGCAATCTGCTGTGGCGTGGCGTCCAGTGAATCCGGATCATCCGCTACAACATCCAGTGAAACCGGAACGTGATCCGGTCCAGTTAGGTCGAACTTGCGGAAATAACGCCCGGCATAGATCGGCGAGTCCACAAGCGTATTGAAGGTCGTCGCGTTGAAATGCGTCTCATCGCCATAGGTGGCAGCACGGAGAGCCGAACCGATCTGCCAGCCATGCGGTACACGCACGGAGGGCTGAACCGTAATATCGCGGGTAAAGTATCCAGCCGGATACAGTGAAACCTGGTCCCACTGCACGTTGACGATGGACGGCGTCATAACGACCCGGCCCACACCCGGCGCGATCGGGGTCATAAGCTGGAAATGCAGATCCAGGCTCGGCGTGCTGCTGGAGACCGGAATGTGGAAAGCGGCGACGTTAACCGTATCGCGCTTCCAGTTCAGTGTGCGGCCCCCACTCTGTACACGCAGGCTGGCAAACTGTTCGATAACGCCCGTAGGGGAATGGTCGCCAGGAATCCACATTGGATACAGAAGGACCATCTCCCCCTTCTGCTGCGCCTCTTTCGGCACCGGAACCGTCTCATGGATGGACATGACATGATGAACCGTATCCGTCGCATCGACCGAAACCGTCAGGTTGCCCGGGAAGGGACGATCCTGAGGCTCGGGAACGGGAGCCGGCATAGGCAGCGGCATGGGTTGGGTCTGGGCAAGCGCGGGAGAGATCAGACCGCTGAAAGCTGTCAGGGCGGTCAGAAGACGCAGAGAGGACATGAAGATATTCCGCTTGTAAATCCAATTACTTCAAGCCCTAACCGGCCATGTGGACCTTCACAAGAGGGAAGCCTGCAAGACTGCTCTTATTTACAGGTGGGGAACACTGGTTCCTTATGAGAGCTCTTTTGGAAATTCAGGGATGAGCATTTCGGCGTAGCATGAGGCTTCCCATGGCGATGTGGATCATGGCCTCTGCCACGTCGATACGCTGTTCGTAATCCCTCACCAGTCGGCGCCAGCGGATCATCCAGCAGAATGTCCGTTCAACGACCCATCGACGTGGCAGAATTTCAAATCCTTTTACCGTATCTGAGCGCCGTATGATCTCGACCGTGAAGTCGTGAAAGGCGGCTTTGTCCATCAACTGCAGGTGGTCATAGGCCCCATCTGCGAAGAAATGCTTCACCCACGGCCAGCGTTGGCGGATAGCATCCAGGATCATCTGTCCACCCGCACTATCCGAAATATCGGCTGGTGTCAGCCTGACCAGAAGCAGTCGGCCATCGGTATCGACCGCGATATGACGCTTGCGGCCAACGATCTTCTTGCCGGCGTCATAGCCACGGGTCTTTGCATGAGGAGCCTTGATACTCTGGCTATCGATAACGCCCCCAGATGGACTGGCCTCGCGTCCCGTAGCTTCACGATCAAGCATCAGGCAGACATCATGGATGGTTTGAAACAGGAAACGGCGCATTAGCCTGCGGAACCACCAATAGACGGTCTGCCATGGACCAAAATGAACAGGCAACATTTCCTAGCCACGCCGGTTCAAAGGCGGCATCAGGGGCGCTATGCGATCCCATTCTTCATCGGTCAGATCAGACGGATAACGCTTCGTCTTGCCTGTAATGTCGGCCATTCGGCCGCGTTGTTCTGGCGTCCACATCCTGAGTTTGAATCACGCAACAGACACCCTGAAAACCACTCACGCTCAATTTCCAAAAGGACTCTAAAGCCTCTTCTCCAATAAAAATTGAATGCTCTTCATTGTTCGAATTTCTCAGGTTGGACAGCACACCGCCACCTGAGAATATACGAAAAAATAGTGTGCAGTAAATATCAATGCTTTATAGATTTAAGAAATATTTATGGTATATTTTTCTTAAATATTATATTATTTTTGAAGTCTTTCCTGTCTCCATAAAGAACATAAATTTTCCCATGTCTGCTTGGTATGTGAGTCAATTCGATCATCCAGTAACATGATCTGAAGACTTTCCTCAACGAAGACTGCAGATGCCTTGTGGTATTTTGAAATTATTTCTTGTATCGCGTCTGAGACGCCAGGGATTTTTAGAAGACGACGCACTTCGGCATATATATCTTCAGATAGACGGGAAGCAGTAGATACTCCTTCAACCTTAAAAGTCTGCGCGAATAAATCAAAAATCGCAGGGTTATTGTATCTGAAATGTTTGTTTTTAATGACACCTTTTCCGTCATTTTCGCCACGAGAAAATTTCCAGATATATTCTTCGAAGGAACGTAGGTGGTAATGACAGACATGAGCCCATTCCGTCGGGGTTTGCGTAAAGTTCAAATCTTCATTTGTCGTCTGATTCTGGGAATAAATATTTCCATCTACCGTCGCATATATTCGTCCAGAGTATGAGCATTCCGGATGATGTGCGTAGGAATAATTAAATAGATTTGTTTTAAAAATGGACTTAACAAGAGGATGTTTATCGCCTTCTATGAAGCGGTCTGCAGACAATCCGTTTGACCATGTCAAATGGTTGTTGGGATAATACACTCTCCAGTTCAAGAAAAAGCAGTCTACGCCCTGTTCATCTCGGGCGGAAATAATAGGGAGTATACTATTTTTACTTCCTTGTGATGGAAGAATGGCTTCATCGATATCGACAACTGCACACCAGCGGAAATCAAGAATTTCAGGAAGTGTTGTCAAAGCGTGATTGTAGGCTTTGTACTGCATGTTGATGCCCGGGATATGGTTTCCGGTATTGTTGATCCAGGTAATTTCTTCATTTTTCGCAAGAACTTGCAGGAGGGCATCAGAGCCATCTGTATTGTCATTGGTATAAATAAAGAAATCTTTTATTCCGATGACGCGGTGATGTGCTATCCATTCCAGAAAGTAAATCCCTTCATCTCGGGCTGTCGCCAGAAGAGCAATGTCTTGTCTGCTTTCGATCGCTTCCCGGGCGATACCAAGAATTATAGATCCCCAGTAAATTCCGTTTCCGCGATCTCTGATATGTCCATACCCTAGGAAATCATATTCGCCTGCGGCTTTTCTGATGGAACAGCCATTTCTACGCATATTCCACTGTGCTAGTTCTAGGAGTGTCCTGTGGACCCATTCTGCGTGAGGGATATAGTTGATTATTTCAAGAATATTGAAATAATTTTCATCGGGGAGATTGAGAAAAGCAGTTATAAGGATCTTGGAAAAAATTTTACGACGTGTTGCGTTCAGGGATCGGATAAATATATTAAAAATCTCAACCCTGATATTTTTGTTCGATTGACTTATTTCAAAAATGGATTTTTCTATATTGTTTTTATTTGAAATAAACTTATTTATTTCATTAAATATTGTTGTAGATTTTTCGTCTATTGTAACCCGGTTGGGAGATAAGAAAAAAAATTCCCATTCTCGGCTTTCATCTCGATTGAAGGCAAGATTTCCAAAGGGATCTGCTGAAAAAAACTTTTTTTCTTCAAGGGAAAGAAGGGACAACTTATTATTGTTTTGAAATCCGGTTTCAAAAACGAAAAACCTATCCTTGAAAAGGGTGTTTTCTTCAGGATAAATTTTTTCCACGTCCTCCCCGATATTGACGGGTGCGACAATAAAGAAAGCTGGATTTTCCGAAGATTGGGCAATGACGACGTCAATGTACGACGCCTGTTTTTCATTTGAATGTTTTAAGATACGATCTTCCGAACAGAAAAATAGAGTGGTTCCATGAAATGTTTTTAAATGGAAGAATTCCATTCCATTATTCTCCTCTAGAAGATCTTTTATAAGATCATTGTTTACTTTTATATTCAAGAGGGCCAGTGGGGTGTATTGGAGCGCAATTTGTCGCGGAGATTGATGTATCCAGCATCTCAGTCTGCCAACCTGCTTGCGTGAATTTCAACGCGACCGGTACTGCATTGGGAAGGCGTATGTCGACCGGAAGCTTCATCGCATGTCGCAGCCCTCTGAACAGGGCACCATGCGCAACAATCAGGGGAATATCGGGTTTTTTCAGTGCATCATTAACGGCCAGACGAGCTCTCTCGGTCAATGATGCAAAGCTTTCAGCATCTTCGGGGGTAAGGCCGTCTTCAATCCATGGTCTGTACCAATCCCCCATGGGGGTGCCTTCCTGAATTCCGAAGCAGACTTCCTGTAAATTATCATCCACATGCAGCGGAAGGGTGATACCCGTGTAGTCCTGAATTGTTTTCTGAACAGTTTCTGCCGTGACGAAAGCACGTGTCAGAGGAGAGGATACGATACGGGCAAAAGGTTTTTGCTCATTGTCGAAAAGGCGAGCAAGAGCCCTGCCAGCCTGCAGAGCCTGTTGTCGGCCGGTTTCATTGAGCGGAATATCAGTCCGACCTTGTGCCAGTCCCTGACAATTCCAGTCGGTCTCACCGTGACGGAGATACCAATATGGCTTGGAGGCAATCTGCGACATAGGGAAGTCCATTCACGAAGGCTGGACCATGAAGCAGGCCGGTGAAAAATCAGTCGAAGAGAGAAGAGACCGAGCTTTCATCGGCAACGGCGCTCATGGCCCGGGCCAGCAGGTTGGCTGTGGTGATCTGACGGATGTTCGGGGTTTCGAGAAGAGCCTCGGTTGCCGGAATACTGTCAGTCAGTGTTAGCATGTTCAAAGGACTGTCTTTCACGCGCAGGCAGGCATTGCCAGTCAGAACGCCGTGAGTGACATAAGCTTCAACGCCTTCTGCGCCACGGCTCATGAGGGCATTGGCAGCGTTGCACAGCGATCCGCCACTGTCGATGATATCGTCTACCAGCACGCAGTAGCGGCCGGCGACGTCACCGATGACGTTCATGACTTCCGACACTCCGGCACGCTCACGGCGCTTGTCGATGATGGCGAGATCCACATTCAGGCGCTGTGCGAGTTGGCGGGCACGGACCACACCACCGACATCCGGGGATACAATGATGAGTTCACGGTCCGGCAGACGTGTCTTGAGGTCGCGCACGAAAAGCGGCGCGGCATAGAGGTTGTCCGTAGGGATGTCGAAGAAGCCTTGGATCTGCATGGCGTGCAAATCCATCGTCAGGATGCGGTTGGCGCCGGCTTCGGTCAGGAGGTTTGCCACCAGCTTGGCGCTGATGGGCGTCCGGGGGCCGGATTTACGGTCCTGCCGGGCGTAGCCGAAATACGGCATGACGGCTGTGACGCGCTTGGCCGACCCGCGACGCAGCGCATCGAGCATGACCAGCAGTTCCATGAGATGGTCATTCGTCGGCATGCAGGTGCTCTGCACGACGAAGACATCTTCACCGCGAACGTTTTCCTGAATCTCGACGAACACCTCGCCATCGGCGAAGCGTTTTACCACGGTCTTGCACAGCGGCATCCGCAGCTCATGTGCGACCGCACGGGCCAGCGGCAGGTTACTGTTGCAGGCTACGATCTTCATGAAAAACGGCCTCGTCCGGTGTCCGACAGGGAAGTTGTGGGCCTTCTAACAGTGCAGGAGCGCCCTGTCATCCATCCAGTCTCATTGTTTGTGCGTACCAGTCCTGCAAAAGAAAGCATGGCTGTCGGAGGGCAAAAGTCTCAGGCTGCTTTTTTCGGTGCGGGTTTTGTTTCCGGCAGGGGGGCGTGGTTACGGCCTGAATAGTTGGTGACGATGGTGCGTACGCCCTGTGCGGCTTCATCGGCGGCCATGTCAGCTGCATCGCCCCAGGCCCCGTCCAGCGAATGAGGTGCGATGTCGTGAAGCTGGGTTGCGGCCCCGGCTTCCTTCCCGTCCGGGGTCAGGACATGCCAGACGATTTCGATATGATCGACTGCGTGCCCGGTGCTGCCTGGCGCGCCCGTTTTGAGATCGACCGTGCCGCGGACGACGAAATCCGCGCCTTTTTCGGTCGTCGTCACCGTGTTGGTCTTGTCCGGGAGAGACGCATAGAAGGCGCGGGCCAGGGATATGTTTCCGTCTCCGGGGGCGCCAGTGACACCCTTGAAACAGATCTTTGCCGGCCGGTTCATGAGACTGTGCGGGTCCTGCTGCATCATGTTGGCCTGGATGCCCGTCAGCAGGTTCGCCAGTTGCGGAGCTTCCTGAACAGCGGCGCCCTGAAGTGCCAGCCTGTCTCCAGCGCTCCAGCCTGCCATATCAACGGCAGGACCATCCGTTTCCGCACGGATTTTTCCTTCCGGTGTCATGATGACGTAATGGGGTACTATGGCCCCGTTCCGTGTGGCCGCGCTCATTTTCAGCCACCAGTCTCCCTTTTTGCGAGGCTGTGCGATGGCCGGGACGGACTGGCCGACCATCGCCTGCGCCATGTCATGGGCCCAGAGGGCGGCAGCATCGTCAGACAGCAGGGACTCCGTGGGGGTTGGGACGGCTAGCCGGGCCGGAGGCAGATTGGCCGTCGTCAAATATCTGGCCTGCTGCCCAGGGTCGGCGAAAGGTCGCGAAAGGCTGAAGCATCCTCCCAGAACAAGGGGAAAGCAGAGAGGCAGCAGAACAAAACAGAAGCGGCGCATCGGGGCTCCGGTAACAGGGCAGTGACCCGGTGGACTGTATGGGATTGCGGCTCCGTTGTCGAAGCCGTGCGTCCTCCTTACCGGCGGATCAGAATGTAGTTGATCGTTACGTCGATATCGAAATGGTCGCCCTTCATGTCCGGCGGAACCGGCGGCAGATGCGCCCCTTGGAACATGCCGGTCGTCGCGGCATCCAGCGAGTACGATCCGGACTGGCTCACCAGCCGGACGGATTTCACATGTCCCGAACGGTCCAACACGACATGCACTGACGACGGACCATCCTCGCCGGCGCGGGCAGCTTCTTCCGGATAGTACATATGAGCCCGGATCCAGCGGTCGATTTCCCCGCCGTAATCCTCGCTGACGCCCTTGACGCTCGTGCGGGTCTGATACGGCGCGTTGATGGCACCATTCATGCTGAGTGGCCCCAGGGACATATCGATCGGGCCACCGGAACCGGACGCACGTCCACGACGGTGGCGATAGGGCGAGGGCTGCTCGCCGAACGACAGATCCATCGGATGCGCGAACGGGTTGTTCCGGTCGGAGCGAACAGAACGCTGCGAGTGATGGGCATGCGGCGATGTTTGCTGGCTGCGCTGGTTCGGGGCCGCGCCCGGTGTGACGGGGGCCGGGGTTGGCGCTGTCTTGGGCAATTCGGCCGAAGGTTCCTGCGGGACATCAGGCGCGGCGGGTGTCTCGGGGGTCGGGACGGCCGGTGTGGGCGTGGATTGTTCCTTCTGTGGCTGCTGCTGGTTTTCCTGAGTTTCTTCGGGGCTCTGTGCAGACGGAGGTGGCGGAGCGCCACCTTCGTCGCGCGCACGAGGGCCGCGCATGCTGCTTTTCGACGGCGGCGTATCGAAAACCATTTCAACCTGCGGCTGTTCCTGCCCAGCAGGCGAGCCGTGCATGCCATGATGCTGCATCAGAAGGAACGCCAGAATGGCCACGTGCAGTCCCGCCGAGAAAATGAACGGAACCGTCGGCCCGTTCTCGACGATGGTCTGCGGCCGCATCATCGGCGTCAGGACCGGGCGCACCGGAACCGATGGCGGAACGTAATCCCTCAGCCGCTCCCGAGTTCCGGCGGGGGCGTGTTGCGGGCGTGCAGGAGCGGTCCGCGCCGAGGGGGCGAAGAGCTGGGGTTCGCGCTTCTGCGGCTTTTCAGATGTGACAATAACCGTTCCGCTCATACGCGGCACAGCCCGTCTGAAAAGGACCTGGCAGAAAACAGCCGGTCGGCGAAGAGAAGGTGGCGTCGCATCATCGCCAGACCTTTTGCACCAGGGCGGTCGGGGTTGTCATCCGGCAGGCTGGTTATCCGGGGCTGGGGGTGGGCGTCTGTATTGGCGTATCATGACAGTAATGCGAGACCCAAGAAAGACACAAAGAGTCACGCAAACCTTAACTTCTGGAAAGGCATGCTCCTGATGGCTGATTCTGCCACGCTGTTTCTAGGCGCGGATCCCGATCTTGCCGCTGTCATCGCCCGTATCGGGCCATGCACGCTGCGCGGGGATGACGGGCAGGAACCCTATGATGCTCTTCTGCGGGCCATCGCCGGCCAGCAGCTACATGGCGCGGCGGCCCGAAAAATATTCGGCCGCCTCTGTCTTCTGGGCGCGCAGGAGAGCGTTGACGGACCGCCACCTGCGCCCGGGCGGATTCTGTCCCTTTCCGAAGAAAAACTGCGGGCCTGTGGTCTTTCGGGAAACAAACTTCTGGCCATGAAAGGCCTCGCGCAGGCCCGACTTGATGGTCTCGTCCCCAGTCGCGCCGAGGCATCTGCCATGACGGATGAAGAGCTGATCGATCGTCTTGTCACCCTGCGTGGCATTGGTCGATGGACGGTCGAGATGCTCCTGATGTTCACGCTCAACCGGCCTGACGTGATGCCGGTTGATGATTTCGGCGTGCGGGAGGGATGGAGACGGATCCGGAAAATGGATTTGCCTCCCAAGCCGAAAATACTGAAAGAGGAAACGGAACGTTTCGCTCCCCATCGCTCGACGTTGGCTTGGTATTGCTGGCGTGTGTCCGAGGAAGGAAAAAAAACGGCGCCTAATCCGCTGACCTCGTGAGGGCCGCCTTGGGAGTTACGAGGATTCCAGTATGGCTGGGGTCGTGGCCATGAACCGCTTGGTATCTTCCGGGGAAAGCGGACGTGACAGCAGATATCCCTGGACTTCTGTGCAGCCGAGGCGCCTGAGATAGGATAGCTGTTCCTGGCGTTCCACACCTTCCGCCGTAACCGCCACGCCCAGATCAATGGACAGATCAACCACAGCTCGCACAATAGAGGCCGCGCGGGATTCGCGTAGCATGTCCCGTACAAAAAGGCCGTCCAACTTGATTTTCGAAAACGGGAAAAAGCGCAGATATCCGAGTGATGAGAATCCCTTGCCGAAATCATCGAGCGCGATGGAAATCCCGGCACTCTGAAGACGGCTCAGCAGGGTGAAGGTCGCGGCATCCGGCTCCATGAAGATGTTTTCGGTCATCTCGATCTGCAGGTAGCGAGCCGGGAAGCCGGTCTTTTCAAGGATACGGAACGTGTCCTTCAGGAAAGCAGGGGCCTCGAGCTGGCCGACCGAAACGTTGATCGACAACACCAGTCCCTCATCCCATTCGCGGGCGAAAACGCAGGCTTTCTCCATGACATAGACGCCAAGGCGATGGATCAGCCCGGCTTCTTCCGCCAATTGGATGATCCGTTCGGGCGGGACACGGCCATATTCTGGATGTGACCAGCGGATCAGCGCCTCGAATCCACAGAGTTTCTGGCTCTGTGTGTTAAAGAAGGGCTGATAGACAATGCCCAGTATCCCCTCGTCCAGCGCCTCGGGAAGCGCGCGGATCAGGTCACGGTTGCGCTTGGCCACGGTGCGCAGTTCAGGATTGTAGAAACGGTGTGTGTGACCACCCAGACTTTTGGCTTCGTAAAGCGCAAGGTCGCTGGCCTCCAGCAGGCTTCCCACCCGTTCCGTTCCTCCGATCGAGAGAACGATTCCCACGCTGAGGCCGACCGCGCAGCGCACACCTTCCCCGATGCGGATGGGAACATTCGTCAGCGCGTTGATCAGTCCCGTAGCCGTGTTGGCCGCTTGGGCAGGCGTTGTCTGACGTTCCAGCAACATGAACTCGTCGCCGCCAAACCGATAAAGCCTGTGGCGCTCGTTGAGCGTCCTGCTCAGCACGACTGTGACTTTCCGGAGCATCTCGTCGCCGACGGAGTGGCCATACCGATCGTTGATCTGCTTGAAGCCGTCCAGATCGAGATTGAGCAGTGCGAAGGCTTCGCCCGTGCGCTCGGCCTCGATGAGATAGGTTTCCATGTCGTCGAGGAAGGCGCCGCGGTTGGGCAGACCGGTCAGCAGATCATGCCTTGCCCGGAAAGAGGCGCTTTCCTGGGCCCAGTGTGTCTGGGTTACGTCGGTTCCGACGCCGCGATAACCGATGAAATTCCGATCCTGAAAAATGGGGCGCCCACTCAGCGACCAGAAGCGCTGTTGGCCATGGAGTGCTCCCGACACCACGATGTCCCGGAAGAAGATTCGGTTGTCGAAGCACTGCCGCAGGCGTCCAAAGCCTGTCCGTTCGTCTCTGTCGAAAGCCGCGGGGCCTGCCAGATCGGACAGGATGTCAAAGAAGTTCCGGTTTTCCAGCCATTCCCGGCTGTTGCCGAACGCAGAGGCCAGGCTGGCCGAGACATTCTTCAACGTTCCGGACGTGGAGGTCTCCCACAGCCAGTCGCCGGTATCATCATCCGCATTCCGCAACAGGAGTTGGACAATGCTGTTGCGCTGTTCCAGCGAATACCGGTTGACCAGAAACGCTACGAACAGTGTCCGGACCGCCATGGTCAGGGACAGGACAAAAAACAGGTAAATGGCCAGTTCGATGGCGGTATAGAAATAGAACGAGCCGTGATCGATTTCCCATGACTGGAAAAGGGCGAGGCAGCACGACAGGACCAGCATGAGCGCAATGATTTCTCCCATGCCGGCCAAGGGCATCAGTGTGATGGTCGTCGCTGTCAGGCCAACCATAATGCCGGCGACCAGGACCCTGTCATTGGCATCGCCATAGGGGAACACCATGACCGGAAGTGTGATCCAGCAGAGCGCAAATGCGAAATTGAGCCCCTTGAGGATCCACGACTGCTTGGTATCGACCAGTTTCTCGGTCGGGATTGCATAGAAGCAGATATTGTAGACCAGCAGCAGGAATAGGACGGCCCCGCAGAGAATCATGCCGTAGGTCGGGTAGTTCCGCATCAAGCAGAGGCCGGCGATAGGGCCACAGCTGATCTGAGGAAGGAAATGAAAGAAGTTCAGCCCCCGCAGGACGCGGCAGCGTGACAGCCGGATGTCTTCTTCCGCTCCCTCCGGGATTTCCGTCCGGAAAGAGAAAAGTCGGGCAAGCCGCACCTGTTTCATCAGGGTCAGCAGGGCGGTCATTGCGCTGCGTCTGACTGGGACGAGACAGCAAGATTCGATGAAACAGGCAGAAGCATCATGAACCTTCCCAATAGAGGAGGAGGGGGCCACGATGACAGGGATTTATGAAGTTTTTCTTTGCGGTGGACGAATCTGTCGATGGCAACATCTCCGCACGCCGGTTATGGCACGCCGGGCACGGAGATAGCCGATAAGGGCTTATAGATTGCGTTAGTGCGCCATTTCAGGCGTGGTAGCGTAAATCTCGAAGCTCGCTTTTTCAAACATTTCAATGCATTCACGCATGTTGGCGGTCAGGGCTGCACGTGTGATGTCCGGATCTTTAGATGGGTAGTAAGCGCGAGCTAGATCCTCGTCGATTTCCAGATGGGACGGTCCGTCATGCTCATGCTCGTCATGGGCCAGACCCCAGGTCCAGTAATTCTTGGCGAACAGGCCGGTGAACTTCGGCGCGTGGCACAAATAGGCGGCGAGTTCTTCGGCGATGTATTCCACAGCGGCCAACCAGGAGAAAAATATCACAGGATCTTCGCTGTCGGCATTAGCAATCAGCTTCTGGACGCTCGGAAGCGTGTCATAGTGGGTCCCGAACAGGTCGAGGCCGAATTCTTTTGCGCCATCAGCCCAGAGAATGGCGTGTGAGCCCTCCTCTTCCTTCATTTCCCGCACGGCTTCACGAGCTTCTGAAAAGAAGGTCTTGATCCGGGTTTGTCCGAAGCGCTGGACGAGCGGTTTGATGGGAAGATGGCCGACGCGCACATCAATAGCGCGCTCAAAAGCCTGAATAAAAGGCCACCATCCGATCATCATGGCTCGAATAGTGTCTTTATCGCCATTAGCTGCGCCCCGGGCCAGTGCGGAGGAATAGATTTTCTCTCGTGTAAAGACGCGCATTTCGGCACGATTTACCAAAGTATCGGAGAACAGTAGGGCGTACATCCGCGTAATCCTGATAAAATTATTGTATGAGCCATTCCGGCACTTATGTTTTAGTCGTTAATTTTTCGGAAAAATAAGTTTTTTACTTTAATTTTAATTGAGTTTTATTAAAAAATTAGAAAATTAGTATATTGGAATTTATTTATGTTGCTTAATCAAAACAAATATTCACACAAACCACGCATGTTAATCTGGTTTGATATCGTAATATTTTGTTTCAGGTCAGTTTGAGCAGGAATTCCATCATTTCCTGGAGGAACGCACGTGGCCGTTCAGCATGCAGCCAGTGTCCGGCGTCGGGCAAAGAGTCGATCAACGCGTGAGGAAAAAGAGTCCGGATCTGATCGTGATGCTCGGGGCGGACATAGGGAGACGCCCCGCCCCGCAGGAAAAGAACAGGACCTTCATAGGGGGCAATCTGCAAATCAGGCCAGTTTTCGATTTCGTGAATGTCACGGACGAGATCGTCAAAACCGATGCTCCACCCCGGCGAATCGCCGAGCCGGACGTTTTGCAGAAGGAGTTCGGCAACAGGTCGGCTGCCTGCCACGGGCTCCAGAAGATCCAGTCCTTCCCGCCGTTCGAGCGATGCGGGAAATGTGATGGCAGCTAGTCGGGCGATCATCTCGCCATGCCCGTGACCCGTCCGGGCAGGGGCAATATCCGCGACAAGCAGCTTCGTGACGCGTTCAGGGGCTGCCAGGGCCAACATCATCCCGACCTTCCCGCCCATGGAGTGACCAACGATGGCGAAACGCTCGATCCCCAGATCATCCAGCGTTTCCAGCACGTCCTGCGCCATAAGCGCATAGCTGACGGGGCCATGCGGACTGTGTCCATGGTTACGCAGATCCAGTGCAAGGGTCCGGAAATCCGCAGCCGCACCGCGCTGGAGGAAGCCGAGGTTCCGGCCCCGTCCGAACAGCCCGTGCAGAAAGACGACGGTTTCTGGGCCTTCGCCGCGTTCGATGACATGTAGTTTCATCAATGATCCTTCCATGACGGCTGTTGATCGGCGACGCGCTTGTCGTCAAACAGGATCACACCTGCCGCCCGGGAGCCCGCTTGTCCACCAGTTCCGCCCCTCCGCCCACATCTCCTGACAGCTCTTCCGGCCGTTTTCAGGACATATCCCGCGTCCTGCGCCAGCGGATAAACCGCTTTCAGGCACGTCTGTTTCCCCATGCGCCGTCGAATCTGCGAACCTTGGTCCGTGGAAACGAGATCTGGTTGAGTGTTCTGGCGGGATTCGTCGGGATCCTATCGGGTCTCTGCGTTTTTGTAGTCACCCATCTGACCTTCTTCATGCATCGGCTGTTGTTTGGGGTATCCGGCGTGTCAGGTGGTCATCTGTCCGGGCTGACCGCCCTGCCACCGCTGCGAACAGTGACCGTGCTGACCGGTGGTGGGCTGGTGATCGGACTGTTCGGCATCATGATTGCAAAAATTACGCCTCGTAGTCCTGTGGACCCCATTGAGGCCAATGCGCTGCATGGCGGACGCATGTCTGTTCGGGATAGTCTGGTCATCGTCTGCCAGACAGTCCTGTCCAACGGAGTGGGTGGTTCCATCGGGCTGGAAGCCGGTTTTACCCAGATTGCTGCGGCTTTCGGTTCCCGGATCGGGCGTTCTTTCCGGGTGCGACGCGAGGATCTGCGTGTGCTGGTAGGGGCCGGAGCGGGGGCTGCGATCGGGGCCGCGTTCGATGCTCCAGTAGCGGGCGCGTTCTATGCGTTCGAACTGGTGATCGGATCTTATTCTTTGGGGAGCCTGTCTCCCGTGGCGGTCGCTGCGCTGGCGGGCGTGGGCGTGACGCGTTCGTTGGGAAGTGTCCCGCCAGGCATCGTTATTCCATCGCCGGGCACCTTATCCTGGGAAGGAACTGCCGGGGCGGTCATCATCAGCGTTCTGACGGCCCTGATCGCAATCGGCCTAATGTTCTGCGTCACCCAGACGGAGGGGCTGTTCCGCAGGATGCCCGGACCGGTCTGGCTGCGGCCTGCGGTTGGCGGTCTGATTGTGGGAGGGCTGGCAACGCTTCATCCGTCCGTTCTGTCAGCGGGGCACGATGCGATGCGCGCCGTCTTCGCAGGCAATGTCACTGCGCGAATGGCCGTCGTTCTGTTGCTCCTGAAGGCGCTGGCGTCGTGCCTGTGCATTGGGTCCGGATTTCGCGGAGGGCTGTTTTTCGCGTCGCTGTATCTCGGGTCTCTGGCAGGGACGATCTACGGCACACTTCTGGCGCCGCTGGGCATTGCGCCGGATTCCGTTACGGCCTGCGCGCTGATCGGCATGAGCGCGATGGCCGTAGCCGTCATCGGCAGCCCCATGACAATGGTGTGCCTGATGCTGGAACTGACCGGTAGCGTGTCCATGAGCGGTGCCACGCTGGTGGCTGCGGTCCTGTCTCTTCTGACCGTGCGTCGCCTGTTCGGCTACAGCTTCGCGACATGGCGCTTCCATCTGCGGGGCGAGTCCATTCGCTCCGCTGTCGATATCGGCTGGATGCGCTCACTCAATGTACGCCGCATGATGCGCGGACAGGTCCGGACCCTTCCGGCGGAGACGTCCGTGAACCGGGCACAAACCCTTTTTCCGCCCGGCTCGGCCCAGCGGATCGTGCTGCTTGATGAGGCGGGACACTATGACGGTATTGTTCATCTGGCGGAACTGCACGCCGCCCCTGCCGACCAGACATCCATCAGAACGCTGGCCCTGTTCCGTAACGCCATGCTCACACCGCTTATGAACATCCGCGAGGCGATCGAACTGTTCGAAAAAGCAGAGGCCGATGCGCTTGTCGTCGTCGAGGACCCCCAGTCCCGGCAGGTGATCGGAACCCTGACCGAACAGCACGCCCTGCGCCGCTATGCCGAAGAACTCGAACGCAGCCGCAGAAGCCTTGCGGGTGACGACAGCCTGCCAACCTGACCCGCCTCGGCTTGCCCCCTTGGCATCGGGCCGTTCCCGCTTCAACATATGGCCCTGTCAGATGCCCGTTCCGGGCGCCCCAACCGGAGATTTTCCCATGACCGCGACCCCCGAATCCCGCCTCGCCGCCCTCGACATCACGCTGCCGGTCGCAGCCGCTCCAGTTGCGAACTACGTCACGACCGTACGGACGGGAAACCTGCTCGTCGTGTCTGGCCAGCTCCCGCTGGTGGACGGCAAGCTGCTTATCACCGGCAAGCTGGGTGACGAAGTTTCGGCCCATGCCGGTGTG
Organism: Gluconobacter sphaericus; assembly: GCF_016757795.1. Classification (GTDB taxonomy): domain Bacteria; phylum Pseudomonadota; class Alphaproteobacteria; order Acetobacterales; family Acetobacteraceae; genus Gluconobacter; species Gluconobacter sphaericus. Next base: position 1,132,743 of record NZ_CP068419.1, on the reverse strand, counting down.
GCCTGTGCCCGCGCCTGCCTCATCAATGTTCTGGCACAGGCCAAGGCCGCGCTCGACGGCGATCTTTCCCGTATCACGCGCGTTGTCCGTCTGGGCGGCTTCATTGCCTGCACGCCGGAATTCACCGATCACGCTACCGTCATGAACGGCGCGTCCGATCTGGCTGTGGACGTGTTCGGTGACGCCGGACGCCATGCACGCTCCACGATCGGCGTGCCGAGCCTGCCCGTGAATGCGCCGGTCGAGGTCGAGGCGCTGTTCGAAATCGCCTGATACGGGAGAAACCGAATGGGAGAAGCGGAGACCATGCCGTCCCCCGACTGGAGCCTGAGCCTTCATGCCTCGATCCACGAGATCGGGGCCGAAGCCTGGGACGCCTGTGCGGGAGCGGACAATCCGTTCGTCTCCTTCGGTTTCCTGTCCGCCCTTGAAGACAGCGGTTCCGTTGCGGACCGTTCCGGCTGGCTGGTCCGTCATGCCGCCTTGCGCGCGCCGGACGGCACCATCGCGGCCCTCGCCCCGCTTTATGGAAAATCCCATTCCTGGGGCGAGTACGTCTTCGACCAGAACTGGGCCCGAGCCTATGAAGCGGCGGGCGGCCGCTACTATCCCAAATTCGTCTGCGCCGTTCCGTTCTCTCCGGTGCCCGGCCCGAGGCTTCTGCTGCGTCCGGATCTGCCGGATCCGCAGGCCGTGGCGCAGGCCCTTGCCGCCGCGCTGATTCAGGCGACGGCGCAACTCGGCCTGTCCTCCCTGCACGCCAATTTCTGCGACGCGGCTTCGCTCGATGCCTTCACCGGGGCTGGCTATCTGCCACGCACAGGCCTTCAGTATCACTGGCAGAATAACGGCTACACGACGTTTGACGATTTTCTGGCCGCGCTGTCCTCCCGCAAACGCAAGTCCATCCGTAAGGAACGCAGCGCTGCCCAGTCCTGTGGTCTGACCTTCAGCACGCTCCGCGGAGACGACATCACGCCGGAAGACTGGAAAGCGTTCTACCGCTTCTACCAGTCCACGATCGACCGCAAATGGGGCAGCGCTTATCTGACGGAGCGCTTCTTTCCCATGCTGTCCGAGCGCCTCGGAGACCGCGTGGTCCTGATGATGGCCCATCATGATGGAAAAGCCGTTGCAGGCGCCCTGAATCTCATGGGGACCGACGCGCTGTTCGGGCGGAACTGGGGCTGTGAGGGCGACTGGCCCTTCCTGCATTTCGAGCTGTGCTATTATCGTGCGATTGCTTTCGCCATCGAACACGGCCTCTCCCGTGTTGAAGCCGGGGCGCAGGGCGAACACAAGATCCAGCGTGGCTATCTCCCAAGCTTCACCCACTCGGCCCATGCCATACTCGATCCCGGTCTGCGACAGGCTGTCGCAGCCTTCGTGGAAGAGGAACGGACAGCCCTGCAGGCAGAGGCGGCGGAGCTGCTGACTCTTTCACCATATCGTCACGGCGAGTCGGGTTGAAGGTGTTCGTTTAACGATTAGGAAAGCTTTGTGCCGCTACGCTGTGCTCCGAAATCGGGATTGACCGGAGCCTGTAACGCCCATGGAGAACAGTACCTATATCGCGCTTTCGCGCATGGATGCCCAGCAGCGCGCCATGTCCGTGGTTGCGGACAACATGTCGAATGCATCGACCGTGGGCTACAAACGCGAAAATGTCCTTTTCAGTGACTTCCTGTCCCATCAGCACGGCTCCAAACAGGCCGAGGGTGCGGATACGGAATCCTACACGCAGGACCGTGCGACATACCGGGACTTTCAGCAGGGCGATATGCAGTCCACCGGCAACCCGCTGGACCTCGCGCTCGGAGGTGAAGGGTATTTTCAGGTCCGCACCGCCAATGGTGTGCGCCTGACGCGGGCAGGACGCTTCGAGGAACAGCAGGACGGCGCTGTCGTCGATGAAAGTGGCAATGCCCTGCTGGACCGGGATGGTCAGCCGATCGTTATTCCCCAGACCGACCACCGCATCACCATTTCCGCCGATGGCGTGATCTCGACCGAAACCGGCGAACAGGGTCAGATCGGCATCGTGACGGCACAGGACGACAACAGGCTTCAGGCCGAAGGCAGCAGGCTTCTGCGGACGGATCAGCCCACAACCGCTGTGGAGCGGCCCAACATCGTGCAGGGCATGGTGGAAGGCAGCAACGTCCAGATGATGACCGAAGTGACGAAGATGATGGAAATACAGCGGAATTTCCAGTTCATGGCGCAGTTCGTGGATGCCGAAGCCACGCGCCAGAAAAACGCCATCGACAAGATCGTTCAGGTCTCGGCCTGATTATTTCCCCTGACGGGACAAGGATAATTTTCCATGCGCGCACTCGACATTGCTGGAACGGGCATGCAGGCCCAGCAGACCAACGTCGAAACCATTTCCAACAATATCGCGAATATGAGCACCACGGGATATAAACGCTCCCGCGCAGAGTTCCAGGATCTGATCTATCAGAATCTCCGTCGCGTGGGCGCAAGTTCGTCCGATACCGGAACGACCATTCCGGCTGGCGCGCAGGTCGGCCTTGGGGTGAAGACGGCGGCGATCTACCGCATCAACGATCAGGGCAGCCTTGAGCAGACCAGCAACTCCCTGGATCTGGCGGTTCAGGGGCGCGGTTATTTTCAGGTCCAGCTTCCATCCGGGCAGCTTGCCTATACCCGTGACGGCACGTTCTCGATGGACAACAATGGTTCGCTCGTGACGGCGGATGGCTATCTTATCAGCCCCACGATCACGATTCCCAACAACGCCCAAAGTATCTCCATCGATCAGTCGGGACAGGTCAGTGTGCAGATCGCCGGGCAAAACAACACAACACTCGTCGGGCAGCTTCAGCTTGGCATCTTTACCAATGAGAATGGTCTGGCCGCGATGGGACAGAACCTGTTCACCCAGACGACAGCGTCGGGCGACGCCATGATGGGTAATCCTGAAGCCGTCGGCTACGGTAGTATCATGCAGGGCTACGTCGAAAACTCGAACGTCAACGTCGTGACCGAGATCACCGATCTGATTACGGCGCAGCGTGCCTATGAGATGAACAGCAAGGTTATCACAGCGTCGGACGATATGATGAAGACCGTGACCAATCTGGGTGGTAGCTAAGTATGAGCCGTATCCTGCTGAAAGGTGGCATCCTGCTACTGGCAGGATGCACAATACTGTCGTCCACCTCTGCCGCAACCCTGCGAACAAACGTCAATGTCGATCATCCGCGTGTACGCCTGTCCGACCTGTTTGCCGATCTGGGCAAGGGACAGGATACCGAGATTGGCGATGCCCCGGCATTGGGGGCCAGCTATGTGGTCGGTGGTCCACAACTGACAGCCATCGCTGCACAGTTCGGCGTGGACTGGCCCGATGCTTCTCCGCTGGTGTCCACCACCGTGACACATGCGGCGCGCATGATCACGGTGGATGACGTGCTTCCCGTCATCCGGCAGGGTCTGGAACTTCCGTCTGAGGCCCGGGTTGAGATAGCTCTGACCGGGTTCAAGCCTGTTGCGGTTCCCGTTGCGGACCAAGCGGCACCGACAATCTTGCATATCGACCGTCCCTCTCATGGCAGCGAGCATTTTACCGCACGCCTTGAGGTTTCTTCTGCAAGCGGCGGCCAACGGACGGCCTTCAACGTGAGCGGAACGATGACCATGGAAATTCGGGCTGTAACCCTGCGTCACGCCATGCATCTAGGGCAGCCTATCCTGCCGGAAGACGTCGCCATAACCTTTGTTCGCATCGGTCTGATTCCAGATGACGCTCTTCAGTCTCCTGAAGATGCTATCGGTCTTGAGGCGCGGGGTGTACTTGCCGTCGGTCAGGTCCTTAGCGTATCTGAACTCGCACATCCGCAACTCGTGCATCGCGGATCACCGGTTGTCGCGACATTTTCCGGCCCGAGCCTGCACCTGACCGTTTCAGGAACAGTTCTAGAAGCAGGCGGCAAAGGCGAAACCGTGCATGTCTACAATGCCAGCAGCCGCATGGTTCTGACAGGACGTGTGGTGGGTCGGACAGAAGTGGAAGTCATCCCCGGCATCATGCCGCTTTCCGCCGACAATCGGACGCATCAGCAGACAACCTCCCTCCCGTCCCTCTGACTCTATCCTTTGCGTGGATTGCCGCTCCTTTGGTTCAGGCCTGTCTGGCAGGGGGCTCGGTGCCGCTATGTCGACGCACAAGGCCGAGCAGCCAGTAGCATAAACGTTTGCTTCTCATGCCGATGGCATCCATCCACAAATAGACAATCGGCGTCGTGTATAGTGTCAGAAGCTGGCTGACGATCATGCCGCCAAGGATTGAAACGCCCAGCGGTCGGCGCATTTCCGCGCCATATCCGTTGCTGATGATGAGTGGAATCGCGCCCAGCGCGGCGGCGAGGGACGTCATCAGGATGGGGCGGAAGCGCGTGATGGATGCCTTGAAGATGGCATCTTTCGGAGACAATTTTTCGATCCGTTCAGCGTGGATTGCAAAATCAATGACGAGAATGGCGTTCTTCTTGACGATACCCGTCAGCAGGATAATGCCGATCATGGCGATGATGCTGAAGGATTCTCCTGCGATCCACAGCCCCAGAACCGCGCCAATACCGGCGGACGGCAGAGTGGAGAGGATCGTGATGGGATGGATCAGGCTCTCATAGAGAATACCCAGCACGATATACATCACGGCAATCGCGGCAAGGAACGCCAAGCCGCCGTTGATCATGAGCTTGCGGGTATCACCGGCCGTCCCAGTAAAATCACCCATAACACCATCGGGGGCATGAGTGGTCTGCAGGGTCTGCTTGATCAGATCGACCGCATCGTTGTAGCTCACGCCGGTCGCCAGATCGAAAGAGATATTGGCGGAATAATAGCTACCGCGATGGGTGATATCGAGGGGCTGCGGCTTCCACAGGATGGAAGCCACGTTGGTCAGCGGGATCATGGTTTCGGTCGAAGACGAGACAGCGGCGCCGTTGGAGGAATTGCCCGAAATCTGGTTGGCTAGCGAGTTCTGAATAGATGCCGTGGCCAGAGACGTGAAGCTGTTCGTGGACGTGCTCACATCACTGCGGACCCGGATCAGGTTGGAGGCCACGCCACCAGCCGCTGTGCCTGCGGCTGTGGAAATCCAGACCTGTCGGAGCATTTCGGGATCCATACGGTATTGCGGCGCCAGCACCATGACGACGCGATGCTCGGTCGTGGGCAGATGGATCGTAGAAACGATGGCTTGGCCGTAGGAATCATACAGCACGTTCTGGATCAGCTGCGGCGTGATGCCATAGCGTGCTTCCGTGTCGCGGTGGACAGTGATGTAGGCCGCAACCGACTGTCCCTCGGTCGTGGAAGACACGTTAACCAGCTTGCCCGAGGCGCGCAACGCGCTCAGCAGGGTCGGGAGATATCCGAACAGGTCGGCGACGTTGTCTCCCCGCAAAACGTAACGATAGCTGCCGGTATTTTTGGAACTGCTGCCGCCCTGGCTGCTCCCGCCAACGCTCCAGAACGAAATATCGGCGCCTGGCTCATTGGGCAGACGCTTGCGGAGCCGGTCCAGAATAACATCGGCGGAGGCGCGCTCTTCCTTTTCCTTCAGATGGATGTAGAGTTCGCCGCTGTTCTTGTCGTCGCTGAAGATGGTTGTCGAGGTGACATCCGGATCCGTCTGGGCAATAGCCCCGACTTCCCGCAGACGCCGATCAATTTCCTGGAACGACATGGTGGCGTCGCCCTTGATGCGCCCTGCCAAAAGCGACATGTCCTGCGAGGGAATGAATTCCTTGGGCATTAACACGACCGAACCCACCAATATCACGAAACTCAGCGGCAGGGTCAGACCCATCAAAATCGGATGGCGCAGGCACCAGTGCATGGAGCGGCCATACTGTTTGAGCGTCCAGTCCAGCGAGGTTTCCGTGATGAAGGCGATGTGGCCGAGAATGCCTTTCCGGGATTCCTCGCCGTGGTCAATTTCCAGCAAACGCGCGCACATCATCGGCGTTAGCGTCAGGGAGAGCCACATTGAGATGACAATGGCGGAAATCATTGTCATGCAGAACTCGAACATGATCGAGCCAGCCCCGCCGGGCAGGAACAGCAGCGGGATGAACACCGCGACCAGCGAGGCGCTGATGGACAGGACCGTGAAGCCGATTTCCGAAGCGCCTACCAGACTGGCCTCGTAGCGGTCTTTTCCCTCTTCCATGTGGCGGGCGATATTTTCCAGCACGACGATGGCGTCATCGACCACGAAACCCACCGCGATGGTCAGGGACATGAGCGACAGGACGTCGAGTGTGAAGTTGAATGCAGCCATGGCGGCGAGCGTGCCGGACAGGGCAATGGGAACCGTTACGGCCGGGATGAGCGTCGTGATCAGCTTGCGGAAGAATAGCAGGATAACGAGCACGACCAGAACAACGGACAGGATCAGCGTCAGGCGTGCATCCGCGAGAGAGGCACGGATGGATCGGGACGTATCGAGGCCTACAACCAGATTGACATCCGCCGGTAGCGCATCGCGCAGATGGGTTAGATTGGCGTTGATACCGTTCACGATTGCCACGGTGTTGGCGTGTGGCTGGGCGGTCACGACCAAGGTGACGGCGCGATGTCCGTTGATGTAGCTGGTCTGGTAGACGTCCTGCACGCTGTCGCTGATGGTGGCGATGTCGCTCAGCCGGACGGGGTAAAAATTGTTGCGATAGCCGACGATCAGGTCTCGGTACTGGGCTGCGTTGATGGCCTGATCATTGGTGGACAGCATCATCCGCTGGCCGTTGCTATCGATGAAGCCTTTGGGCGTGAAGGCATTGGCCGAGGCTAGGGCGGTACGTACGTCCTCGAAGCCGATACCCCATTTGTAGAGCGGACCGGGATTAAGCTCGACGCGGACGGCAGGATTCGTTGACCCCACGACTTCCACACGGCCCACACCCTTGACCTCGGCGAGAAGCGGTTTGATACGGATATTGGCGATATCATAGAGTTCGGCCTGGGTTTTCTGGTCGCCGGTCAGGCTCATCAGATAGACCGGAAAGCCACCTCCATCCATTTTAAACGCCTGCGGGTCGGCATCCATTGTTCCGGTCGGCAGATCGGCTCTCGCTGCGCGCAGGGCGGCCTGTGTGTCCCGCAAGGCGCCGTCGATATTCCGTGACGACGAGAATTCAAGGAAAATCTGGGCCTGTCCGGCATTAGTGTCGGATTCAATGCTCTCCAGATCCGCAATCGATCCGAGCCTGCGTTCCAGAGGCGTAGTCACGGAGGTCGCCATCTGCTGCGGATCAGCACCCGGCTGGGTAGCGACAACCATGATGGAGGTTGTGGTCATGTCCGGCATCGTGGCGACTGGCAAGAGGGGGTAGCAGATGAACCCCGCCATAAAGATGGCGATGGACATCAGTGTCGTCGCGACCGGACGGTCTATGAACAGGCGGCAGAAATTCATGCGGCCAGTTTATCCACAAAACCGCTCCAGGGGTCATTACTGATCGGACACAAAATGTCAGTTATCCGCCGTGCAGGGAGTCAGAAATCGGGCATTCCCGCGGGCTGGGCGGAGGGCTGCGTCATATAATATCGCTCGGACAGCCGAGGCGGGAGCAGGTCCATCAGTCGGGAACCCATGAGCAGCCAGGACGGGAAGGTCACCCGTCGCGTCTGGCGCAGCGTGCCACGCAGGATCCGACGTACGGCCTCTTCCGTGGACACCAGACCCGGCATCGGAAAACGGTTTTGCTTCACCATGGCCGTATCGACAAATCCGCAGCAAACGCTGGTCAGGCTGATGCCAAAACGCTGCAAATGAACCGCATTGGCCACGATGAAGCGGTCTAGCGCGGCCTTGGACGCGGAATAGGAGGGTGTACCGGGATAGCAGACGAATCCCGCGACGGACGCCATCACGCAGATTCGGCCCCGAAGGTTCTCGCCTTTCCGCTGCTGCCTGCGCATAGCCGCCACGACCGGGAAAAAAGTGTTGAGCGTTCCAGTCAGGTTGATGTCGAGCATCTCCCACACACGCTCTTCACGCTCCAGCACCAGACCGTCATCGGTCTCCGGAGGCAGACCGCCCGTGATGCCTGCGCAGAGAAATGCCATGTCGAGCCTCTCGCCGGAAGCGGTTGCAATCCAATCTGCCATGCCCTGCCGGTTTCGGGTATCCAGAACGGCCGGGACAGCGCTGGCGCCCTGTTCATCACATTGCCGGGCCGTTTCCATCAGGCCATCGGTCGCATGATCGCATAGTTGCAGGGAAACGCCGGGGCGGGCCAGCTTCAGGGCAAGACCGCGTCCGATACCGGATGCAGCCCCTGTAATCAGGATATTCATCCGGCGAAGTCTAACAGAGTGTTTCCGGGATGCGACCCCCGCCGGGGTGAAAACATTTCTACCCTGGCGCTGCAGAACGGCGCAGTCCGGTTAATTGCAGTCCGAACGTGGCTTCGTGCCTTGTAGAAGTTGCCCTGCAAAGCTGTGGGCCTCGATAGTCATGGCGGCGAGGGTGCCGTTATGGCTGGCGTTATGAATCCGGTGCGTCACAGCGGTTCCGGCGGAGCAGAGACGGGTGACGAGACGCTTCTGCTGGTTGCTGGAGGTATGCAGATCCTGCGCGCCGGACTCGATGAGTACGGGTGAGGGTAGGGAGAAGCTGGGATATTTCGCCCAGTCGAACACCGGTGCCAGAACACGGCTGGCCTCAGGTTCGAGCAGGGTGGCGGGCGTCAGGCCGGAGCGTTTGGCGATTGGAAAGAAATCCGAGGCGCACATGGATCCGGCCTCATGCAGAAGGCGCTGTCCCCGGGGCGTGAAGGCCTCGTTGATATCCGTGGACGGATCGGCTTCGACCAGCGACTGCCCGAGCGTCAGCAGTTCCGGCACGGCGGGCGAGAAACTGCGTGGGCTGGCGGGATGCAGAAGTTCCTGCGCCGTCTGCTCGTCGAGATAGGGAGGGGCAGCGGCGATTGTGCCCAGAATCCGTAAATGGGGCGAATAGGTTGAAGCCATGGCCGCAGCGGCGAGGGCTGCCTGACCACCCTGTGCGTGGCCATTCAACACAACGTTTTCCGAGAGATCCGGCAGGCGCTCGCGAGCCGCACGGACGGAATCGAGCACGCTCATGCCTTCCGAGCGTGCATTCAACAGAAGCGGCGCGCCGGGCTCGCCCATGCCCGGATAGTCGGTCGCGACGATCGCAAAGCCCTGACGCAGCCAGCCGTCATAGAAATGTGCCTGCACGGTCCCGATCCCCATGACGGAGGGCGCGCAGGTCAAGTGTAGACCGCTTTCCCCATGCGCCCAGGCCAGAACGGGCCAGCCGCCTGCCGGTGCATGACCGTGAGGAATCAGAACCTGTGCGGAGACGCGGACAAGCTGCTGTGGATTGCGGGCATCGGTACTGCGATAGGTCAGACGATAGACCGAGGCCGGCTCATGGGACGGCACGGAATCCAGTCGGATGGCCTGCCCGGCCGAAACAGGTGCACTAACGGACCAGTTGTCGCCATCGTCATCCGAGGCGCAGCCGGACAGGACGGCTCCTGCCGTCAGCAGCACCAGAAGCGATGCGAAGGCGGTCAGTCCGGGAAGGCGGCGCTCCGGTTTGCAGCGAAAAGAGCAGTACGGCATGAGAGGTCTGTCTCCGACGAGGAGTGTCTCTCATAGCAGCGCTGTGCGTCCTGTGGGAGCAGCCATGTCCTTTTGCATAGCTAGACTTGGAGAGCCGCCCATCCGGCGCTACAGAGAAAACCTCTGACGCGCCGGTCCAACATGATCGGATCTGATACAAACGAGGATAGCCCTGCCATGACCGACACCATTCCCGATCGTCTCTCCGCCAGCCCGGACAGCCCGTATTACAACGAAGAGCTGCTTTCGCGCGGCATCGGTGTCCGTTTCAAGGGCGAAGAGCGTACCACTGTCGAGGAATACTGCATCAGCGAAGGCTGGGTCCGTCTGGCCGTCGGCAAGACGCTGGATCGGCGTGGCCGTCCGATGACGATCAAGGTTACGGGCCCGGTTGAGGTCTGGATCAAGGACTCCGAAGAAGAAGCATGATGACACAGGCCGGATCCGCATCGATCATACCCCGCCGCATCGTTATCGACACTGATCCGGGTCAGGACGATGCGGTTGCCATTCTGCTGGCGCTGGCCTCGCCGGAACTGACGGTCGAGGCTATCACTACCGTTGCCGGCAATGTGCCCGTTGCCCTGACGACGAAGAATGCCTGCGCCCTGCTCGAACTTGCAGGGCGCACCGATATTCCCGTTTTCGGGGGCGCGGCACGTCCCCTGCATCGTGCGCCCATAAGCGCTGAGCACGTCCATGGTGAAACGGGCATGGCCGGCGCTGATCTTCCGGAGCCGACATTACGTTCGCAAGCGATTGATGCTGCGACCTGGCTCGTGGATTTGCTGCGTCGTGAACCCGAGGGCGCGATCACGCTCGTCTGCCTCGGGCCGATGACGAATCTCGCTTTGGCGTTGAGCCATGCGCCGGATATCGCGGCCCGGATTGCGGGAGTCGTGGCTATGGGCGGAGCGCAGCGCGAAGGCGGCAACATCACGCCGACCGCGGAATTTAATTTTTTCGTGGACCCGCATGCGGCCCGGATTGTCATGCATTCTGGCATTCCCATCACGCTTCTGCCGTTGGATGTGACGCATCGCGCCATTGCGACACCAGCCCGGCTGGCGCCAATTGCTGCGATCGGCTCGCCAGTCACGGACATGGTAGTGCGGATGCTGGGTGCGGAAGATCGGTTCGAAAAGCAGAAATACGGCTGGGAAGGTGGCGCGCTGCACGATCCGCTTACCATCGGTTTTCTTTTGTGGCCTGAGCTTTTCTCAGGGCGGGACTGCAATGTAGAAATCGAGGTCGACGCGTCGCTATGTGTGGGTCAGAGTGTTGTTGACCTGTGGAACGTAACCAATCGCGTTCCGAACGCATTATGGATCAATGACGTTGATTCAGATGCCTTCTATTCGCTTCTGACGGAAAGACTTGCCCTTTTGGACTAGACTCTTTCCGTCGCTTAATGACGTTGGAGTAACCGAACATGGCAGACCCGACCCAACAGGACCGTTTCTCAGTCGTCATCGTCGGCGGTGGCGCCGCCGGCATCACCATCGCAGCACAGCTCAGGCGTGAACGCGCCAACCTGTCGATCGCCATTATCGAACCGTCCACGACGCATGCTTACCAGCCGGGCTGGACCCTTGTCGGTGCGGGAGTGATGATGCTGCCCGAAACGTTGCAGCAGGAAGGCGGGCTGATCCCGCGCAATGTCACTTGGCTGCGCGATACCGTTGAGAGCTTCCAGCCTGAAGCCAACAGCGTGACACTGAAAAGCGGCCGTGCTGTTGAGTATCGCCGTCTGATTGTCTGCCCCGGCCTTCAGCTTGACTGGGACAAGATCGAAGGACTGCCTGAGACACTGGGCCGCAATGGTGTGACGTCGAATTATTCGCGTGAGACGGCCGCCTATACTTGGGAATGCATCCGGCATCTTGATGGCGGCAAGGCCCTGTTCACACAGCCACCCATGCCCATCAAATGCGCCGGCGCGCCACAGAAGATTGTCTATCTGGCCTGTGATCACTGGCGCCGAGAAGGCTCGCTGCATCGTACGGAAGTCAATTTCTCGCTGGCCGGAAACGCCCTGTTCGGTGTGCCGTATTTCGTCCCTTCGCTCCAGCGCGAGATCGACTATTACGGCGTGAACCTTCATCTGAAGGAAAACCTGATCAAGGTGGACGGTGAGAAGCGCGAAGCCACGTTCCAGATCGTCGGAACGGATCAGATCGTGGTACGCCAGTTCGACATGCTGCATGTCGTTCCGCCGCAGAGCGCTCCAGATTTCGTTAAGAAAAGCCCGCTTGCCAATGAAGCTGGCTGGCTGGATGTCGATCCGACCATCCTGCGTCACAAGACCTATGACAACATCTTCGGCGCCGGGGATGTTCTGGGTACCAGCAACGCCAAGACAGCCGCTGCTGTCCGCGAACAGGCTCCGGTTGTCGTAGAAAACTTGCTGGCCTCGCTTGATGGCCGCCCGCAGATGGGCAGCTATGACGGTTACGGCGCCTGCCCGCTAACCGTATCCTACGGTAAGGTCGTGCTGGCCGAGTTCCTGTATGGCGGCAAGGTTGCGCCTAGCTTCTCCTATGACCAGCGTAAACCCAGCCGCTTTGCCTGGTGCCTAAAGACGGAAGTCTTCCCCCGTCTGTACTGGTATGGAATGCTTAAAGGCTACAACATCAAGGTCAAGCATATGCCCATAGAGACGGGTTGACCTTTTTTTCTTTATCGGAAAAGCAGGAACCTGAACCGGGTAGAGGGACGAACCAGCGGGTCTGCCACTGAAGGGTGAACGGACCCTGGATATAGTTCGCGTTAAGCGTGAGTTGTCGTTGAGCGAGCCGTCGTGTCGGTCAGCAGATAGGTGTTTCTGAGATAGCTCTGCTGGCTCTTGAGATAGTGGACATAGTTTCTGGTCAGGCCGACTGATTCAGAGACGTCCTGGAAAAGAAGAGTATCAAACTCTGCATTCCAGAACGAAAATCTCTCAAATACGACAGGCGGAAATACAAACGCTGCAACTGCATCGAGATCAGGTTTGGAAGGCTCAAGGACTGGCGGCGTGTCGCAATACGCCATGACAGATGCCTGACTTTCTTCTTCCGGTAAATAAAACAGTAGGGAATGGTCCAAACCTTTCGACTCCGGCCATTTTTATAGGCAAAAAGCCTATGATGTGAACGAAACGAGGGGTTGCACCGGAGTCTGACCCTGTGTATAGGGGCGACATTGGTTGGAACCGGTAGCTCAGTTGGTAGAGCATTCGACTTTCAATGGGAGCACAGTCGGGAAACTGGCTGTTGAAAAGACCTTAAACTCGGTGAACGCTCTGATCTTCTAGATCGTGCCAATACCGAGCCAAGCCATCGCAAGATGGAAGGTGTAGAGACTTGACAGGGTCCACCTAACGGCTCCGGCCTATGGTGAAGATAAAGTCCAGACCACGAACCCTAAACGGGGGCGGTGAAAACCGAAGTGGTATGTAATCGAATGGTCCTGGGTTCGAGTCCCAGCCGGTTCACCAATCCTTTAAAAATTCTAGAAAACGGCCATCTTTTAGGCCGGTTTGACACTTTTCCGATTTGGTTTGACTTCGCGTACTTTTTTACTAACACGCACCTTTTTTGAGGAAGAAGTAAATCTGACAAATTACTTCTAAGTGTTTGATTTTTCGATAAAAAAAGAAATATAGACAGTTTAAATCATTGTTTTAACTACTCCTAGTTGGTTCACTATTTCCTATAAATTCTGAAAAATACCATTCTGTCTCTGGCAGGACAGCTTGTGGCGCGTGTCGGTCTGGCGGCGTAGTGTGACGCGAGAAAACGATGATAAGAGGAAACGTTGATGACGCGCGTTCGGATTGGGGTGGCGCTTGCACTGCTGACGGCTCTTGCGGCCTGTGGCCCGGATTATGGTGGCCAGGGATCGCGGCAGTTCCGTGGCGATGGCTACGGAAATGTCGGGGCGGGCCAGAGCAGCTATGGCTATCAGGGTGGTCCGACCTGAGTTTTAATCAGGCCGGGGAGGTTCAGGATAGGGCATCCTGAACCAGTTTTTCCTGCTGGGCGGCGTGGACGCCTGGTAGCCCCGTTGCGGGAGAAGCTGTGCTTTCGCGGCCGGCATAGTCCGGCCGCTGCGCACGATGGTTGCAGCCACGCAAGGCGCGTTCGATGCGACGGTCCACGAAAATCCAGGCTCCGTTATTTTGCGGCTCTTCCTGACACCATAGGACCTGTTCTGCATCCGGGTGGCGGACAAGTTGTTCCATCAAGGCATGGTGCGGGAACGGGTAGAGCTGTTCGATGCGGATGATGGCGACATCGTCGCGGCTCTGGCGCGTCCGTTCGGCGATGAGATCATAATAGACCTTACCGGTGCACAGGATGATCCGGCGTGCGCCGTCTTCTTTCGCCGGATCGGGCAGGACGGGCTGGAAACGTGTATGCGGTCCCATCGCGTCCAGCATGGATACTGCGTCCTTGTTGCGGAGCAGTGATTTGGGCGTGAAGACGACCAACGGCTTGCGGCAGCGTCGCGCGATCTGGCGGCGCAGGGCGTGGAAGTAGTTGGCGGGCGTGGTGATGTTGCACACGCGCATGTTGTTTTCTGCGCAGAGCTGAAGGATGCGTTCGGGGCGGGCGGAAGAATGTTCCGGGCCACCACCTTCATAGCCGTGGGGCAGAAGCAGGGTCAGGCCGGATGTTCGCAGCCATTTGGTTTCGCCCGAAGCGATGAACTGATCGAGAATGATCTGTGCGCCATTCGCGAAATCGCCGAACTGCGCTTCCCACAGGACCAGCGCTTCTGGGTCGCCGAGGGAATAGCCGTATTCGAAGCCGAGGACAGCGTATTCCGAGAGCGGTGAATTCCAGATGTTCAGTGGGGCCTGATGGGGCGCGATATGGGTCAGGGGGGTGTCTTCGCGGCCTGTGCCCTGATCGAACAGCACGGCATGACGCTGACTGAACGTGCCGCGGCGGCTGTCCTGCCCGGAGAGGCGCACGGGATGTCCATCCATCGACAGGGTGCCGAAGGCTAGGGCCTCGGCCGTGGCCCAGTCGATCGGACCGCCATCGGTCACGGCTTTGCCGCGCGCGGTGATCTGCCGGGCCAGACGGGGGTGAACGGCCAGACCTTCGGGGATCGTACCGATGGCGTCTCCGACTTCCTGAAGGCGCCGGAGCGGTACGCCGGTCATGGGCTGGATGCGGTCCTGTTCGTCCTGAAGGCGGGTCGGATCTTCGGGGCCGTCGAGCCAGTCCGTGCTGTTGGGCTGATAGGTTTTGGATTTCTCGAACTGCTCTTCCAGCCGGCGCTGGAAATGCGTCCACATCTCTTCGACTTCGGCCTCCGTCATAACGCCAGTGTGGATCAGATGCTGAGCATAGAGACTGCGTGTCGTGGCGCGGGACTGGATGGCGTGGACCATCGCGGGTTGCGTGAAGGCGGGTTCATCGGCTTCGTTATGGCCGTGACGGCGATAGCAGACGACATCCAGCACGATGTCGGACTGGAAGGTGCAGCGCCATTCATGCGCCAGAAAGGCACAGCGGGAGACGGCTTCGGGATCGTCGCCATTGACGTGTAGGATCGGGGCTTGAACGGATTTTGCGATGTCGGTGTTGTGGATGCCAGAATGGGCATCGGACTGGACGGTGGTGAAGCCGATCTGGTTGTTGATGATGACGTGAACCGTACCGCCCGTCCGGTAGCCTTCCAGTTTCGAGAGGCTAAGGGTTTCGTACACGACGCCCTGACCGGCGAAGGCGGCGTCGCCGTGGACGAGAATGCCCAGATGATGCTGACGGTCGTGGTCCTTTTCGCGGTCCTGATCGGCGCGGACACGGCCGAGCACGACGGGGTCCACCGCTTCCAGATGAGAGGGGTTGGGCAGGAGCGAAATGCGGACAGTGTGGCCCGCATGTTCGAGCGTTGTGGCGGTGCCGAGATGGTATTTGACATCGCCCGAGCCCTGAATGGTGTCGGGCTTGAAGGCGGTGCCTGCGAATTCGCTGAAAATGGCGGCAAACGGCTTACGCAGGATGTTGGCCATCACGTTCAGACGGCCGCGATGGGGCATGCCGAGCGAGACAGAGCGCACGTCGTCCTGTGCGGCGGCATCAATCAGGGTACGCAGGGCGACGATGACGCTCTCACCGCCTTCGAGGCCGAAGCGGCGCATGCCCATGAAGCGCTTTTGGCAGAATTGTTCGAAGCCTTCGGCGCGGGTCAAGGCGAGGAGAATGCGCTTCTGGTCCAGCGATGGGGCGGGAGCCGGGTTTTCCAGGCGGTCGATCCACCACTGGCGCTGGGCGGGGTCCTGAAGATGCATGAACTCGGCGGCCGTGGTGCCGCAATAGGCGCGGCGCAGGCGGGCGATCAGGTCCCGGTCGGCTCCGGGCGGGTTCAGTTCGGCAATGTCGGGAACGGGTGCCAGGCCGAGTGGGTCCAGCTTTGCGGTGGCATGGCCGCGCAGGCGATAGGCGAATTTCAGGCTTTCCGCGCTGGCGTCGGTCTGCGTCGCTATTTCCGGAGGCAGGCGGTCGGCGCCAAGGGTTTCAAACAGGGAGGCGAAAGCCATGTCCACGGATGACGGGTCGTGCTGCCAGCGTGTGTGCAGCTCCGCCAGATAGACGGTGTTCTCGCCGTTGATGGCGTCCAGGTCATCGCGATGGTCGCCCATGAACTCGTTCTCCTGTGTCCCCGGCCCCTGTGACGTGATGGGAACCGGGGCCTGTCTTTTGGCCGCGCACTTTAGCGGATTGGCGGAACAGGGCCAATCTCCGTCTGTTCAGTGTTTTATCTATTCACAGGCCGAATCCGCGTTTCATGGCGTCGATTCTGCGTGCGATGGAGCGGGTGGCGACCGGGGTACTTGTCTGGTCGAAGATATGGTAGGCACCGGGTACGATCTCTAGCTCGACTGAAACGCCCTGATGGATCAGGCGCTGAGCGTAGACGAGGTTCTCGTCCAGAAATAGGTCAAGAGTGCCGACGGACAGATAGACCGGCGGCAGATCGGACAGATCAGTGGCGCGCGCAGGCGCGGCGTACGGTGAGACGTCCTCTGATCCGGGCGTTACAGGATTCAGAAGGGAGGTCCATGCAAAAGTATTGCTGGTGCGGGTCCACAGGAACTCCCCTCCAACGGGGGAAGAGTTTAGCTGATCCGCAATCGTCCGGTCATCCAGCATGGGGTAAATGAGGTTCTGGAACAGGAGCGTTGGGCCTTCGCGGTCGCGGGTCAGGAGAGCCAGTCCGGCTGCTAGGCCGCCACCAGCGCTTTCTCCTGTGAGGCCAATGCGGGAGGCATCGATGCCAAGGGTTTCGGCATTCCGTGTGATCCAGCAAAGCGTCGTATAGGCATCTTCGATCGCCGCGGGGAAAGGATGTTCGGGGGCAAGTCGGTAATCCGGGGAGAGGACGACGCAGTCCAGATCCTGTGCAAACTGGCAGAGCTGTGTAGCCGTCAGTTCTGGTTGGCCTGAGAAATAGCCGCCTCCATGCAGGTGCAGAAGGGCCGGACGTGGCGCTGTGGCTTCTTTGTGGGGGCGGACACCCAGGAGGCGGATGGCGGGCGATGTGTCCGTGGCGGGGATTGTCAGTCGTTCAAGGGTGACGGGATAGTCCTCGGCCTGAAGGAAGGACTGTCCGGCGAGATGTTCCAGTCCATCGCGAAAGGCGGGTAGAGATTCAGGCGAAAGATCGACTGTCGGAATTTCTTCAAGAAGGGGAAGCAGTTCGGGAAGGACGAGGGAACGTGTGTTCATGAAAGGGCGCCTTGAGTCGGGGAGGGGGTGAAAAAATGAGGCAGGAAAATCGAGTAGAATTCCAGTGGTCGGACCGCTTGAAGGCAAAAATCTGTTTGTCGTGCCACAAAGTTGCCGCAACTTTTCATGCCTGAGAGTCGTCTAGCTTGGTGACCGGTCCTGAACCGGCCTTGTTGGGATGGGAGTTCCGCTGATGCGTGCTCTGCTGTTTCTTGCAGTTCTGACGGGAAGTGGTCTTGCGCTGACGGATGCGTCAGCAGGAGCGCAGGAGCTGCGTCGGGACGGTCTGTCCGCGCATGCGGTTCTGACGGATGAAGTCAGTCAGTCGGGTGTGGATCATCGAATGCTGGAATGCCGAACCGATCCGCGCCTCCTTCATACGGTCTGGGACGGGCGCGCTTCTTTGCAGTCGGGGCCGCATGTCTGCATGGGGGGCGCGAACCGTCTGGGGGCAGGATATGTCCGTTATCTGGCGACAAGCCGGATGGTCCGGGCGCATAAGCCGCTACGGGGGTAATATTCTTTCGTAAAAGGCAGGTCTCACATGTGTGGAATAGGCCTTGTCGCCGACGTGGGCCGCGTCTAGCCTTCCGCGCCATGAGCAGGATTTCTCTTGATTATAATGCGTTCGAGAGCACGCCCGTTGCGGAAAAACCGTTTCCGCATCTGGTGGTGCCGCATTTCATCGGCAACGATGATCTGAAGACAGTTGTCTCGGACCTGCCGGCAATGAAATCCGGTGGCTCCTTTCCGCCGGAAGCCCTGAAGCTGACGCCACGTGTTGCGGGCATGATTGCGGAATTGCAAGGGCCGAAGCTTAAGGCGCTGGTGGCGGAAAAATTCGGCCTGGATCTGGCAGATGCGCCGACCATGCTGACAATGCGTGGACGCACGCGGGAAAAAGACGGGCGGATCCACCGGGATTCGGAGGCCAAGCTGGTCACGATCCTGCTGTATCTCAATCCTCGGGGTGAGGACTGGGCCTCACGCGATGGCTGTCTGCGGCTGCTGAACGGGCCGGATGATGTCGAGGATTTTGAAGTTGAGGTGACGCCGGCAGAAGGGACGCTTCTGGTGTTCCCGAACGGTCCGGCCACCTGGCACGGGCACCGGCAGTTTGTCGGAACGCGGTATGCGATCCAGCTCAACTATATGGCGACGGGGCGCAAGGCTCGCTACGAACTGCGTCGGCACCGTCTGTCGTCGCTTGTAAAGCGTCTGCCTTTTTTGGGCTGATTTTCAGGGAACAGGAAAAGATCATGGGTTATCGGGTTGCGGTTGTTGGCGCCACGGGTGCGGTGGGGCGTGAACTTCTGCGAATTCTGGCGGAGCGGGAGTTTCCGGTTAAAGAGGTTGTGGCGCTGGCCTCGCCGCGTTCGGCCGGGCGTGAGATTTCCTTCGGGGACAAGACAGTCCTGAAGGTCCAAAATCTCGAGACGTTCGACTTCAAAGGCTGGGATATTGCGCTGTTCTCGCCGGGTGGCGCGATTTCGGCCGTTTATGCGCCCAAGGCTGCGGCTGCGGGATGTGTGGTGATCGACAACACGTCGCATTTCCGCATGGAGCCAGGGATCCCTTTAATCGTGCCGGAAGTGAACGCGGCCGCCATCGGCAAAGCGAGCCGGGGCATCATCGCCAATCCGAATTGCTCCACCGCGCAGATGCTCGTTGCGCTCAAGCCGCTGCATGACCTGTTCCGGATCAAGCGGATCGTGGTCTCGACCTATCAGGCCGTTTCAGGGGCGGGCAAGGACGGAATGGACGAACTGTTCGCCCAGACCAAGGGCACCTTCGTCAATGATCCGCCGACGGTCGCGCAGTTCACAAAGCAGATCGCCTTCAATGTGATTCCCCATATCGACCGTTTCATGGACGACGGTGCGACCAAAGAAGAATGGAAGATGGCTGTCGAAACCCGCAAGATCATGGACCCGGACATCCAGGTTCTGGCGACCTGCGTGCGCGTTCCGGTGTTCATCGGTCATTCTGAAGCCATCAGCATCGAGTGCGAAAAGCCTGTCGATCTGAAGAAGGCACGCGAGGCTCTGCGTAAGGCTCCGGGTGTGATTCTGCGCGATGAGCGCGAAGACGGCGGCTATGTCACGCCGATCGAATGTGTGGGCGAGGATGCGACGTATGTGTCCCGTCTGCGGATTGATTCGTCTGTCGAGAACGGTCTGGCGCTGTGGTGTGTGTCCGACAATCTGCGCAAGGGCGCAGCCCTCAATGCGGTTCAGATTGCGGAAAGCATTGTCGAGCAGGGACTTCTGAAGGACGGGCAGCTTTTCCGTCGCAATGAAGTGCCGGACGAAGACGAGGCTGAATGACAAACTCCCGCACGGAGACGGTTCTCGCGGCCAACGAAGATATCGAGCGCCTGCCGCTCGATACTCTTCTGGAGCGGCTTCTGACATCGCAGAAAGCGGCTCTGGATCGGGTTGGGGAAGCCTTGCGGTCCATTGAACGCGCTGTTGAGGCGGCTGTGCCCCGGCTTCAGGCCGGGGGGCGGCTGGTCTATGCGGGGGCCGGGACGTCGGGGCGGATCGGCTTGCAGGATGGTGTGGAACTGACGCCGACCTTTGGTGTGGCGCCGGAGAAGCTGGTTCTGCTTCTGGCGGGTGGCGCCGGAGCGACGACACAGGCAGCAGAGGGTGCGGAAGACCGGGAAGATCAGGCGCGGCTTGATCTGCTGGACCATCATCCGACCGAACGTGACGTAGTGATCGGCGTCGCGGCCAGCGGCAACACCCCTTACACTTGTGCGGTTGTTCAACTCGGGCAGGAAGTCGGGGCACTGACAATCGGCGTGAGTGGCAATCCGGAGTCGCGTCTGTTGCAGGAAGCGGAGTTCGGGATCTGCATTCCGACGGGAGCCGAAGTTCTGGCGGGCTCGACACGGATGGCCGCCGGGACGGCGCAGAAAGTGACGCTGAACCTGTTTTCCACCGCGCTGATGACGCGTCTGGGGCATGTTTATCGTGGGCGCATGGTGGATATGCGCATCAGCAACGACAAGCTTCAGGTGCGCGCGGAACGCATGGTCATGGAACTGGCTGGAGGGACAGCCGAAGAGGCGCGTGAGGCTCTGAAACGCGTGCGTGGGAACACGAAACGGGCCGTTCTGCTGCGGCATGGTGTGGCTCTGGCGGAGATCGAGCCGCTTCTGGAGCGGTGTCAGGGCAATCTGCATCTGGCGCTCGCCGGGCTTTGAATGCCGCGGCCAATGCGGGCGCGACCGGAATGATCTGGGCGCTTGGACTGATGAGCGGGACGTCTTTGGACGGGGTGGATGCCGCTCTGATCGAAACAGATGGCGTGCGAATCGGGCGCACCGGGCCGTCCTTGACGCTGCCCTACAGTCCGGAACTCCGGGCCAAAACGCGGGCTCTGCTGGATCGTGCAGCGGGCCTGTCGGCGGATGATACTGACGTTCTGGCGATCGCCCGGGATCTGACCTTGCAGCATGTGGAGGCAGTACGTCTGTTGCGGGAGCAGGCGCCGGATCTGAAGCCTGCGGCGATCGGGTTTCATGGTCAAACCATTCTGCATCAGCCAGAACTGAGCCGAAGCTGGCAGATTGGGGATGCTCGGCTTCTTCAGGAACGGTGCAACGTGCCGGTCGTGTATGATTTCCGGACGCGGGATCTGGAAAATGGGGGGGAAGGTGCGCCGCTGGTTCCGGTGTTTCATGCCGCTCTGCTTGAGCAGGAACGGCGTCCTGTTGCGGTTCTCAACATTGGCGGAGTCGCCAATGTGACGCTTTTGGGAGCTCAGGATCCGGTCGAAGAGCGCGGCGTGTGGGCCTGTGATACCGGGCCGGGAAATGCACTTCTGGATGACTGGGCGCTCCAGCATACGGGTCAGCCCTGCGATTTCGGTGGCGCGCTGGCGACTGCGGGAACGGTCTGTCAGGATGTTCTGGAAGCGCTTCTGACGATGCCATATTTTGCACGTCCTATGCCCAAATCACTCGACAGACTGAGTTTCCATCCTGAAGCCATGGCGCTTGTGCGGGATTTGTCTGCGGAAGATGGTGCAGCGACTTTGGCGGCTTTTACGGTTGAATCCGTAGCCCGAACGGCGTTTCCGGTGCGGCCGGAACTGTGGTTTGTGGCGGGAGGCGGGCGTCACAATCCGGTCCTGATGGATGGACTGAACCAGCGGCTAGGGCCTGTGGCATCCGTGGACAATCTGGGATGGGACGGGGATGCTCTGGAAGCGCAATGTTTCGGCCTTCTGGCCGTGCGCTATCTGCGCGGGCTGCCGTCCTCCTGGCCGGGAACGACCGGGGTGAGGCGGCCCTGCCTTGCAGGAAGGACCGTCTGACGGCCCTTCCCGCGGTCTGATGGCAATCAGACGGAAGCGAGTTCCGGCCAGCCTGTTTCCGGGCGGTCGAGATGCTTCAGCAGGTCGTGGTCCGGCGTGTTGACGAGGTCCTTGACCAGCGTTTTGAAGAGCTTTTTCGTGGTCGGCTTATCGAGATGTTCGCGGATATCGTGTGAAGCCTGCGGCGGAGCGACAAGCAGAATACCTTCGACATCGCTGCTCTGTGCGGCCTTGTTGATATGGGCGGCCAGATCGCGGGTGAAATGCATCTTGAGCTGATCCCGCGGGTTTTCATGCGGAGCTTTGATGGACGAGACGTCCTTTTCCGCACTGGAGCCTTTGTGCAGGTCAAAGGTTTCGACGGTGCGGAGTTGTGAGCCTTCAAGGCGCAGGAAACGGGCTTTTTCGCCGTCAGCGACAACGTAAATGACGGGGTCCTGTGTAGCCATGTCTGAAAATCCTTAATCAAAATCGGACGATGCGTCTGTAACCCCTCTGAGGTGGGATGGTTGCGTAAAGCTGCCAAGATGATGCAGAGTCGTATGCGCTTAAGGTGCTGAAAAAAGGAGATTATTTCATTTTTTTGAATGTTTTTTAAAGAATTTCGATTTTTTTCTTGAAATGCAGAAGAGATGTGCTCAATCTCTGAATTGAGCTTACCGGAAAATTTTTTCCAAAGGCTCAAAGGAGGCAAGTATGGCTCTGACGAATACTCTTCTGCCGTATGTTGGTCCGATGGCTGCCGCAGTTGCGGTGTGTGCCTATACTCTCCTGCAAGGGATGCGGAAACCGGATGTTTCCTATGCGAAAGTAAGGCACCGACGATAGCGTCCCGCAAGGGACGCGTATCCCCGGACGTTTTCCCTCTTTACCTGAATGCGTGCCCGGTTCCACAGTGAGGGCACCATGGCTTTCTTATACAAAACCCCCCGTATTACTCCTCCGCCGGAAGGCAGGACGGGTGTTCTTCTGATCAATCTGGGTACGCCTGACGATACAGGCTATTTCTCAGTCAGAAGATATCTGAGCGAGTTTCTCTCTGACCGTCGCGTCATCGAGAGTCCTCCCCTGATCTGGCAGCCCATTCTTCAGGGCATCATCCTGACAAAGCGTCCTTTCGCTAGTGGCGCCAACTATGCGCGGATCTGGGATCAGGACGAAAATGCCTCTCCGTTGCGTGTTTATACGCGCAGGCAGGCCGAAGGGCTTGCTGAACGGTTGAAGGCCGATGGTGTGCCGGTGGAATGGGGGATGCGTTACGGCCGTCCTTCCGTTGCAAAGGCGCTGGAAAGTTTGATGGATCAGGGCTGCGACCGGATCGTCAGCATTGCGCTTTATCCGCAGTATTCCGCAACCACGACCGCTACGGCAAACGATCAGCTTTTCCGTGCGCTCATGCGTCTGCGACGTCAACCAGCCGTTCTGACGGTTCCGTCCTTTCCGGATCAGCCGGCTTTCATCCGCGCACTTGAGACGTCTGTCCAGGACACGCTGGCGGAACTGTCCTTCAAGCCGCAGCAGATTGTTGCGTCGTTTCATGGTCTTCCCAAAACCTGCATCGAAAAGGGCGATACGTATCGGGATGAATGTGAGCGGACGATCGCCGGACTGCGCAAGGCTCTTGGGCTGAGTGAGGCGCAGATGCCTCTGACGTTCCAGTCCCGCTTCGGGCCGCTGGAATGGATCCAGCCCTATACGGCGCCCTTCGTCAAAGCTCTTCCGTCACAGGGCATTACGAAGATTGCGGTCATCATGCCCGGCTTCATGACGGACTGCATTGAAACGCTGGATGAAATCGGGAACGAGCTTCGGGAAGAATTCATGGAAGCAGGGGGTGAAGAGTTTGCTCTCGTGCCCTGCCTGAACGACTCGAAAGGCGCGATTGATCTTCTGGAAGAGCTTTCACGATCCGCGCTGGCCGGTTTTCAGCGCCGCTGAGGTTTGCAGTCTTTTGATTCTTCTGGAGAACCCACCCGATCACGGGTGGGTTTTTTTATGCGTTGAAGCCCGGAAAGGCAGGTGGCAATTTTTTGCTTGCATCGCGCGCAGCTTTTTCCTATAACTGTGGCACTGAGCCATTAAACGTTATTGGTTACTGGTTCAAAAAATAATTTCAGGTCAAAGAATTTTAAAAAGGCTGCTTCCAAAAGAAGCGGTCTTTTTTTTGTTGCGAATTTCAGAAGTAAGATATTTTTTCTTCGTAAAAATTACGGCTCAGTACGGGACCTGATTTCTTTATTCAGATTGTACGTCAGCATCCGGACCTGAAACATGGTCTCGGATTCTGACGTGCGTCTGGTTTTTTCTTTTTCAGCTACAGGAAAACTCATGAACGCTGTTTCCAGCACGCAGAGCGCAGTCCATTCCGGTTCGCGCTGGACGATCGCTGATGCGATGAAGATCCGTACCGATGATCCGACCACGACCATGCCGGTCATCGACTACGCATTCCCCGTCATCGATTCCGATGTGTGGCAGTGGGACACCTGGCTGCTGCGCGACATTCACGGCAAGACCGTCACCTTCAAGGGCTGGTACGTCATGTTTGCCCTCGTTGCCGATCGTGCCGCCACGGGCGATACGACCGAGGGCTGGCACAGCCGCAACAACTATTCCTATATCGGCTACTACTACAGCCGCACCGGCAATGGCGCGGACTGGAAGTTCGGTGGCCGCGTCATCAAGGAAGGTGCCAACTCCCGCAGCTGGGAATGGTCCGGTTGTGCCGTCATGCGCGAGAACAGCGCCAATACGGTCGATCTGTTCTATACTTCCGTCAACGATACGCCGTCCGAGTCTGTTCCGTCCTACACGACGGGCCGCATTCTGGCAGATGCCACCGGCGTCTGGTTCGAGGGCTTCGATGTCTGCACGGACATGTTCCAAGCAGACGGCGTGAACTACGCCAACATTGTCGAAGACGCCTACTGGGATTTCCGCGATCCGCATATCTTCCGTAATCCGGATGATAATCAGATCTACGCCCTGTTCGAAGGCAATGTTCCGGGCATGCGTGGTGACTTCACCATCGGTTCTGACGAGATGGGCCTTGTGCCGCCAGCTACGACTGTTCCTGCTGGTGCGCAGTATGGCGCTGCGGCCATCGGCATTGCCCGCCTGACGTCCGACGCCACAAAGGGTGATTTCTCGGAGTGGGAAATGCTGCCGGCTCTCGTGACTGCGCTGGGTGTCAATGACCAGACGGAACGTCCCCATGTCGTGTTCCAGGACGGCCTGACCTATCTGTTCACGATCTCCCATCATTCCACTTTCACCGGCAATAGCACGGGCCCGGATGGTGTGTATGGTTTCGTGTCCCGGAACGGTATTTTCGGTCCGTATGCACCGCTGAACGGTTCGGGCCTCGTGCTCGGCAATCCGTCCTCGGCGCCGTACGAGACCTACTCGCACTTCGTCGATCCTGCCGGTTATGTGCAGTCCTTCATTGATACCCTGCCGCAGCCCGGTTCGGCTGACCCGCAGGACCCGACGACCTATCGCATCGGTGGCACGCTCGCACCGACCGTGAAGATTGTCCTTGAAGGTGAGCGGACCTATCTGACGGAAGTCCATGCTTACGGGCAGGTTTATGCCCAAGGTGTCTGGCCGACTTCTTCGGCCTTTGACAAGCGCTCCTGAAGCCGTTGTGCCCTCTCCCGAAAGGGGGAGGGCATTTTTTGCGTTTTAGATCCTGCGCATCAGACGCAGAAATGCGCTGGCCTGTTAGCCTGAAACAGTTTTGACGATTTCTAGAAAAATTATCGGCTGGTCGGAGTGAGAGGATTCGAACCTCCGGCCCCTGCGTCCCGAACACAGTGCTCTACCAGGCTGAGCTACACTCCGGCCGACGGCGCTTCTCCTACAGGGGTTAACGCTTCCCTGCAAGAGGGTACGGACGAAAAATCAGAGAACGAGCGCTGCTCTGCCGATATCCCGCCATGACCACAGAACGGCGCGGGCCTGCTACTGGAGGTTCCAGACAGGAAGAAGTCCGGCGCCTCCCTCCGCTACGCTAGGCTCAGGACTCATAGCCAGAACATGACGGTTGCAGCGAGGCAGATGGCTGAGAAGAAGACATTCGGACATCTGTCGTAGCGTGTTGCGACACTTATATTTTCGCTTGTCGTATTTGGCTGGCTTGCCGCGGGATCTCCGTCCTGGAATGCAGGGCCTGATCCCTTTTTCCTCCAGGGCATCCCGAAACCAGTCAGCATCATAACCCCGGTCCGCCAGCATCCACTGTGCCATAGGAAGGCTGTCCAGCAGAGCAGCAGCACCGGTATAATCACTGATCTGCCCCGCAATCATAAAAAAGCTCAACGGTCGTCTATTCTGATTGGTGATCGCATGCAGCTTCGTATTCATGCCACCTTTTGTCCGTCCGATTAGGCGGCCTGGATCCCCTTTTTTAACCGCAGGCTCGAAGCCGTACGGTGTGCCTTGAGATAGGTCGCATCAACCATGATGGTCTGGGGCTCTGCCTTTCCGGCAGCCAGACCGTCCGTCAGCCGGGCGAAGATTCCTATGGAACCCCAGCGCTTCCAGCGGTTGTACAACGTCTTATATGGACCGTATTTCCGAGGCGCATCCCGCCAGCGCAAGCCATTACGGTTTACGAAAATGATGCCGCTCAACACGCGACGGTCATCAACGCGGGGTCTGCCGTGGCTCTTTGGAAAAAAGGGCCGCAGACGATCCATCTGTTCGTTCGTCAGCCAAAACAGATCGCTCATCTTCAGCCTCCTCGCAGAGCCTGAATCAGATTTTCGTAATCAAATCAATGGGGCCTGAGCCTATCGCGAGATTCGGCGGAGTTGTCTTGGTTGTCGTCCATAACAAATAGATGATCCGTCGGGACTGTGAAGGGCGCGACGTTATCCAGTTCTCCGTCCTGCGATATTTTGAGAATGTCATGATGGATATTCCCAGGCAGGATTTCTTCATAGCGTTCAACAGGCACCCAGACGCCTTTGTGGTTTTCCTCATGTGCGGCGCCCAGATCTTTCCAGGGCAATTCGGTTCCGTTCAGAAAGACATGCCCGTGGACGAGCGCGATCCGGTCTCCAGAAAGGCCGATGACACGCTTGATCCATGTCTGATGCAAATTGGCGGGTGCCCGACAGAGTGCCTCATGGGGCTCACAGAGCCAGTTAAACCTGTGTCAGGTCCTGTCATGAAAAAAAAGGGGCGTCCCGTCATGGGGCGCCCCTTTTTGTCGTTTCAGCGGAAGAGCGCCTTACAGTGCTTTTTCGAGTGCCGGCAGGATCTCGAAAAGATCGCCCACGATGCCGTAATCCGCGACCTTGAAGATCGGTGCTTCCGGATCGGTGTTGATCGCCACGATGACGCGGCTGTCCTTCATACCAGCCAGATGCTGGATCGCACCGGACAGGCCGACGGCGATGTAGAGTTCCGGCGCCACGATCTTGCCGGTCTGGCCAACCTGCATTTCGTTCGGGGCAAAGCCGGAATCCACGGCCGCACGCGATGCGCCGATGGCGGCGTTCAGCTTGTCGGCGATCGGTTCGAGCAGCTTGAAGTTCGCTGCGTCCTTCATGCCCTTGCCGCCGGAAATCACCACGCGGGCGGATTCCAGTTCCGGACGGTCGGATGCCGAAAGTTCGACCTTCACGAAAACGGACTTCTCGCTGGCCGAAGCTTCAACCGTCTCAACCGTTGCAGAGCCACCTTCAGCAGCAACCGGATCGAAATTGGAGCCGCGGATCGTTAGCACCTTGATGCTGTCGGAGGAACGGACCGTCGCCAGCGCATTACCTGCATAGATCGGACGAACGAAGGTGTCGGCGTCCTTGATTTCGACCACATCGGGGATGGGCTGCACGTCCAGCAGGCCCGCAAGACGCGGCAGGATGTTTTTGCCAGTGGCGGAGGCTGCGGCCACGATGTGGCTGTAGCCCCTCGCGTGAGCGGCCAGCAGGTCGGCGGCGGGCTCGGCCAGATCGTTGACCAGACCCGGCACGCTGAGAACGCGCGTCACACCCGGTAGGGCAGCAGCGGCCTGTGCGCCGTCTCCGAACACGATGGCATCGACCGCACCGAAGCGGGAAGCAGCGGCAACAGCCGAACGGGAAGCCTGACGGACCGCGCCGTTTTCGACTTCAACCAGAACAAGAGCGGTCATCAGATCACCTTCGCTTCTGTCTTGAGCTTCTCGACCAGTTCGGCCGCGCTGTTTACCTTTACGCCTTCCTTGCGTTCCAGCGGTTCGGCCACGGAGACCACCGTCAGGCGCGACGCCGTATCGACGCCAAGGCTGTCGATCTCGACCGTCTCAAGCGGTTTCTTGCGGGCCTTCATGATATTCGGCAGGGACGCATAGCGCGGCTCGTTGAGGCGCAGATCCGCCGTCACCACAGCCGGGAGCGTGAGGGACACGACTTCCGTGCCGCCATCGATCTCGCGGGCAACTTCGATACGACCATCGGCAACCGTTACAGCGCTGGCGAATGTGCCCTGCGGCCAGCCGAGCTTCGCGGCCAGGATCTGGCCCGTAGCGTTCATGTCGTCGTCGATTGCCTGCTTGCCCATGCAGATCAGACCAGCCTGTTCGCGCGTGGCGATTGCCTTGAGCACGTTGGCCACGGCGCGTGGTTCAAGCGTGTCGTCCGTGCGGACGAGGATGGCGCGATCCGCACCCATCGCCATGGCCGTACGCAGCACATCCTGCGCAACCTGTGCGCCGACGGTCACGACCACGACTTCCTTGGCAGCACCCTTTTCACGAAGGCGCACTGCTTCTTCGACTGCGATTTCGTCGAACGGATTCATGGACATTTTCACGCCCTGCGTTTCGACACCGCTGCCATCGGCCGCTACACGTACCTTGACGTTGTAATCGACCACCCGTTTGACTGGGACCAGAACTTTCATCGTCATCTTTCGCTGCTGTCGCCGCCACAAAAACGGCCGCCACCGTAGCGGGACTGACCGGAAAAGTCACATTCCGCTCTGGCCGTGCCCTTTTGCGGGAAGAAAATTACATTCCGACTGGATAATTCGGACCGCCGCCGCCTTCGGGCGTGCACCAGTCGATATTCTGTGTCGGGTCCTTGATGTCGCAGGTCTTGCAGTGCACGCAGTTCTGGGCGTTGATCCGAAGCTGCCAGGCGTTTTCGCCTTTCTGTTCCTGTTCATACACACCAGCCGGGCAGTAGCGGCTCTCCGGCGAATCGAACACGTCATGATTGACGGTGCGCCAGATGGCCTCGTTGCGGAGCTTGAGGTGAACCGGCTGGTTTTCCTCGTGGTTTGTTCCGCTCAGAAAGACCGAGCTGACGCGATCAAAGGTGATTTTCCCGTCCGGTTTGGGATACTCGATCTTTGTGCACAGCGAGGCCGGACGCAGCGTTTCGTTGTCAGCATGCGGATGATGCAGTGTCCAAGGCGCACGGCCGCGCAGAATCATGCTATCGATTCCGGCATAGATCGCGCCAAGCTTCATGCCCCACTTCGCGAAAGCCGGGCGGATGTTGCGGACGTCGCGCAGTTCGGACCACAGCCAGGACTGGCGAACGCGGGCCGTCATGCTGGCGGCTTCCTTTTTGTCCTTTTCCAGAGCCTCTGCCACGGCTTCAGCCGCGATCATGCCGGACTTCATGGCCGTATGCGTGCCCTTGATCTTGGGCACGTTCAGGAAGCCCGCGGAATCACCTGCCAGCACACCGCCCGGGAAGGTCAGGCGCGGGATGGACTGAAATCCACCTTCGGACAGGGCACGCGCGCCGTAAATCAGGCGCTTGCCGCCCTCGAAATGCTCCCGGAAGGCCGGATGCAGCTTTGTGCGCTGCATTTCCTCGAAGGGCGACAGATAGGTGTTGGCGTAATCGAGGCCGGTCACGAAGCCGAAGCTGACCAGATTTTCCCCGAAATGATACAGCCAGGCGCCGCCATAGGTATGATCATCGAGCGGCCAGCCGAAACTGTGCTGTACGAGGCCCGGGCGATGCTTTTCTGCCGGGATTTCCCACACTTCCTTGACGCCGAGGCCATAGGTTTGCGGATCGACGCCCTTACGCAGGCCGAAACGCTTCATGGCGTGGCCCGTCAGGGAGCCGCGGGCTCCTTCGGTCAGGATGGTCTGCTTCGCGCGCAGGATCATGCCGGGTGTGAAGTTCGGCCCGTGTTCGCCGTTGCGTTCGATGCCCATATCGCCCGTAATCACACCAGCCACACGGTCATTCTCGATGAAGAGTTCCGCCCCCGAGAAACCCGGATAGATTTCTACGCCCAGAGCCTCGGCCTGCTCACCGAGCCAGCGGCAGACCTCACCAAGCGAGACGACGTAGTTCCCGTGATTGGCCATTTGCGGCATCACGCGGTCCAGATAAGGAACGGCGAAGGAGCGCGTTTCGGTGAGGAACAGCATCCGCTCTTCCGTCACCTGCGTCCGCAGGGGGGCGTCCAGATCGTGCCAGTTCGGCAGAAGTTCATCGAGCGTGCGCGGCTCGATGACGGCGCCCGACACGATATGGGCGCCGATCTCGCTGCCTTTTTCGATCAGGCAGACGCCCGCATCCGGCATCAGCTGTTTCAGGCGGATCGCGGCGGACAGACCGGCGGGACCGCCACCGACCACCACGACATCGAATTCCATTTCTTCGCGTTCGATTTGGGTCATGATGTCAGGAAACTCGCTGAATAACTGGGCCAGAGGGGCTTGGCATGGGTTTCAGGGGCGGCGCGTGAAGGTCCAGTAGAATGGCACGCGTCCCTCGCGGAAGGCCTTGGCCTCATAGCGTGTGGGCGACCAGCCTTCGGGACGTTCCTTGGCCGGGGGCGGCGCATCGAACAGATCCTGCTTGCTCATCACGTCCATGACCCACTCCTGATAGACGGGATGGTCACTGGCGACGCGCCAGATTGCGCCGGGTTTCAGAACGCGGTGCATCTGCTTGATGTTTTCCGGATGCACAAAGCGGCGCTTGGCGTGCCGGGCCTTGGGCCACGGGTCTGGGAACATCAGATACGCCCGGTCCAGACATGCGTCAGGCATGTCCTTGAGCAGCAGGCGGGCATCTTCGGCCCAGATACGGAAATGGGGAGGCGGCGTGGCCGAGTCTTCCTCACCTTCGGGGACGAGCCGCGAAAGCAGGGAGCACAGGCCATTCTCGAAGACCTCGGAGGCGATATAACCGACATCCGGGTTCAGTTCGGACTGGCCGATGGCATGTTCGCCGCCGCCAAAACCGATTTCGAGAAAAACGCGCGAAACCGCATCGGAGAATCCCGCAGCGGGATTCTCCGGTGAGGTGAAGGAAAGCCGGGGCAGCGCCTTCTCGAGAAGATGCTGCTGCCGTGCCCGGAGCGGATGGCCGCGTTGACGGCCGTAAAGCCGCTCCGGCTGGGGTTTGAGAGACTCGACCAGGGTTTTTCTGCCAGATTACCGGTTCAGGGCGTCACGCAGCGTGGTGACCAGATCGGTCTGCTCCCAGGTGAAGTTGTCCAGAACCGGATCCGGCGCACGACCGAAATGGCCGTAAGCGGAAGTCGGAACATAGATCGGGCGGTTCAGGCGCAGATGCTTGCGGATGCCGCGCGGGGACAGGTCCACAACCTCGTTGAGGATCGCACCCAGACGGGCTTCGTCCACATCCTTGCCCGTACCGTCGAGGTCAACATAGACCGAGAGCGGCTTGGACACGCCGATGGCGTAGCTGAGCTGGATCGTGCAGCGGTCGGCAAGGCCTGCGGCTACGACGTTCTTGGCAAGATAACGTGCGGCATAGGCTGCCGAACGGTCCACCTTCGTGGGGTCTTTGCCGGAGAATGCGCCACCACCATGCGGAGCTGCGCCACCATAGGTGTCGACGATGATCTTGCGGCCCGTCAGGCCGGCGTCGCCGTCCGGCCCACCGATGACGAAGTTGCCGGTCGGGTTCACATAGAACTCGTCTTCCGGGCAGTTCCAGCCTTCGGGAAGGATGCCGTTGACCACGTCGCGCAGGGTTTCGCGGATCGTGTTCTGGCTCATGCCTTCGACATGCTGCGTGGAGATCACGACAGACGTGACGCCAACGGGCTTGCCGTCGACATAACGCAGCGTGACCTGGCTCTTGGCATCCGGCAGAAGGCCGACGCCGCGGGCGTCGCCGCTCTTGCGGTAGTCGCGGATGCGC
Organism: Gluconobacter sphaericus; assembly: GCF_016757795.1. Taxonomy (GTDB): domain Bacteria; phylum Pseudomonadota; class Alphaproteobacteria; order Acetobacterales; family Acetobacteraceae; genus Gluconobacter; species Gluconobacter sphaericus. The sequence continues at coordinate 1,100,921 of NZ_CP068419.1, read as the reverse complement.
TCGAGGATCGTCTGCGCATAGAACAGCGGCGCAGGCATCAGGTGTTCGGTCTCGCGCGTGGCGTAGCCGAACATGATGCCCTGATCGCCAGCACCTTCGTCCTTGTCACCGGCACTGTCGACGCCCTGAGCGATGTCGGCGGACTGTGCGTGCAGGTAAGATGTGATGTCGGCTTTCTTCCAGGAGAAACCTTCTTGGTCGTAGCCGATGTCCTTGATGGCTTCACGGGCGCGGTCGATCAGCGTGTCCTCGACCTCTTTGGGGCCGCGGACTTCACCGGCCAGGACGACGCGGTTGGTGGTGACCAGCGTCTCACAGGCAACACGCGCTTCCGGATCGGCCTGCAGATAGGCGTCCAGAACGGTATCGGAAATGCGGTCCGCCACCTTGTCGGGATGGCCTTCGGAAACGGACTCGGATGTGAAAAGGAAATCGCCGTGATTGCGCACTCAGGGACCTCGCAGGGAATGAGTGGTGAGAAGGGCCACAGTGTGCCTTGGCAGGCGGTCTGTGGCATTCAGGGAGGGGACGGCTTGGCGGAATTGGGCGCAAGGGTCAAGGGGCCGTGTGAGGTCTGAACGCGGTTTTCTGCGGAAAAGTCCCGAAAATTAGCCTGAAATTACAAAAAAGAGAGCGCAGGCCCCCGTTTCATTTTTCAACGACACCGTTCATGCTGAGTTTATAGCTCCGTAACCGGCATGGCCTGTCAGGGGCACGGTTGTGGGCAAACAGGGAATTTGAGGCATTCGCAATGTCGAATCAGTTTAGCGGTAAAGTTTGTCTGGTCACCGGCGCAGGTGGCAATATCGGTCTTGCGACCGCCCTCCGTCTGGCCGGGGAAGGGACGGCCATTGCTCTGCTGGACATGAACCGCGAAGCTTTGGAAAAGGCAGAAGCCGCCGTCCGGGAAAAGGGAGTCGAAGCCCGCTCCTATATCTGTGACGTTACGTCCGAAAACGCCGTGACCGGGACTGTGGACACCGTGGTCCGGGACTTTGGCAGAATCGATTTCCTGTTCAACAATGCTGGTTATCAGGGCGCATTCGCGCCTGTGCAGGATTACCCGTCCGAAGATTTTGCGCGTGTGCTGACGATCAATGTCACCGGCGCATTTCACGTCCTCAAGGCTGTCGTGCGGCACATGATCGCGCAGAATTACGGTCGTGTGGTGAACACCGCCAGCATGGCGGGCGTGAAGGGGCCGCCGAACATGGCCGCTTATGGCGCGTCCAAGGGGGCCATCATCGCCCTGACCGAAACGGCGGCGCTGGATCTTGCGCCCTACAATATCCGCGTGAACGCCATCAGCCCCGGCTACATGGGCCCCGGCTTCATGTGGGAGCGTCAGGTCGAGCTTCAGGCCAAGGTGGGAAGCCAGTATTTCTCCACCGACCCCAAAATCGTCGCCGAGCAGATGATCGGCAGCGTGCCGATGCGTCGCTATGGCGATATCAACGAAATCCCTGGTGTGGTGGCGTTTCTGCTGGGGGATGATTCCAGCTTTATGACGGGTGTGAATCTGCCGATCGCTGGTGGTTGATCGGGGGAGTCCGGGCTCTGCCCGGGCCCGGCAGGGATCTTGATCCCTGCACCCTGTTTGAGGTTCAGGGTTTGAGCGCGTCTGCCATTGTGTAGAGGCCTGCGGGGCGTCCGGCGAGCCATTTTGCGGCGAGCAGGGCGCCTCTAGCGAAGACCCTGCGGTCCAGTGCGCGGTGGGACAGGGTGATCTGTTCGTCCGCCGCCATCAGGACAAGGTCATGTTCGCCCACGATCTGCCCGCCGCGCAGGGACGCGAATCCGATCGCCCCGTCCGGGCGCAGACCGTTCTGGTCGGTCCGGGCCACGTCTTCGAGCGCGACTCTACGCCCCTCCGCCACGGCCTTTCCGATCGCCAGTGCCGTGCCGGATGGCGCGTCCAGCTTCTGACGATGATGAACCTCGAGAATTTCTGCATCATAATCAGGCAGTCCTGCGCCAAGCTGCCGAGCCAGTTCCAGAAACAGCGTTAGTGCAGGTGAGAAATTGGCGGCCTGAAGGACGGGAATATGCTGCGCTGCCGCGTTCACGGCATCCAGCGCGCCCTGATCGAGGCCGGTCGTTCCCAGAACCCACGCGCATCCGGCCTGCGCAAAGGCTGTCGCGTGGGCCGGGACCGTCGAAGCATGACTGACATCGATCACTACATCACAGCTTTTCGCGAGCGTGGCCGGGTCGGTCGTGATGTTGCGCGAGGCATCTGCTGTGCGAGACAGGCCGCCTGCGAGGGCGTTTCCGGCTTCCTCGGCGCAAAAGGTGCCAAGTCGGCCCGTGATGCCGGCAATACCAATACGGGGGGCGAAAATCTGGGTCATAATGTGGGCCTTGCGTGCGAAAAGATCAGAGATCGGCGTCAAGCCGGGCGTCAAAGCGGGCGCGAGCCGCCTCGATCTCGGGACGGTTCGACAGCGCCCACTGACCGAAGGCCTCCGTCAGAGTCCAGAGCGATTCCCCGAGTGTCGTGAGTTCATAGTCCACGCGCGGGGGAGTCGTCGGAGTGACGGTCCGCAGGACGAGGCCGTCACGTTCCAGATTGCGCAGGGTGAGCGTCAGCATGCGTTGCGAAATCCCGTCGATCGCACGGCGTAGTTCGCTGAAACGGTGCGGCCCGCGTCCGAGCGATTTGACGATCAGGATACTCCACTTGTCCGTTGTGCGCGCAAGGATGGAGCGGATAACGGCACAGGCATCCTCGTTCTGCGAGCAGTCCAGAGGTGCCGTATTCGGCCCTGCGGACGGCTTGAGGGGAGAAACGGTGTCACTGACGCGAACATCCATGTGCCTATGGCTCCGGAATGTGCCTTCTTGCGGCGGGGTTCAAAGGTTCTTTATCTGGTGCTGGTTACGATCAGGAACCGGAAAGATCAAAATGAAACTTCTTCACATCGATTCCAGCATTCTCGGTGACAGCTCCGCCAGCCGTCAGGTCAGTGCCGCTGCTGTCGCCCAGTTCCGCAAGAAAAACCCGTCCGTCGAGGTCATCTCCCTCGATCTCGCCAGCGATCCGCTGCCGCATCTTGATGTTGAAGCTCTGTCATGGCTCGGCAAGGAGCTGACGCCGGATGTGTCGGGCCGCCCCGAACTGCTCGCCGGCGCAAAGGCACTGAATGATTTCAAGGCGGCAGACATCGTCGTCATTGGCGTGCCGATGTACAATCTGTCGATTCCCAGCCAGCTCAAATCCTGGATCGACCGTATCATGGTCGCGGGCCAGACTTTCCGCTACGGCGCAAACGGGATCGAAGGTCTCGCCCAGGGCAAGAAGGTCGTGCTCGCCGTAGCCCGTGGTGGTCTCTATGGCGAAGGTTCGCCCGCAGCCTCCTTCGAGCATCAACTCAGCTACCTGAAGTCTGTCTTCACCATGATCGGCATTACGGACATCACCGTGCTTGAAGCCGAAGGTCTTGCCACCAATGGTGGTGCTGACCGTGCTCGCATCCTGTCGGACGCGGAACAGAAGGCCAGCGCGCTTTAAAGTCAGTCCGTTACCCCGGTATCCGGTCCAAACGTCTCGTAACGCAGGCGATTGGACGGAACTCCGGCGCCCGGCAGGCCCTGCACCATATCGCGCATGAAGCCTGTCGGCCCGCACAGATAGGCCGAGGCGCCATCCGGCAGCTGCTCTGCGACCCAGGCGGCAGTCGGGTGTCCGTTTTCCGAAGTCAGGCGCGTCACGACCTGAATGCGCCCTGCCGTGTTGTGGGACAGTTCCGCCAGACGCGCCATGAAGGGCGCGGTTTCGGAGGAATGGGCAATTTGTACGACATGAACAGGCGTCGTGACGTCAGGTCCGGCCAATGTTTCCAGCATTCCGATCATGGGTGTGATGCCGATCCCGGCGCAGATGAAGCCCAGCGGTCCCTCGATTTTTTCCTGTAGGACGAAATTACCCGCAGGCGGTGAAAGCAGAAGCTCCGTGCCGACACAGGCGGTGCTGTTCAGCCAGCCTGAGACAATTCCGTTCGGCACATGACGCACGCTGATGCGATAGCCTGCACGGTTGGGGCTGGAGGTAATGCTGTAATTGCGGCGTGTCCGGCCATGGCCCGGAATGTCCAGATCAACACCCAGATACTGACCCGGAACAGCGCTGATGAGCGGCTTGCCGTCCACAGGTTCCAGTTCGAGTGACATGACATTCACACATTCCGGCACGGCACGGGCAATGCGGAACGGACGCCAGCCCGTCCAACCGCCTTCCGCATGGGCGCTGCTGTCGTAAAGCTGATGTTCACGGCCGATCAGGATATCTGCAAGCGCCCAGTAGGCCTTCCCCCAGGCGTCAAGGATTTCCGGCGTTGCGGCATCCCCCAGAACAGCCGAAATCGCGCCAAGCAGGGCGGTGGCGACATGCGGATAATGCTCTGGCTGGATTTCGAGGCTGGCATGTTTCTGCGCGATCCGTTCGACCGCCCCGCTCAGCACACCCAGATTGTCGATGTTCTTCGCATAGGCCAGCACGGCCATGGCAAGTGCCCGGGGCTGTGTTCCGGTGGACTGATGTGTGGGGTCGAATATTTCTGCAATCGCGGGATCGGCCAGCAGGCGACGGTACATTTCGGACGTGATGGTTACGCCATGGGCTTCGAGTGCCGGGATGGTCGCTTTGATGATGGCGATGGTCTCAGGCGTGAGGCTGCGGTCAGCGGAAGTGGACATGAGCGGTCCCCTAAAAGGTGTATGTAAAATACATCTTTAAAAACGTGACCTGTGCCTGTCAATCTGGCAGAGGAGTTGTCATGCGCCTGACACTGCACACTGATTACGCCCTGCGCGTGCTGATCCATCTTGGCGTCCACCATTCGGGCGCCCACCCGACACGCCGCGTCTCCATCCGCGAGATTGCGCAGGCCTATCGCATTTCTGAGAATCATCTGGTGAAGGTCGTGCACCGTTTGGGGCAGGGTGGTTTCGTCACGACCGTCCGTGGGCGTGGCGGCGGTCTGGAACTCGCGCGTCCGGCTGTGGAGATCAATGTGGGTGCGGTCGTGCGCTTTACGGAAGACGACATGGCGCTGGTGGACTGCGAAGGCCGCAGCAGCACGGATGGGCGGCCCTGCGTGCTGTCTCCGGCCTGTGTGCTGCGTAGCGTGCTGGGCGATGCGCTGGGCGCGTTCCTGGCGGTTCTGGACGGCTATACGCTCGCTGACCTGCTGACGGGGCGTGAGGCGGCCCTTCTGGGTCTGATTGCGCCCGTCGACGACTAAGACAGAAAATTGGGAATTTCCGGAATGTGAGTGGACCTTCTGTGCTCTCGTGCGTCATGTCGTGTGAACGTAAGACTGCACAGATCCGAGGAGCCTCTCATGAGCCAGCAGAATTTCCGCAGCATCCTGACGGGATCGTTCTCGACGCCGTGCGACGACAATCCGACCGTCGCCATGATCGAGGCGGCCTACCAACATCACGATATCGATGCGCGCTACATCAACTGTGACGTCAAGGCCGAGGGTCTGAAAGACGCCGTGGCGGGTGCGAAGGCCATGGAATGGGTCGGGTTCAACTGTTCCCTGCCGCACAAGGTCAAGGTGCTCGAGTATCTCGACGAAGTGGCCGAATCTGCCCGGATCATCGGGGCTGTGAACTGCGTCTCTATTCGCGACGGTCGTCTGATCGGAGACAATACGGACGGCAAGGGCTTTCTGGCTTCTCTCAAAGAGGTCACGGACCCGTCCGGCAAGAAGGTTCTACTTCTGGGGGCGGGTGGGGCCGCGCGCGCCATCGCCGTGGAACTGGGGCTGGCCTCCGCCGCCCATATCACCGTCATGAACCGCGATCCGAAGAAAGCCGAAACCATCGCCGCCCTCGTTAGGGACAACACGTCGGCCAAGGCGGATGTTCAGGCCTGGGACGGTGATGCCAGCGTGCCGGAAGACGTGGACATCCTGATCAATGCGACCTCGATCGGTCTGGGCGATTCCGAAACCATGCCGCCTTTGAAAATCGAGACCCTACGCAAAGATATGATCGTTGCTGATGTGATCCCGAACCCGCCCAGAACGCGTCTACTGCGCGAGGCGGAAGGCAAGGGCTGCACCGTGCTGGATGGGCTTGGCATGCTGGTCAATCAGGGTGTGATCTGCGTGGAGCATTGGCTGGGCAAAACGCTGGATGCCGGGGTGATGGAAAAGACCCTGAAGGATATTTTTGACGCTGCCTGATATGGAAAACTGACATAGAAAAACCCCGCTGCCTTCGGAGAGGGCAGCGGGGTTTTTCGTGAGCCTGATAAAGATCAGCGGCCGTCGAAGAAATCGCGGACCTTGGCGAAGAAGCCACTGTTTTCCGGACTGCCCTTGGCGTGGTCGTCCCCGGCTTCCTTCTCGAATTCTTCAAGAAGTTCGCGCTGGCGCTTCGTCAGATGGCTCGGCGTCTCGACTGAGACTTGAATATACATGTCCCCACGGGCCGAGGAGCGCAGGACCGAGAAACCTTTGCCGCGCAGACGGAACGTCTCGCCCGTTTGGGTTCCGGCGGGGATGCGGACCTTGCTGCGCCCACCATCTACAACGGGTACTTCTACTTCCGTGCCCAGAGCCGCCTGGGTCATGCGCAGCGGAACGCGGCAGTAGATGTTTGCGCCGTCGCGCTGGAAAATGTCATGCGACAGGACGGAGACGTGAACATACAGATCGCCCGGCTGAACGCCTTCGCCACCAGCTTCGCCCTTGCCCGTCATGCGGATGCGGGTGCCATCCTCGACGCCGGCCGGGATGTCGATGCTGATGGTCTCGGTCTTCGCCTGCGTTCCCGTACCGTGACAGACCTTGCACGGGTTGGCGACGGTCCGCCCTGAACCATGACAGGTCGGGCAGGGACGCTCGACGAGGAAAAAGCCCTGCTGCGCACGAACTTTGCCCGCACCATGACAGGTCGGGCAGGTGCTGCTGCCAGCCTTCGGATCTGCCGAACCCGAACCGTGACAGGATTCGCAGGCCACGCGGGTGCGGACTTCGACATCCTTCTTCACGCCCGTGAAGGCTTCCATCAACGTGATTTCGACCTGAACCTGGACATCCGCCCCGGTCCGGCGTCCACCACCCCGACGACCGCCCATCATATCCCCGAACATCTGGTCGAAGATGTCGCCCAGGCCGCCCGCACCGGCAAAACCACCGCCGAAGCCACCTCCCATTCCGCCCATGCCACCTTCGAAGGCATCATGGCCGTACTGGTCATAGGCGGCACGTTTTTGCGCGTCCTTCAGGACATCATAGGCTTCGTTGATTTCCTTGAACTTCTGCTCGGCGGCGTCATCACCCGGATTGCGATCGGGATGATAACGCATGGCCTGCTTGCGGAAGGCTTTTTTCAGCTCGTCCGGCGAGGCCGTGCGGGAGACTTCAAGGGATTCGTAATAGTCGATTTTGATGGCCATGTTCGGTCCTTAGGGGGCGTTCCGGAAGGCGGTCCCTGTTATGGGCCGGAAAAACAAGAATGGCGCCCACCCCCTTGCGGGAACGGGCGCCCTCGGAAAACAGGGCCGGACGGAGCATCGCGCTCCATCCGGGAAAGTCACCCGATCAGTTCTTCTTGTGGTCGTCTTCGAGGTCTTCGAAGTCGGCGTCGACGACGTTGTCGTCCTTCTTCTCGGCTTCCGGAGCAGCACCTTCAGCACCCTGACCGGCTTGATAGACAGCCTGACCAATCTTCATGGCAGCCTGCGTCAGCTTCTCGCTGGCAGCCTTCAGGGCGTCGAGGTTTTCGCCACCCAGAGCTTCGCGGGCCTCAGCGATGGCGGCCTCAGCTTCGGACTTGTCAGCCGCCGGAACCTTGTCGCCACCTTCGGTGATGGACTTCTCGGTCTGGTGGATGAGGCTTTCCGTGCTGTTGCGCAGCTCAACCAGTTCACGCTTGGCCTTGTCGGCGGTCGCATTGGCTTCCGCGTCCTTGACCATGCGATCGATGTCGGAGTCAGACAGACCGCCAGAGGCCTGGATCTTGATCTGCTGTTCCTTGTTCGTGGCCTTGTCCTTGGCGGACACGTTCACGATGCCGTTGGCGTCGATGTCGAAGGTCACTTCGATCTGCGGCACGCCACGCGGCGCCGGAGCAATGCCCTGAAGGTCGAAGTTGCCCAGCAGCTTGTTGTCAGCCGCCATCTCACGCTCGCCCTGATAGACCTTGATGGTCACGGCGTTCTGGTTGTCTTCGGCCGTGGAGAAGGTCTGGCTCTTCTTGGTAGGAATCGTCGTGTTACGGTCGATCAGACGGGTGAACACGCCACCCAGCGTCTCGATACCCAGCGACAGCGGCGTCACGTCGAGGAGCAGGACGTCTTTGACGTCACCCTTCAGGACAGCGCCCTGAACGGCGGCACCGATGGCGACCACTTCGTCAGGATTGACGTTGCGGGCCGGCTCCTTACCGAAAAATTCCTTAACCGTCTCGATGACCTTCGGCATACGGGTCATACCGCCAACGAGGATGACTTCGTCGATCTCGTTCGGGGAGACGGACGCATCCTTGATGGCTGCACGGCACGGGCCGAGCGTACGCTGCACCAGATCATCGACCAGGCTCTCCAGCTTGGCGCGGGACAGCTTGACGACGAGATGCTTCGGACCCGAAGCGTCCGCCGTGATGAACGGCAGGTTGATCTCGGTCTCCTTGGAGGAGGACAGCTCGATCTTCGCCTTCTCGGCAGCTTCCTTCAGGCGCTGCAGGGCAAGCTTGTCACCACGCAGGTCGATGCCCTGGTCCTTCTTGAACTCGTCGGCCAGGAACCCGATGATGCGGTTGTCGAAGTCTTCACCACCCAGGAACGTATCACCGTTTGTGGACTTCACTTCGATCACGCCGTCGGAGATCTCGAGGATGGAGACGTCGAACGTACCACCACCAAGGTCATACACGGCCACCGTGCCGGAATCGCGCTTGCCAAGGCCATAGGCGAGGGCTGCTGCGGTCGGCTCGTTGATGATACGCAGGACTTCGAGGCCAGCGATTTTGCCGGCGTCACGGGTGGCCTGACGCTGGGCGTCGTTAAAGTAAGCCGGAACCGTGATGACAGCCTGGGAGACGGTCTCGCCGAGATAGCTTTCGGCGGTTTCCTTCATCTTGCCCAGAACATAGGCAGCGATCTGCGACGGAGCATACTTCTCGCCCCGTGCTTCAACCCATGCGTCGCCGTTATCGCCACGAACGATGCCGTACGGCACCATTTCCTTGTCCTTCTGGACGGTCGGATCATCGTAACGACGGCCGATCAGGCGCTTGACGGCATAAAGCGTGTTGGCGGGGTTGGTGACAGCCTGACGCTTCGCGGCCTGTCCGACGAGACGCTCACCGTTGTCGGTGAAAGCGACCATGGACGGCGTCGTGCGAGCACCTTCGCTGTTTTCGATGACCTTGGTTTCGTCACCCTCGCGTACGGCGACGCAGGAGTTCGTCGTACCAAGGTCAATACCAATGACTTTGCTCATGTAAATTCAGTCCTCTCAGCGGTCCGGTCCGGCCCTGTGAGGCACCGGATCGAACCCTATTGACGTATCCAGACCCTCACGGGCCTGTGTTCCGACTACTGATCTAGGCAAGGCTGGAAAGCGTTTCAAGCACTTGGACGACACATTTCGTCGAGAATGTTCGCTTCACGCCCGTCTGAAGGGAAGATGGCTGTTTTAGATATGACCATCCGCCTCTAGTAAGGTTGGGCCTTCCGCTTTATCTGCCAATGGGACAGTCTTCAGACAGCCATGCCGAATCATCCTTACTTTCGTGCCACGCTGATGGCTGCCCTGGCCGTTTTCTCCGCAACCGGTCTCTCTGCATGTGGTCCGATGGGGCCCGGGAAACTGCGGAACGATCAGCTTGAATACTCCCGTGCGCTGGGCGATACCCAGAAGCACGAGATGTTGTTGAACATCGTTCGGCTGCGTTATGCCGATCCGCCGACGTTCCTTGATACGACGCAGGTGATTGCGGGCTACAGCGTTTCCAAGAGCATCAGCGGCGGCTTTTATGCCTATCCGGCGACGGCGGTCGGGAATTACTTGTTCGGTACGGGAACCATGTCCCTGGGTGAGAGCCCGACTTTCACCTATCAGCCGGTGACGGGGCAGCAATATGCTGAGAACGTGGTCCGGCCGATCTCGCCGACGGTCATCATGCCGCTTAGCCTCGGTGGGTTGCCGATCGACACGCTGCTGCGCCTGACGGCACAGTCCATTGATGGACTTTCCAACGTCCGCGGGCTTGGCGCAGGGCCGTCTGGGGGTGGCTCGGTCCGTTTCTATCTGCTTTTGCATGACCTGCGGCAGCTTCAGATCCAGGGGGCCATGACCATCCGGATCACGAGCGAGGCTCCGCCCTCGCCGGACAGCAAGAAAAACGGCGGCAAGTCCGACAGCAATGGCAGCGGGGGCAGTAGTACGGGCACCGAGCGCTCCTATCTGGTCCTGACCTCGACATCTGATAGTAACCTTCTGGCGATCCAGGCCGAGGTGCGCCGTCTGCTACATCTCGACCCGGGAGCCGAGGAGGCGGAAATCGTTTACGGTCCTTATCCCAAACATCCGGGACAGATCGCTATTCTCACGCGCTCGATGCTCGCAATGCTGACGCAGCTCGCCTACGAGGTCGAGGTGCCGGAAGACGACATCAAGAGCGGCCGTACGCCTCCCACGATCGGGCAGGTCGGGATCGAAAACCGTCCGGAAGTCGTGATCCATTCGAGCCGGGAAGAGCCGGATTCCCGCTATGCCGCGGTCAGTTACAATAATACCTGGTTCTGGATTAGCGATCGTGATTTCCAGAGCAAACTGGCCTTTACGATGGTGCAGGTTCTTGCGGCCCTCGCGGCGACAAACCATACGGCAGGGGCGGTTGTAACAATCCCGGCCGGGTAATAAATATAACGTGTATTTGAATTCATTGAAATGGAACCATATAATTACACGGTTTTGTTAGAATTATATTCAAAATATTGAAAAAGAACCGTAGCTTTCATGAAAGTCTGGACTTACCGTCCAGACTTTCAGCTCTGGAGGCTTTCACCTATGCCAAATACTTATGGCAACAGAACCCTGACCGAGTGGCTCACGCTGCTCCTGGGGGGTGTCATTATTCTGGTGGGGCTGTACTTCGTGATCGCAGGGGGCGACCTCGCGATGCTGGGCGGCTCTGTCTATTACGTTATCTGTGGTATTCTGCTGGTGGCTGGCGGTGTTTTCATGGTCATGGGGCGGGCGCTGGGCGCTTACCTGTATCTGGGCGCACTGGCCTACACCTGGGTCTGGTCCTTGTGGGAAGTGGGCTTCAGCCCCGTTGACCTTCTCCCGCGCGCTTTCGGCCCAACGCTGCTGGGTATCCTTGTCGCCCTCACCATTCCTGTTCTTCGCCGGATGGAAACCCGCCGTACCCTGAGGGGAGCCGTCTGATGCGCAGATCCCATCTTCTCGCTACAGTTGCCTGTGCCACGCTGGCCTGTGCACCGCTGGCCGCCAACGCCCAGTTCGCTCCCGCAGGCAGCGGTGGTTCGCCCACCTCCTCCGTTCCTGACCCCAGCAGCGATAATTCCTTCGAGCCGACCGAGAACACGCCAGCCGCGAAGAGCCGCTTTGCCGGTCCGTCCCCCTATGCGCCTCAGGCACCGGGTGTGAACGCGGCCAACCTGCCGGATATCGGGTCCATGGATCCGAACGATGTTCCTCAGATGGCCCCGCAGCAGAGCGCCAGCCCCGCCTCGGGAGACTGGGCTGCCTACGGTCATGACGACAGCCAGATGCGCTACTCGCCGCTGTCAGAGATCACGCCGCAGAACGCCGATCAGCTCAAGGTTGCCTTTGTCTATCATACCGGCAGCTATCCGCGGCCGGGCCAGACGAACAAATGGGCTGCCGAAACCACGCCGATCAAGGTGGGTGACGGCCTCTATATGTGTTCGGCCCAGAATGACATCATGAAGCTCGACCCGACAACGGGTAAAGAAATCTGGCGTCACAACATCCACGAGCGATATGAGGCGATTCCCTATACTGCTGCGTGCAAAGGCGTGACGTACTTCACGTCTTCGCAGGTGCCGGAGGGTCAGCCGTGCCACAACCGTATTCTCGAAAGCACGCTCGACATGCGTCTGATCGAGGTCGATGCTGCGACTGGCAATCTCTGCCCGACCTTCGGCCATGACGGTCAGGTGAACCTGATGCAGGGCATGGGCGAATCTGTTCCCGGTTTCGTGTCCATGACAACTCCTCCACCAATCGTGAATGGCGTCGCGGTGGTCAACCATGAGGTTCTCGACGGCCAACGTCGCTGGGCCCCGTCAGGTGTGATCCGCGGGTACGATGCCGAGACCGGAAAATTCCTGTGGGCATGGGACGTGAACCGCCCCAACGACCACAGTCAGCCAACCGGCAACAACCACTATAGCCGCGGTACGCCGAACTCCTGGGCTGCAATGACCGGCGACAATGCGCTGGGCCTCGTCTATGTCCCGACCGGCAACTCGGCTTCGGATTATTACAGTGCTCTGCGTAGCCCTGAAGAAAACAAGGTGTCCTCGGCGGTCGTCGCCCTTGACGTCAAGACGGGTTCTCCGCGCTGGGTCTTCCAGACCGCCCACAAGGATGTCTGGGACTACGATATCGGTTCGCAGGCTACGCTGATGGATATGCCAGGCCCTGACGGACAGACCGTTCCGGCGCTCATCATGCCGACGAAACGCGGACAGACCTTCGTGCTCGACCGTCGTGACGGCAAGCCAATCCTGCCGGTGGAAGAGCGTCCTGCTCCGTCACCCGGTGTAATTCCAGGTGATCCGCGCTCTCCAACGCAGCCCTGGTCCACCGGAATGCCTGCCCTTCGGGTCCCGGATCTGAAGGAGAAGGACATGTGGGGCATGTCCCCCATCGACCAGCTTTTCTGCCGCATCAAGTTCCGCCGTGCCAATTATGTGGGCGAGTTCACGCCTCCGAGCGTCGACAAACCCTGGATCGAATATCCCGGCTATAACGGCGGCAGTGACTGGGGCTCCATGTCCTATGATCCCAATAGCGGCATCCTGATCGCGAACTGGAACATCACCCCGATGTATGACCAGCTCGTGACCCGCAAGAAGGCCGACCAGTTGGGCCTGATGCCGATCGACGACCCGCATTACAAGCCGGGTGGCGGTGGCGCCGAAGGTAATGGCGCGATGGACGGTACGCCTTATGGCATTGTCGTAACTCCGTTCTGGGATCAGTACACGGGTATGATGTGCAACCGTCCGCCCTATGGCATGATCACGGCTATCGACATGAAGCATGGTCAGAAGGTGCTGTGGCAGCATCCGCTCGGAACGGCCCGTGCCAATGGTCCGTGGGGTCTGCCGACGGGTCTGCCTTGGGAAATCGGCACACCGAACAATGGTGGTTCGGTCGTGACGGCTGGCGGTCTGGTGTTCATCGGTGCGGCTACGGATAATCAGATCCGTGCCATCGACGAGCATACGGGCAAGGTGGTTTGGAGTGCGGTCCTGCCGGGCGGCGGTCAGGCCAACCCGATGACCTACGAGGCCAATGGTCATCAGTACGTCGCCATCATGGCTGGCGGTCATCACTTCATGATGACGCCGGTCAGCGATCAGTTGGTCGTTTACGCTCTGCCCGATCACAAGGGTTGATCCGCAAGGGCTGAGAAACCGGGGGCTGAGGCCCCTGGCCAGCCTGAGGGGTGGTTTTCGTGCCGGAAATGGCACGGGAGCCACCCCTTTGTTGTTTCTGGGAGCGGTTTTTCCATTTTTCGGGTGGGAAGGGGATGCAGACCCGGCTACAGGCTATTTTCGTCTGAAAATACTCTTTCTGGAACAGGCCCCGAAGAACCATCATGACCGACCGCTCCCCCGTTATTCTTCAGGTTCTTCCGGCACTGGGCACCGGCGGTCTGGAGCGCGGGGCTGTAGAGATCGCGGCGGCAATCACGCAGGGAGGGGGTACGGCACTTGTTGCCTCGCGCCCGGGGCGGCTTCTGGTACAGCTGCGTCATGCGGGCGGGCGACATATCGAACTGGACCTGAAGACAAAATCCCCTGTCGCCGTGTTGCGTCGGGCGCGGGATCTTCAGACGCTCATCCGCAACGAAGGTGTGGATCTGGTCCATGCACGCTCCCGGATTCCAGCCTGGGCGGCATGGATCGCCTGTCGCCGTGAAAACATTCCGCTCGTGACGACATGGCACGGCGTGCATGAGGCGAAATGGCGGGGCAAAAAGCTCTATAATTCTGTGCTGGCGCGCGGCGCGCGGGTCATTGCCATTTCCGAGTTCATCGGCCGCCGTCTGCGTAGTGAATACGCCGTGCCGGAAAGCCGTCTGCGCGTCATTCCGCGTGGTGCGGATCTGCGGGAGTTTACACCCGGTGCGATTTCCGGTGAGCGCGTGCAGAAACTGGCTGATGCCTGGCGTGTGCCTGCGGACGCAAAAATCATTCTCATGCCCGCGCGGCTGACGGCATGGAAAGGTCAGGGCGTTCTGCTTGAGGCGCTGGGTCTGCTGCGCTCGAAGATGGACACGGGATGGATCTGTGTTCTGGCAGGCCCGGAGAACGACCGGAAGTTTTCCCGTAGGCTGCAACAGCGGGTGCAGGAACTCGGGCTTGAAGACCATGTTCGGTTCGCCGGAACCTGCGCTGACATGCCTGCGGCGTGTGAGCTGGCAAGCGTCGTTGTGGCGCCCTCGCTCCGGCCTGAGCCGTTTGGACGCACACTGGTGGAAGCGCAGATGATGGGCTGCCCGGTGATTGGTACCGCACAGGGTGCGATGATGGAGACGATCCTGCCCGGCGAGACGGGGCTGGTTGTGCCGCCGGATGATGCGGAAGCTCTTGCGGGCGCGCTGAAAAGCGTTCTGGAAACAGGTGAAGACGCTCTGGACTGGCTGGCGGAAAAGGCCCGCGCCCATGCCATCGCCAACTATACGACGACGCTGATGCAGGCCCGCACGCTGGGCGTTTATGACGAGCTTCTGGGCACCCGTCTGCGGACGACATTCGAGGAACACAGCCATGACCAGTAAGGACGGAAAACCCACGGAGCAGATCATTCGAGACCGCGCTGCGGCCGCGAAGGAAGAGCGGGAAAGCCGGGAGGCCAAGGCGCTCCGGGCGAACCTGATGCGCCGCAAACAGCAGCAACGTGCCCGGCCGCAGGGTGACGCGGCTTCATCCCCCACTGATGAGCGCTGAGCTTCTGTGAAACGTAGTTTTCCCCTTCCCACGGCGCAGGAACTGGCGCTGACAGGCGTGACCGTTCTGTGGGGCGGGACATTCCTTGTGCTGCATATCGCCATGCAGCATTGCGGGCCACGCTTTTTCGTTTTCGTCCGTTTCATGATGGCTGCGGTGTTCGTCGGGTTTCTGGCCGGGCGGAAACTGCTGGATTTCAACTGGCGCGAAGTGCGCGCTGGTACGCTGATCGGGATTGCACTCGCGACCGGCTATGTATTGCAGAGCGCGGGCCTGCACGACATCACCAGCAGCCGTTCCGCCTTCATCACGGCGCTTTACGTGCCGCTGGTGCCGATTTTTCAGTGGGCGTTTCTGCGCAAGCCGCCACATCTGATGAGCTGGCTTGGGATTGCGTTGGCGTTTGCTGGTCTGGTCTGTCTGGCGGGACCGGCGGCGCTGTCGCTGTCCTTCGGGCGCGGGGATCTGCTGACGCTGTTTGCGGCGATCGCCATTGCAGTTGAGATCGTCCTCATCAGTCTTTATGCCCAGGGTGTAGACAGTCTGCGCGTGACGGTCATGCAGCTGCTGGCTGGAAGCCTGTTTGCGGGGCTTATGGTCCCCGTTTCGGGGGAGGCGCTTCCGGTGTTCTCATGGGTCTGGTTCGGTTGCGCGCTGGCGCTGGGTGGGCTGAGCGCTCTGGTGCAGGTGGTGATGAACTGGGCGCAGAAATCCGTCGCGCCGACCAAGGCTGCGGTGATCTATGCCGGAGAGCCGGTGTGGGGCGGCCTTGTTGGCTGGCTGGCGGGGGATAGTCTGCCACCGGCGACGCTACTGGGGGCCATGTTGATCGTGGGTGGCGTATTGACCAGCGAACTGCGTCCGCAATGGCTGGAAGCCCTGCTGGGCCGTTCGCAACAGACACTCACGAAAAATGACTGATCCGACACATTGCGTGATCGCCTATCGCTCGCTAGAGCAGGTGGATTAGACGTACAGGGCGATTTTACCGTCCCCGTTCAGGAGTGCTTTCATGCCTATCATGCCCGACACATGGATCCGCCAGATGGCGCGGGATAAAGGCATGATCGAGCCTTTCGTCGAAGCCCAGAAGCGTGAAGGCGTCATTTCCTACGGTTTGTCGTCCTATGGCTACGACGCGCGTGTGGCGTCGGACTTCAAGATCTTCACTGATGTTGACAGTGCCATCGTCGATCCGAAGAATTTTGCGTCCAACAGTTTCGTGACCCGCACCGGGGACATCACCATCCCGCCCAACAGCTTCGCGCTGGCGCATACGGTCGAGTATTTCCGTATTCCGCGTGACACGCTGGTGGTGTGCCTCGGAAAGTCCACCTATGCGCGCTGCGGCATCATCGTGAATGTCACGCCGCTTGAGCCGGAATGGGAAGGCCAGGTCACGATCGAGATCAGCAACACCACACCGCTGCCTGCGCGAATTTACGCGAACGAGGGCATCTGCCAGTTCCTGTTTTTCCAGGGTGCCAGCCCTTGTGAGGTCAGTTATGCCGACCGTGCTGGAAAATACATGCGCCAGTCCGGCGTCACCACGCCTCGCCTCTAAAGCCCAGTTCTCAAGGATCGCACCATGGACCGTTTCATCATTCGCGGTGGCCGCCGCCTGACTGGCGAAATCGAGATCGGGGGGGCCAAGAACTCCGGCCTCAAGCTCATGGTCGCCGGGCTTCTGACGTCCGAGCGGCTGGTGCTGTCCAATGTGCCGGGCATTGCGGATATCCAGACGATGCGCGATCTGCTGCTGGGGCTGGGCATCACTGTCGAGGATGCCGGGCCGCGCACGCTGTCCATCGGCGGCGAAATCGGCTCCGTCGAGGCGCCGTATGACATCGTCTCCAAGATGCGCGCTTCCATTCTGGTTCTCGGCCCGCTTCTGGCGCGGGCGCGTGAGGCGAAGGTCTCGCTGCCCGGTGGCTGCGCCATCGGCACGCGCCCGGTCGACATGCATCTCAAGGGGCTTGAGACGCTCGGCGCCGTGATCCGGCTGGAAAACGGCTATATCAATGCGACTGCTCCGGACGGGCTGAAGGGTGACCGGATCATCCTGCCGTTCGCCAGCGTGGGCGCGACCGAGAACCTGCTGATGGCCGCGACGCTGGCGAAGGGGCGCACCCATATCGTCAACGCCGCGCGTGAGCCGGAAATTAGCGATCTGGTGCATTGCCTCAACGCGATGGGTGCGCAGATCACGGGCGAAGGCTCGGGCACGCTGGTCATTGACGGTGTGGAGAAGCTGCACGGCGCGCATTACGCCGTCATGCCTGACCGCATCGAGTGCGGCACCTATGCCTGCGCGGCTGGTATCACGGGCGGCGATCTGCTGCTCGTGGGCGGACGGGCCGATGATCTGGGCGCGGTGATCCGCACGCTGGAAGAAACGGGCGTCGAGGTTATGGAAGAGGCGCGCGGCCTGCGGGTCCGTCGCAGCGGGACGCTTCAGGGCGTGGACATCATGACCGAGCCATATCCCGGCTTCCCGACGGATATGCAGGCGCAGTTCATGGCGATGCTGTCCGTGGCGGAAGGGGCGTCCATGATCACCGAGACGATCTTCGAGAACCGCTTCATGCATGTTCCCGAACTCAATCGGATGGGCGCGCGCGTGAACGTGCATGGCCGCTCGGCCATCATCCGTGGCGTGTCGAAGCTGTCGGGTGCGCCCGTCATGGCGACCGATCTGCGGGCGTCCTTCTCGCTGATTCTCGCGGGTCTGGCAGCGGAAGGCGAGACGCAGCTCAGCCGCATCTATCATCTGGACCGGGGCTATGAAGGCGTGGACCGCAAGCTCGCCGCCTGCGGTGCCGATATCGCCCGCGTCTCGGACTGATTTGGATAAAAGTTTTTGGTGACGCTTTTTTCAAAAAGCTTCAAAGAACTCCGCCTTTTTGAAAAAAGGCGGAACCCAAAAACTTTCAGACGTTTGCTACCAGATCCTTCAGGACGGCTGCTGTGCCGCGTGTTTTCAGGTCTTCACGGGTCTGGATGAAGCGCGTGAGGAACTCGGCGGAGTCTTCAAGACCCCATCCAGAAAATACGCTCATCTCCAGCGCCTTGGCCGGGTTCGGGTCCAGCGCCAGAGCACGGTCGTCGGCGCTCAGGCGGGGTTCGGTGACGGCGAAACTGACCTGCAGGTCATCGCGGCCCATCAGATAGGCGCAATAGCAGGCGAGGACGAAGGCGATCCGGCGCGGGTCCTGAGCGTTTTTTAGGATGTCTTCCGCCGTGGCGCGCAGGAAGACCGGCAGCTTGGATGTACTGTCGGACGTGATGCGCAGCAGCTGGTCGCTGACCGCATGGTTGCGGAACCGCTCCAGAAGTAGGGCTGCATAGTCCGATAGGCCGATGCCCGGAGGGGCCGTTAGTTGTGGTGCGACGTCGTGGCGCAGGAACTGCTCCAGCAGGGCAGCGAGATGTTCGTCGCCCATTGCTTCATCGACCAGCCGGTATCCCATCAGCACGCCGGGCAGAGCCAGCATGGAATGGGATGCGTTCAGCATCCGCAGCTTGACCTGTTCGTAAGGTTCGACATCGTCCGTGAACAGGACGCCGATCTGTTCCCAGGCCGGGCGTCCGGCGGGGAAATTGTCTTCCACGACCCACTGAATGAAGTCTTCGCAGAAAACCGGAACGCGGTCTTCGATGCCGCTCTGGGTATTGAGGCGCGCCACGTCGGCGGGGTGAACGGCCGGGGTGATGCGATCGACCATGCAGGACGGGAAGGCCACTTCAGCTTCGATCCACGCCGCCAGTTCCGCGTCCCGCAGACGGGCGAAGGACAGCACGGCATTGCGGGCGACATCGCCATTTGCAGGCACGTTGTCGCAGGACAGGATGGTGAAGGGTGCGATCCCGGCGTCTCGGCGCTGGCGCAGGGCCTCGGTCATCATACCGAAGGCCGTCTGCGGGATCGGGCGGTGCAGGTCTTCGGCGATGGTGGGGTGTTCGGTCATGAACCGGCCCGCCTCGTCCATGTAATAGCCCCCTTCGGTGATGGTCAGGCTGACGATGCGGATCGCGGGGTCCGTCAGGCGCTTCAGAGCGGCTTTGCGGTCGACGGGGGCATGGATGTATTCGATCAGAGACTTGACGACGCGGACCGTATCGGGCCGGTTCGGCGGGCAGGTGCGCAGGGTGTAGAGGCCGTCCTGTGCGTGCAGGGCCTCGGCCTTTGCCACTTCGCCGGGAAGGTCCATCAGGCCCATGCCCACGATGCCCCAGTCGGACTGCCCTGGAAGGGCCAGTGCGTGGTCCGTGTAGACGGCCTGATGGGCACGATGGAAATTGCCGACACTGAGATGGACGATACCGGCCGTCACGCTCTCCCGATCATAAGGAGAGGTCAAGACGGACTCCGGGATCTGGGGCATGGTCTGGGAAGTCAGGATCATGGAAAGGATCTTTCAGACGAAAGGACCGGCTTCTTTTAGAACCCTCCATTTTTGAGGAAACTGTTTTTGTATCTTGTGAATTATTTCTAATAATTCTCGCAGGGTCGAGAGCATTACGGGAAACGAATAGTTTTCATATATGGCACGGTCTTTTACGTCTTTTCCGGTCTGTCCTAGAATGGGGATCTGTTTTCCCGTTTCCTGAGGACTGATTTTCATGAGCGCTCCCATTCACCGTCTGAACGTGGACGAACTTGTTCCGATGGTGCGGTCTGTCGTGTCGACCGAGACGGACATGATCGCCAATATGGCTAATATCGCGGCCCTGCTGTTCGAAGCCCTGCCACAGATCAACTGGGCAGGGTTCTATCTCTGGAAAGAGGCTGAAAAGCAGCTTGTGTTGGGGCCATTTCAGGGGCGGCTGGCGTGCACGCGCATTCCGCTGGGCCGGGGCGTCTGCGGGACGGTCGCGCAGAACCGCGAGACACTCGTGGTCCCGGACGTCCATGCGTTTCCCGGCCACATTGCCTGTGATGCAGCATCGGAGTCGGAAATCGTGCTGCCGGTCGTGGCGGGGGGAGCGCTTGTGGGCGTGCTGGATATCGACAGCCCGGTGAAGGACCGCTTTACCGAAGCGGATCGTGTGCGTCTGGAAGACATTGTCGCGCTGCTGGTGGCGACCCTGGAGGGGTGAGCGGGGACGGGCCCCGCTCCAGAATTCAGGCCGGAACGCTGACAGAGAGATGCTGCATCAGTGCCGGAACGTCCTCGACGACCGTGAACAGTTTGCGGGCCGATGGGTCTGCAAAACCCTGATCGACGGCATCATTGAGTGTGTTGACCAGTGACGTCGCCCAGCCGCCGATATTGACGATGTAGATCGGCTCCTGATGCAGCCCGAGCTGCTTCCAGGTCATGATCTCCATCAGTTCGTCGAACGTGCCGAGGCCGCCGGGAATGATGACGTACGCGTCGGACAGCTCGAACATGCGGGCCTTGCGGGTGTGCATGTCCGGCGTGACTTCAAGTTGCGTGACGCCCTTGTGCATGACTTCGCGGGCGTGGAGGAACTCGGGAATGACGCCAATGACCTTGCCGCCCGCCTGAAGGGCCGCATCCGCCACCGTGCCCATCAGTCCGACATGCCCGCCGCCATAGACCAGTGTAATTCCGTGTCGCGCCAGGGCCATTCCGATTTCTTTTGCACCTTCGGCATAAACGGGAGAGTTGCCGAAGCGGGAGCCACAGAAGACGGCGCAGGAACGAATGGTCATGTCAGGTCCGTGTAAGTTGAAGCGAAGATCCGTCACGCGGTCCTGCGGCCCAGGGAACGGCTGATCAGAACACCACCCAGACAGCAGATGGCGGTGGTGGCGAACATCGTCCTGTAACCTGCGAACTCGATGACCTGTCCAAGAAACAGCCCCGAGCACGCGATGGCAAGGTCAATGAAAATGGAATAGGCGCCCAGAGCTGCCCCGCGGTTCTCCGGACCCGCACTGTTGACGGCCAGAACGCCGAGTGCGGGGAAGAGCAGCGAGAAGCCGGCCCCTGTCAGTGCGGCCCCCACGAGGGCTGCGGATGGCGTCTGGAATATGCAGAGCGTGGCGAGGCCGAGTGCTTCCACCAACAGCGAGACGATCGCCACGAATACGCCACCACGCTTCGCGATCTGTGAGGCGAAGAAAAACCGGATGACGACGAAAGTGAAGCCGAAGACCGCCAGCGCCGTAGCCGCTCCTTCCCAGTGCAGGACCGAATAATATAGTGCCAGGAACGACGAGATCGCTCCGAATCCAATGGAACCTGCCGCAAGTGCCGACCCGTGCGGAAGAACGAGTCTGAGCGCACGGGAAAAAGGAATGGGCTGACTGGTCGAGGGAATGGGTTTGACGGCAGGGTAGAAGCCGATCAGCGCCAGACCGAATAGCGGCAGGGCCACCGAGAGTATGCCCACCGAAACCAGCCCGCCATAGGGTGCGGCCAGCATGGACAGCTTGGCCCCGATTGGCGCACCTAGCGCAATCCCGCCATAGGAGCAGATGCCGTTCCAGGAAATGGCGATGGCGGTATTTTCCGCCCCAGCCCGCCGGATGTTCCAGACGATCACCCCGGTCGCGGCCCAGCTTTCCGCCCACCCCAGCAACAGGCGGCTGGACAGCAGAACGCCCAGCGACAGTAGCGGTGTGGCCGCCAATAGCCCCGATCCGATCACCAACAGGCCGGAGAGCAGACAGGTGACGAGCCCGCCGATGACCACGGGTTTGGGGCCGATCCGATCGACCAGTCGCCCGGCGGACGGGCGGGCCGCAAAAGTCGCGAAATACTGGAGCGAGAATGTGATACCCGCGACGGTCGTGCTGTAGCCCAGGCCCTGATGGACAAAAATTGTCAGGACGGCGTTGGGCAGGCCGATCACGATATAGACGAGAAGATTGAACAGGACGACTGCAAGAACGCGTTTTGTCGGTGAGGCCGCCGGCGTATCTTGCGCGGTCATGAAATCTGCTCTCCTGAGGCCAGTCTGTAAAAAAGCTCGCTCATGCCATAGGCCAGATGGAGGAAGCCGTCACGAGGGGGAGCCTGTCTTTCCTTCATAATCCCGGGCGATACTGTTTGAAGCGAACATCGAGACAGTCTACCGAAGCCGGGATGCCATGGAATTGTGAAGCGTCGAGGAGGAGCGTTCCTGTTGGTTGTAGGAAAGGGTTTTCTCGAAGCCTGGTGACAGGGAGATCCTGGATGCGCATCCAGCCATCATCAGGAAAGGTGTCAGCAGGGCGCTGCTCGATAGCGTGGGGCATGTGCGTTGGTCCATGCGATGAAAAGACGGCCCGATCAGGACAGGCTGAGTATCAACGCATCAAATAGTGGAAAGAATGCCAGAATTTGTGTTGATATGTCATGACGTCGTTCTAAAAGAGCAGCTCCATCTGATCGTCGGGCAGGGTGTCGGGTGGCTGAAAGCCAGATAGCGTAAGGCCTAGCAGGCGCACGCCAGGGATGAATGGAAATAGTGGCGCTATCAGACTCTGGCCCGTGATCAGCAGATCTGTTTCGGACGGAACTGGCGTGGACAGTGTTCGGGCGCGGGTGATCTGATGGAAATCCGCGTATTTGACCTTCAGGGTTACGGTTCGTGCCTGAAGACGGCGACGTTCCGCACCTGTCCACAGCTTTGCTGCGATTTGCGCAAGAGCATTATATGCATCGCTTTCGGAAGTCAGATCCCGAAGATAGGTCTGTTCGGTACCAAGTGACTTGCGTTCCCGGTTTACGACGACGGGTCGGTGATCGATCCCGCGCGAGATCCCATGATAAAACGCCGCGGCCTTGCCGAAATGCCGGGTCAGCGTCTCGACGTCTCGTTCCCGCAGATCGGCGCCCGTCTCAATGCCTAGAGCACGCATTTTCCGTGCTGTGGCGGGGCCAATACCGTGAAATGCATCGACGGGCAGGGCAGATACGAAGTCCGGCCCTATTGCCGGTGTGATAACGAACAGCCCGTCAGGCTTGCGGTAATCCGAGGCCAGCTTAGCCAGAAAACGGTTGTAGGACACACCGGCCGAGGCGGTCAGCCCGGTCTCAGCGTGGATATCAGCGCGGATGCGGTCCGCGACCAGCGTGGCGGAACCATAGGCGCCAAGATGGTCGGTCAGATCCAGATAGGCTTCGTCCAGCGACAGTGGTTGGATCAGGGGCGTGTAGCGCGAAAAAATGTCATGGATTTGGGCCGAGACGCTGCGATAGACGTCAAACCGCGCAGGCACGAACACAAGCTCCGGACACAGGCGTTTGGCCGTGACCGACGGCATGGCCGAGCGGACGCCGAAACGTCGAGCCTCGTAGCTTGCGGCGGCTACAACGCCCCGTGCCTCGCCCCGGCCTACCGCGAGGGGGCGGCCGCGCAGGGAGGGGTCGTCCCGCTGTTCGACAGACGCGTAAAATGCGTCCATGTCGATATGCACGATCCGGCGTTGCTCCATGATGCGAGTGTTGCCGATTCGAAAGAACGAAACAAGATCAGGAGCCGTCCATGAGCACCGATAAGACCATCGAAGACGCCCGTAGGGACGCCGGTTTCCAGACAATTTCCACCCGAATGGCCTATAGCAACCCCTGGACCGCCCTGCGCGAGGACATCATCGTCCATCCCAACGGAAAGCAGGGACTTTATGGCATTGTCGAGCGTGGCGAGTTCGTTGTGATCCTGCCGCTGCATGCCGACGGCAAGGTCACGCTGATCCAGCAGTTCCGCTATCCTGTGGGCGAGCGGCTGTGGGAGCTTCCGATGGGTATGTGGGAGACGAAAGAGAATGTCGATCCGGTCGAACTCGCGCTGGGTGAATTGCGGGAGGAAACCGGACTGCGCGCCGGCGAGATGATTCATGTCGGAAGCATGTATCAGGGGGCGGGCTATTCGAACCAGAAGGGGCATGTCTTTCTGGCCTGCAATCTGACCCGCGGTGAAACGGATCGTGAAGCTACCGAAGAAGACATCACCTGCCACGACATGACGCTCGAAGCGTTCGAGACTATGATCCGAGACGGCGAACTGAAATGCATGGTCTCACTGGCCGCTTTTACGCTGATCCGGGCAAAAGGACTGATCTGAGGGGTTTTCCTCTGCCCCCACGGAATCGGAATTGTGTCTGGGGCGCTAGTTATGCTCCAGCACATCATAAAGTTCCCGATGGTCGAAACCGCATCGCTGTTTCCCGATACCAGTCAGATCATCGCGTGCGGCCATCCGATCGATAATGAACTCCTGGCCTTTTATCGCTTAGAAGTCTGGTTCGAAATGGAAGTGGAGGGCCCGAAAAACTCGCGAATTTGGCGGCCTCTGTATGATTCCATCACTCCTGCTATTATTGGGGGATGTAAAATAAACAGGTCCGGTTTCTTTGATGTTGAGGAGCGGCTTACGCGCTTGAGCGGGCTTGGTGTCTAGGCTCAGGACCCATTGATTTGATTACGAAATCTGATTCAGGCTTTGTGAGAAGACTGAAGATGAGCGACCTGTTTTGACTGATGGACGAATAGATGGAGCGTCTGCGGCCGTTCTTTCCCAGAAGCCACAGCAAACCTCGCGTCGATGACCGCCGTGTATTGAGTGGCATCATTTCTGTGAACCGCAATGCTCTGCGCTGAGGCGCCATGGAGATCTTCGCCCGGATGATGGACGGTCCGGCTGCCGGAAAGGCAGAGTCTCAGACCATTATGATTGATGCGACGTATCTCAAGACACACCGTACGGCTTTGAGTCTGCGGCTAAAAATAGGATCTGCGCCGCCTGATCGGTCGTACCAAAGGCGGTATGAATATCAAGGTCCATGCCTCACCGATCAGAACGGACGACCGCTGGATCTCTTCATGACAGCAGGACAGGTCACCGATTACAGTGATGCGGTAAAGTGGAAATCGTCTACGGGCCTGCTTCTCCCTCAATCATGTCTGGCGTTCCATATCCCACAGGAGCGTATGTAAAAAAGGCGAGGGATAATTCCCTCGCCTTTTTCGAACAGACCTGAAAATGCGGAAGGCTCGGGGTCTTTGCTTATTCTGCGGCAGGACCGGCCAGCAGCGCGGCGAGCGAACGACCGAAACCGGTTGGGTCGGGTAGGGGCTCGCCTTCCTGCACGCGGGCCAGATCCAACAGGACAGTCGCATAGTCCTTGACGCTCTCGCCCTTTTCGACGCGCTCGGACAGAGCCTTGATGAGCGGATGCTTCGGGTTAATTTCAAGGATCGGCGGCATGGCGGGCATGGCCTGACCCGAACGGCGCATCAGACGCTGCATCGTTAGATCCGGACCGCCATCGGACGTGATGACGACGGCACTGCCCGTCAGTCGGACGGTGCTGCGGACGTCCTTGACCTGATCGCCAAGCGCATCCTTGAGGGTCGGGACCAGCTTTTCAACGTTCGCGGCTTCGGCCGTGTCTGCTTCCACAGACTCGAACTTCTCCAGATCACCGTGGGAGTGGGTGACGGAGCGCAGGGGCTTTTCCTGATAGGAAGACAGACGCTCCGGCCAGAAGCCGTCCACCGGATCGGAGAGCAGTAGGACTTCGAGGCCGCGGGCACGGAAGCCTTCAAGTTGGGCCGAGGACTTGAGCGCGTCGAGACTGTCGCCGGTCAGGTAATAGATGGCGTCCTGACCATCCTTCATACGGGAGATGTAATCATCCAGCGTGATCAGGTCGTCACTATAGGTCGAGTGGAAGCGGGCGAAACCGGCGATTTCTGTACGGTGTTCGGCATCTTCCCAGAGCCCTTCCTTGATGACGGCGCCGAAGTTTTCCCAGAACGTGTTGAAACCGTTGTCGGCTTCCTTTGCACGCTTGCTGATCTCGCTCAGGACGCGTTTGGTCACGGTCTTGCGGATACGGGCCAGGACCGGAGTGGCCTGAAGCATTTCACGCGAGACGTTGAGCGGCAGATCTTCGGTGTCGACCACCCCCTGCACGAAGCGCATCCAGTTCGGGACCAGTTCGGCTTCGTCGGTGATGAACATCCGGCGGACATGAAGATGAATCCGGCTTTCGCGGGACTGCTCCATGAAATCGAACGGGCGGGCGCTGGGCAGGAACAATAGGGCCGTGAATTCGGTTACACCTTCCGCGCGCCAGTGCAGCGTCGCATAGGGCTCATCGAAAGCACGCGAGATGTGCCGGTAGAACTCGGCATACTGCTCCGGTGTGATTTCGGCTTTCGGCTTGCTCCACAGGGCCGTGCCTTCGTTGGCAGCCTGATCTTCGGTGGTGCCGTCCTCCTTTGTTTCACGCAGGGTGATGGGCCAGGAGATGTGGTCTGCCCATTTGCGGATGGTGGAGCGCAGACGCCAGCTGTCGAGATATTCGTCAGCATCGTCTTTCATGTGCAGGACGATGTCGGTGCCCGGCGTGGAGCGGGAGGCGGGGGTGAGCGTGAAGGCGCCCTTGCCATCAGACGACCAGGTCCAGGCTTCGTCGGAACCGGCCTTGCGCGATGTGACGTCTACACGGTCTGCCACCATGAAAGCCGCGTAGAAGCCTACACCGAACTGGCCGATCAGGTTCGGACGGTCTTCCGGTTTTGCGGCATTCAGCTTTTCACCGAAGGCGCGGGTACCGGAACGGGCAATCGTGCCGAGGTTCTGAGCCAGTTCGTCATGGGTCATGCCCACGCCGTCATCGGAAATGGTCAGCTCTTTCTGGCTCTTGTCCGGGTTGATGCGAATGGACGCATTTTCTGGGAGAGCTAGCGCGCTGTCCGTCAAAGCCTCGAAACGGCGCTTGTCCGTGGCATCGGCCGCGTTGGCGACGAGTTCACGCAGAAAGATCTCACGATCCGAGTAAAGGGCATGGACTACCAGATCCAGAAGACGTCCGACTTCGGCACTGAATTCGTGCTTTTCAGCTGCCTTCTGGGTGTTCGTTTCACTCATCTCATTAAGTCTCCGTACAGGAAAGTGACTTCGATATGCGATGTCACAAACGGATTTTCAACCGGCATCAGAGGTAAGATGCGAGTGTCATGCCCTTCATGTCGGCGATGAGGGAATAGGACGCCTGAAGCTGGTTGTTGGTGTTCGTCACCTGCGTGGAAACCTGCGCCAGATCGGCATCCTTGACCTGCCCGAGCTGGGTAGTCAGGGCGGAAGACATCTGGCTCAGCATGGAGGTCTGTGTTGTCAGGCTGTTCTGCTGGACGCCGAGAAGGCCGCTCATGTCTCCCAGGCCGCTCGTTACGGTTTCCATTGAACTCTGAAGACCTGAAATCAGGCTGGAATAGTCACTTGCGCTGGCGGAAGACGAGGCGAGGGAGGCGACCACCATGAGGTTGCGTATCAGGTTGCGGATGGGCGATGTGGTGGAGGTTGCGGTTGCGCTCTGGGTGGCGACCATGCCCACGGAGACCGTTTCGGACTGACCGACGACGGCCTGCATTTTCTGCTGGTAGGCTTGATCGGGGGATGTAGACACCGCTGCGGAGAAGGGCTGGCCGGCGGCGGTATTGCTGGCCAGATCCTCGGTCGTTCTGAGCACGTCGTCCGCACTGGTGGTGGAGCCGAGCTGGCTGACGGCCTGTTCGATCTGGGTGGCGAGATCCGATGTGCCCAGATCGGTGCTTACAGGGGCGATCGTGTTCTGCTGTCCGGCGAAGACATAGCTGTCGCCCTGTTTCGTATTCAGCAGGTTGCCGAGCGATGTCAGGGCCGACTGGGCGGCGGTAGCGGCCGTCGTGACGGTTGAATAGGTCAGCGTGCTGCCGAGCGTGGATAGCGAACTTGTCAGATCCTGGGCGATGGTAGAGATCTGTGACAGGGCGGTTTGTGTCGTGGTCAGGGTGTTCTGGGTGTTCGTGATGTTGCTCATCCAGGCGGATACCTGCGTGATGGCCGGCTGAAGGGCGAGGGCCTGTGTTCTGGATGCGCCGAGACCAGCATAGCTGCTGGAGAGCACGCCGGTCGAGGCTTCGAGCTGGAGTGAATTCTGGCTTTGCGGAAGGTTCTGGACACCCAGAAGAAGCTGGCTGGAGATTCCTCCGAAGCCGAAACTGGAGATGGTTCCGGTCATGATCAGGTTCCGATTGCGCTTAGCAGGGCGCTGAACATTGTCTGTACGGTTGCTACGACTTTGGCATTGGCCGCGTAGGCGTTCTGCAAGGTGACGATATTGGCCATTTCCGTGTCCACGGAGACTGTTGATGTTCCGGAAAGGTTGGACGTCAGGCTGGTCTGCGTTGTCTGGGAGAGGGCGAGGTCGCTGCTGGCATCGCTGGCGGTGGCGGCCTGTTTTGCTGTCAGGGATGTCGCAAGGGAGATGATCCCCTGATTTCCCGTATAGCCCGTGGACAGGGTTCCGGTCAGTCCGAGGTTCGTGCTCGGCGCTGCCGTCTGGGAGGTGCCGTCGGAATCGGATGTTGTTCCGAAGCCATAGCTCAGGACCTTTTGGATGGTCTGTGTTCCGGATGTGCTGCTGTCGAGCAGTTTGGACGGATCATTGGAATAGGTGCTGGAAACGCTCATGACCTGCGAGAAGCCGACGCTTCCGGTCGGCGTAAGGTCTGTCTGCGATGTGCCCGGAACGTTGCCATTTGCGCCGGATGTGAAAAGGGACATGCCCTGATCGCTCAGGCGGGTGGCAACGGTTGATGTCAGGGAGTCCAGCTGCGCCTGCATGGTGGGGAGCGTTGTATCGCGCAGGGTGATGTTCGCGCCCAGCGTTCCACCGGTCAGATCCGCAGTGACATCCCGGCCGTTCAGCGTGATGGCAGGAATGCTGCTGTCGGCAGACGCGGCGGAATAGGTCGAGCTGACCGAAATCTGGGCCGATGACGTGCTGAGGGGCCAGGTGGACGATACGGTTGCGCCCTGGGTGCTGCTGGTATCCCGCGTCGGCAGGGTCACGCCATTTGCGGTGGAAATGGTCATGTCGCCATTTGCGGACTCGGACCAGGAGACGGAGAGTTCCGAGGAAAGCGACGATAGGGCCGTGTAGCGCTGGTTTTCCAGCGCGGCCGTATCCTGACCGGTGCTTTTGAGATTCATGATCTTGGTGGACAGGGCACCGATCGTGGTGAGATCGGTGTTGATGTCCGAAACCGAGGACACGACAGTATCCTGGGCCGTCTGGCGCTGGGTCTGATAGGCTGAGGCGAGAGTGTTAACGGACTGCGCGAAGGTGGAGGCGGCGGAGATGACGGTGCTTTGGGCCGACGCGCTGTCGGGCGTGGAGGTCAGGGACGTCAGGGCGGACTGAAGATTGCCCAGTTCGTCGGAGAGGGTTCCGCTGCTGCCGGAGGTAGCGCTGGTGGAGCCCTGGAGTGCGGTGATGTTGGACAGGGAGTTGCTCGTGGCCGTGTAGGCCGCGACATCCGCGTTCTGGGCGTAGAGCGCTTTCTGGACCTGCTCGTTCGTGGCCAGGGTTGTAGCGGCAGTGCGGACGCCAGTACCCATGCTGCCAGCCACAGTAGACTGAACGTTAGCGTTTTCCTTGATATAGCCGCTTGTCCCAGCATTGGAGACGTTGTTGGACGCAACGGCCATGGCGTTCTGGACGGCATTCAGGCCGGACGTTGCAATCGAGAGTGCGCTGTTCAGTCCCATGAGGTAGGTATCCCTTCAGTCCGACTTACTGGATCATCGCCAGCGTGGTTTGAAGAAGCTGGTCGGCTGTGGAGACGACTTTCGTGTTTGCGCCATAGGCCTGCTGCGCCACGATCAGCTTGCTAAGATCGCCGGTCAGGTCCGTGGTGGATTCCTCGATGGAGCCCGTGGTCAGGGTGCCGGCACCATTGGTGTTGACTGCGTTGATCTGCGGGCTTCCGGACTGCGACGTGGCGGTATAGGCCTGTCCGTTCTGGGCAGACAGGCTGTTCGGATCGGCGAAAGTCGTCAGCGGGATCTTGGCGACCAACTGGGAATAGCCGTTGTCGAACGTTGCCATGACAGAGCCGTCCGTCTCCATGGAAATTCCAGAGAAGGTGCCGCTGGTCACGCTGTCTGACGTCATGGAAACGGTGTTTGCCGAACCGAGAGTGATGCCGCTGAGGTTCACGGTCATATCCTGTGGGGAGCCTGTGTAGTCGAAACTGGTGCTGGAAGTGCTGCTGGTTCCAGTGCTGTTCTGGGATGTCACGGAGGAAACGGCACCGGTGGAATCAAACGTCACGGTTGCGCTGTTGCTGGAGTCGGTGGCATCCTTAACAGTCCAGGTTGTGTCGTTGACCTTTGTCCAGGTCAGATCGACCTTCGTGGCCGTACCTGTGCTGTCATAGGCTGTCGTCGGCATATCGACAGAAGTGGTGCTGCTGCTGTCGAGCGTGCCGGTTGCGGTCAGTTTCGTGCTCTCGGTCGGCCGGAACGCGATGGTGGAAGGAACCTGAATGGCAGAGAGAGACGTGCCCAGGGTGCCAGAGGTGGCGTTGACGTTGTAGCCCTCAAGGTAATAGCCGGACGTGTTGACCAGATAACCGTTCTTGTCCTGCGAGAAATCACCGTTACGGGTATAATACTGCTGCGTCCCCAGAGCGGGGGTGCTGTCATTGCTTTGGCCGGTGGCCTGTAAGACGTTGAAGAACCCGTTGCCGGAAATGGCGAGGGCCGTACTGTTGGTTGACGTTGTCACCATTCCCTGGTTGTCGGTGTTCTGCTGGGTGGTGGCAGCGACGCTGTCGCTCAGGGATTCACCGTCATTAGCGATTTCGTTGTCGGTGACGTAGTCCTCGAAGCTGGTGGTGCTGGCTTTGTAGCCTGTGGTCTGGCTGTTGGCGATGTTGTTTGAGAGGTCAGTGAAGGCGTGGGACTGGGCGTTCAGGCCACTGACGGCGGTGTGGACCGCGTTGATGATCGAGGACATGGCATACTCCCGGACATGGAACAGGCTACGGGTCGTATGCCCGAGCATCATGGCCAAGGATTCCACGACGGAGATTAAGGAAGTCCTTACAAGCCTCAAAACGACGGATTCGCCGTTGCGTGTTTTGGATTCGCTGGTTGTAACGGCATGATGTGAGTGTGAAAAAACGCCATTGCCTCTGGTTCTCTGGTTGAGGACCGGGCATGATGGGGCGGCATGCCCCAGCCAGACGACGACCCGAAAAAGCCTATTATTCCTGACGATTCTCCGGTCAGACCCGCCAGATTCGTTCATGGCAGCATCATGCGTCATGTCGTGACCATGGCCGGGACGGGGGCCATCGGGCTGATGGCGGTGTTTGCCGTCGATTTGCTCAATTACGGCTATATCTCCCATCTGCATGACAAGACACTGACGGCGGCGATCGCGTTTGCGACGGCGGTCAGCTACGTGCAGGTCTCTGTTTCCATTGGCATGACGATCGGACTCGGGGCGTGCACAGGGCGGCTGATCGGAGCGCGGCAGCATGACGAGGCGCGCCGGATGGCCTCGGCGTTTCTGGTGGTCATGGTGGCGATTGCCGCTGTGCTGGGATTGCTGACGGCGACATTCGCGATGCCTTTGCTTGGCCTGCTGGGCGCGCATGGCGAGGCGCAGCAGCATGCGGCTACGTTCCTTCATATTGTCTCACCGGCATTGCCGCTGGTCTGTTTAGGAATGGCACTGTCATCGCTTCTGCGGGCGGTCGGTGATGCCAAGCGCTCGATGCGGGTGACGCTGACCGGGGCAGTGGTTTCCGCCTGTCTGGATCCGATCATGATTTTTGGGCTGCATCTGGGGCTTGAAGGCGCTGCGATCAGCACGGTTCTGGCGCGGTTGGCCATTGCAGCGAGCGGATTCCTGAATTTGCGGGGGCACGCCATGCTGGAATGGCCGGAGCGCTCGGCGTTTGGGCCGTCCACACGGTTGATTGGCGGGATTGCTGTGCCGGCGATTGCGACCAATCTGGCGACGCCGACGGGGGCGCTGTTCGTGACGCATGCGATGGCGCGGTTCGGGCTCAATGCGGTTTCGGGGCAGGCGACGATTGACCGGATCGTCCCGGTGGCCTTTTCGCTGGTGTTCGCGCTGACGGGATCAGTGGGGCCGATCATGGCGCAGAATCTGGGAGCGCGGCAGATTCATCGCGTGCAGGAGGCGCTGCTGGCGGCGCTCAAGCTGACGGCACTTTGTGTCGGCGCAACTTGGCTGGTTCTGGCGGTGGCGCATAATTTCATCATCCAGCTTTTCGAACTTCAGGGTGTAGGCGTCGACATCGTGCGGCTGTTCTGTTGCTGGCTGGTGCTGAGTTATATGTTCGTCGGCCTGCTGTTTGTAGCCAATACGGCGTTCAACAATCTTGGGCACCCGTTCTATTCTACGGGGTTCAATTGGGGCCGGGCGACGTTGGGGACCATTCCGTTCGTATGGTTCGGGTCGGCTTACGGGCCGGTCGGGATTCTGGTCGGGCAGTCTTTGGGGGTGGTGCTGTTTGGCAGTCTTGCTGTGGTAACGGCGTTCCGGGTTATCCGGAAGCTGGAGCCAAATATTATGAAAAATTGAAGAAATATTATGATATGAATGCCCGCAGAAGAAGATTTTGAAGCTAAGAATTCGTGGTTTACTGGAATATTTCTTAGAGTCCTTTTGGGAATTGAGCGTGAGCGTTTTTCAGGGTGTCTGTTGCGTGATTCAAACTCAGGATGTGGACGCCAGAACAACGCGGCCGAATGGCCGACATTACACGCAAGACGAAGCGTTATCCGTCTGATCTGACCGATGAAGAATGGGAGCGCATAGCGCCCCTGATGCCGCCTTTGAACCGGCGTGGTTGGGAAATGTTGCCTGTTCATTTTGGTCCATGGCAGACCGTCTATTGGTGGTTCCGCAGGCTAATGCGCCGTTTCCTGTTTCAAACCATCCATGATGTCTGCCTGATGCTTGATCGTGAAGCTACGGGACGCGAGGCCAGTCCATCTGGGGGCGTTATCGATAGCCAGAGTATCAAGGCTCCTCATGCAAAGACCCGTGGCTATGACGCCGGCAAGAAGATCGTTGGCCGCAAGCGTCATATCGCGGTCGATACCGATGGCCGACTGCTTCTGGTCAGGCTGACACCAGCCGATATTTCGGATAGTGCGGGTGGACAGATGATCCTGGATGCTATCCGCCAACGCTGGCCGTGGGTGAAGCATTTCTTCGCAGATGGGGCCTATGACCACCTGCAGTTGATGGACAAAGCCGCCTTTCACGACTTCACGGTTGAGATCATCCGGCGCTCAGATACGGCAAAAGGATTTGAAATTCTGCCACGTCGATGGGTCGTTGAACGGACATTCGGCTGGATGATCCGCTGGCGCCGACTGGTGAGGGATTACGAACAGCGTATCGACGTGGCAGAGGCCATGATCCACATCGCCATGGGAATGCGGCCTGCACAAGACGCCCTACAATTGTTGGAAACGCCGGGACGCCCTGAAAGAGAAAAATATAAACCCCTGCATGCTAGGGCGGAAATTTCGACGAAAACCAGTCAAATACGACCAGAGAAAATATAAACGCCGTAATTTCATCGAAATTATGTTCGGCCGCCTTTTTTCAGCCATCTGCCTCGCATTAAACCTCATCTTTTGGCTATGAGGTTTGAGTCTAATAGAAATTATTTAAAAATATGAAATCAAAATTTTGCATAATCAAACCCTATATAGAATAATTTTCGATAATAAATATTGGTTTATATAAACTAATTGAATAATTTAAAATCACAAACAGCATTCAAGGTCTTAAAAATACTATTTTCCCACGTAAATGGCTTCCAATAATTAATACGCTGAATTTGATCTCTGCGACGTGCACTGTTCGTCGTGTAATCTAGAATGGCTTCTATCCAAGCAGGACCATCCAAAGGATCCAGATAATCTGCAATGCCGGCTCCCACTTCTCGGAGCACGGGGATGTCGGAGCACAATACCGGTACACCAAAGGAAA
The DNA here is from genome assembly GCF_016757795.1 of Gluconobacter sphaericus. GTDB lineage: Bacteria > Pseudomonadota > Alphaproteobacteria > Acetobacterales > Acetobacteraceae > Gluconobacter > Gluconobacter sphaericus. The sequence continues at coordinate 1,066,947 of NZ_CP068419.1, read as the reverse complement.
AAGCTTCCGCGAGCGGTAATCCAAAACCTTCAGAGAAAGTCGGAAACAGCAGAGCCCGACAATTTTTCAGGAGATGAATAACATCCTGATCCGGGAGTTCATTATACTCTAGGACGTGTCCTTTCAGAGAAGGGCAACGATCTAAAAGATCAACGATATTTTCATTTTCCCACCCTCGTTTGCCAATGACAACCAGAACAGGTGCTCTGTTTCCCAACTGTTCAGCCAGGCGACGCCAGGCCTGCAATAACAGCAGGTGATTTTTCCGGGGCTCAATTGTGCTCAAGCAGACAAAATAAGGCCGTGAAGGACATGCCAGTGTTGGGGGCAGTAGGTCTTCTTCTTTCTTTACATTAACACCCAGAGGAACCAGGCCAATAGGAAGCTGCCGAGAATGCTTTTCCATATAAGGCATGAAGGCATCGCGCACAGCATGCGATGGAAAAATGATACCCGCTGCATAATCAAGAATGGTTTGTACCCGCACGGCGTGCCGGTTCGGTTCACCGGGACGCGCATATTCAGGGTATTCCAAAGGAATAAGGTCATGCAGGATAGGCACAAATTTCGCGCCTGTACGCTTGAGAATATTTTTGATTACCCTGGGGCGCGTCAGATGATGATGAGACACCAAGATATGAACCATATGGGGCTTTTTCGGGAGTGGAGAATAAAGGATTTTTCTCCTTATCTTTCTCTTTAGGCGTGATGCCGATGTAGAGACAGTAGAGCCCCCCCATTTTGCAGCAAGCGCTTCGATCATCTCCTTAGCCAACGGTGTCGGAATACCGCCTGCAATTCCTACAGGATGCATGGCGCAGAAATAACTCTGTTCTCGTTTGTGTGTCAGAAGATACTGGGCATAGGACAGTTCGACCCGATCTATTCCTGTAGGAACAGCGTAATCTGCGCGCGCCAGAAGGCGGGAAATATCCAGAAGATACGAAATCGAGGCCATGTCAGTTCAAAAGCCTTCTACAATATCCGCCAACTTTGCTGACAGCGAAAGGATAGGACGCCTCATGCAGTCCCATGCGGCTACATTCGGCCCATTAGTCTTACAGGCTTCACGAAATTTGATGGGACAGTGTCTCTGAAGACGGTTGACCACTCCATCAACGAGCGTTTCAAGCCCTTCTTCAGAAAAAAAGCCTCCCGGAACCAGACAATATTCTATCAATACGCGCCGAAAAGCCATGAATATCTCAGGATCTGGACCTTTGGGAGATGTCCAGAATGTATCCAGACCATCCTGATGAGTAATTCCTGGAATATTATAAACGGCCTGCCCAAGCGTAATCACTGGAATATTTTCGGCAACCGCCAGCGTTCCTGTCGTACTGTTGATGGTCACCACTCCTTGAGCGCCTCTGACCATCACCGCAATATCACCACGCTCGACATAACCCACACGTTGGATAACGCCATATTTTCTGGCAATCCGACCGACTATACGGCGCCAGTCATAGATGCCGTTATCCAACGGATGCTCTTTGATGATAAGGCGCATATCCAAGGGGGCGGACGTCGCAAAGGAAGCGATAACCTGTTCGATCGCATCCTCAATGCCATTAAAGCCGGAATGCAGACGCACTTGCGCATCCGCATTCAGTTGAAGTGGAAACAGCATATAAGGCGCCTTGCTTGCCGACAGTCGACGAAGCACCTCTTCACTGCGCTGGATTGCAGCCTTGCGGTCAGAAAGCCTTCTGAGCCAACCTACCCCCTCGGTCAGCGGATGCCAGGGGCGATGATTGGTCCAGTGAGGATAATGCCATCGGGACAAAATATCCGCAGTATTATACGCAATTCCTTCCATGGCTCGTCGGCGAAACGAAGATGGCACCGGATAATGGGGCTCAGGCTCTGGCAGATGTGCGGCTTCGTTCAGGTAATATTCCGGATCCTGTGGCAGTTTGGAATGACCGTTAACCCCCCCCAGTTCCAGAGTAACCCAGTCTGGCCGCAGATAACCTTCTTCAAATACATGAACGGGCACATGCAGTTCACGGCATAGTTCGAGTGCTGCGGCATGATGGGGACGACAGTCACCAAAAAGGAGAACATCCGTAATCTCGTTGCGGGCAATAAAATCTCGTAGATAGGCTGGCCATTCTTCCAGGGAGCGGCAGTAATCCGTAGCGTTCGGCAATCTCCAGAAAAGCCGGTCGCCGCCATTGAAATGGATTTTGTGAACGCCGTAACCTTCTTTCAGAAGTCCGCTGCCCACCCTTTCAAAGAAAGGGCCCATCAGTCCTTGAAGCAAAAGAAAACGTCGTGTTTCTAGCTTTGGCTCAGGAGTGGCACCCATCGAAATGTTCGAATCTAAAGTCATTTACTCTTTCTTACAGACGATGACACCAGATGGGCCACATGCTTGTGCAGTCTTCCCTGCACCCTTCTAAGTTGAGTTACAAGACTGGGCTTCCATAACTCCGGCTGTGAAAGACGCTCAATCAGAATTTCAGGTCCGCATGGCAAAAGGGTGACCGGATCAAGGTAGCACGGATATAATATTAACGTAGCTGCCACGAGCTCTTCGAGTGAGAGCTGGCGGCCACGTCTGGCAAGGGGGGGGGCTACATCCTCTGTCAGCCCCCATCCCGCATAGAAGGGTTGCCCGTAAGTCACAACGGACCGCTTCCTCAACAGAGCTTCAAAACCTGCAAGCGACGTCATGGTGTGCACTTCGTCCACGCAGGCAATCAGGGCCGTCATGGAACCACCACGCTGTATTTCGTTCGCATAGAGAAGTACAATATCGTCAGGCACATGGCCTTTGCGATGTCCTGCATCCACGTCCGGATGAGGACGAAAAAGAATATATGCTTCGGGATTACGTTGCCGCACGACTTTCAGCAGGGAAAGATTGTCCGCAATTTCCGAACAACCCAGACGAATCGAAAGATCATCTCCCACCTGACCGGGAACAAGAAGAATTCTCTTTCCTGCCGGGATATCCTGACAAAATCCGGTGGGGGGCGATGCACCGTATTTCGAGATATTCCGTTCGACCAGCACCTTCATCAGCGCTGTCGCGCGGACACGCAGGGTTTCCGTGAACTCTGTGCTGCTCAAAAGGTACTCGAGATCGCTGCAGCGTGAGGGATCAAAATAGATCCCCCGTTGATCCAGAACAATGGAAGAGGGCGGAAGCAGATCACTGCCCAGGCCAATAGATCGGAGGAAACCGTCTTCCACCTTGGCAACAGGAATATTTGCTGCAGCCGCAAGCCTGAACAGGCCCCGAGGCACGCGGCTAACCCAGACAGCGATGCCCCTGCTCCGTCTTTCTGCAGATAAAACCGCCGCAAAACTCCGGGAGCGGAAAACAACAGGGAGGCCAGAGCCTTCAAAAAACTGCCTGATCCGGCGACGCTTCCACCAGGCCATTCCTACACAGACGGCCAGTGAACGCTTTTGCAGCCACGCTCTTTTGGCATCAGAGACGATGTCCACCATCGTCACAAAATCAACCTGCTTCCCTGTAAACGGACTGGTCCATTTGATCCCTTCTGCCAGCCAGCTTATCGCCTGGCTTGTAGAGAAGCTTTCAAACGTATCCTGCGGGTTCAGGAGCTTTACGGGTCGACCATATACCACCCCCAGCAGCGTCAGGTCGTCTGGTTCGCTTCCCCATACTGCTGCACAGCGGCTCAGAAGATCATGGGGCTCACTGGGATGGGAAAAAACTACATTTTCATGTCGGAATGCCGGTAGATCTTCACCCTCGGGCATAAGGACACAGATGGTCTGCCCTGAATATTTCTCCAAAATGGCCTGAACGATTTTCCGTGTCTGTTCCCAGTCATCACTGCCAGAAACAAGGTGATCGAATTGCCCTTTCCCAGGGTAGGCCGGCAGCCAGAAGGCACCACCGAGTTTTTCTGTCCGTAGCATCTGGACAAGAGCGGCATCAGTCGTTGTTTTCTCAGAAAACGAACGCCAATCCCGAACCGGACATCCTAGCGACGGAACATCCAGCGTCAATGGCGGGGGAATTCTCAGAAAGGTCATTAAAAAGCGGCCGACTTCCAAAGATCAGGACGATGAATGATATGAAACCATCCAATAATATATCCTATGGAAAAAGAAAAATCTCTCAACGCATCTTGTGGAATAATGGTGACTATCATTAAGATGGAAGCCGGTAAGTTCTATCACACTTAAATGAAACAACAATACGTGTCAGAATATTTTATTGTAACAATAAGTCTATTTTTATTTAATTTAATTATTGATTCTGTGAATTCATCGAAATTTCTAAGTGTTTCAAAATTAACCCCAAGGACTATTCTTATATCAACCACATTCGGTTTTTTTCTTTTTCTGGTGGGAAGCCCTTGGCTTGCGTTCGCGCTTACCACGTTACTCACGTCCCTTTTAACCATGGCATCCATTTTAAAATGCCGGGTGCTGGGAGAACCCCTAATTTTCAGCGATCTCGCTGTCGCAGCATCCTTTCTGCGTTATCCACGATTTTATGTGGATGCCGTCCCTAAATTTCTTAGAATAATTATAATATTTTCAATCATTTGCGTTCCAGTGATGGTGTATTTTGTGATCAAGGCTGATTTGCCGCCCTATTCTCACTGGATAGGGATGATCATAATGATTTTATCTGGTTCGGTATTGGCTTTTTTGTGGAAAAAAAGTTGGTCAACTACATTGATGACTACTCCAGATCTTTTTTCTGATGTCAAAAATTATGGGTTAATTGCAACACTTTTCTTTTATTTCTTGCGCTGGCGCCGTGAAAGGCCCACTGCTCCTCTCAAAAAATCTTCTTCCTGTATCCCGCCGGATATAGAATTACTGATTATTATTCAGTGTGAGTCTTTTGCCGATCCGGTGTCTCTCAGTACTCAACACCCACTTCCTCCCTTAGCTAGCCTGAATCGTCTTCAGAAAGAGGAGGGCAATACAAGAACTGGACAACTCGACGTTAGCGGATTTGGCGCCTACACAATGCGCACGGAATATGCCGTGCTGTTTGGGCAGGATGAGAAAAGTCTCGGGTTCCGATACTTTGACCCGTTCCTGACAGCGGATCGCAACATGTCTTATGCGCTACCCAACCGTCTCTCTTCTTTTTTCGAAGAAAGAATTTTTTTACACCCTCACGACCTGCGTTTTTATAACAGAACCCAACTCATGCCCCGGATGGGATTTACAAAACTCATCTCTACGGAAGCATTTTCTGAAGACGATTTTTGCGGCTCCTATGTAGGAGATATCGCACTCGGAAAGAAAATTAGTGAGATTATTGAAAAAACATCTCAAACAACCCAGATAATCTACGCTGTGACCATGGAAAACCATGGTCCCTGGAAGCCGGTCGATGGCATCGATTATAAAGACCCACTCGAAATCTACGATTTCCATGCCCGAAACAGCGATATTTTGCTCGATATGCTTGATCAGAAGCTTTCGGTATTAGGAAAAAAAGCTGTACTTGCATTTTTTGGGGATCATCGCCCCTCCATCCCAGGTTATAATTCACCAGAGGGAAGTAAATCCACGCCATTCGTTATAAAAACATATCATTCATCGGCCGACTTTGATTTTCCCCAAGGAATTCACCTCACTCCAGCAGAGTTTTCCGAAAAAATAATCCGCTCTCTTGGAAAATCATTCAGGCCTTCATAAAGCAGAATGCATATTGATTGTTGCTTGTCTTCCCGGGTACCATGATCTGACGTTATTTCAGGTACAGATAGAACGGGATGATCCCGAAAATTGCCCAGTCGATCATCAAGGATGAACGGGACCTGATGGGCGAAGAGCGCGCCATGCTGGGCACGGCGCATTATGTCGCGGGTTTCATCCTCCTTCGGCGCTAGGCTCAGGCCTCATAGGCAGAACATAACGGTTGCAGGATGGTGGAGTTGGAGGGATCGAAGAGCCGTTAATTGATGTGCCTTGGTTCTAATTTTTGGTTTTTGGCGATTTGATTGACGGTTCTTTGGGGTGGTGTCGATCTGTGTTTTGAGCAGATCCGGGAAGATCAACCGCTGCATGGCTAGGTGCTCGCGTTGACCCGTTCCGGAAAGAGGAAGCGACGCATATTGTAAACGATATTGGCTAGACCGATCCTCATGGTGGCCTGGGTCAGGCTTCGTCGATCGGACGCTTGGGCAGCAGGGCCGGGACGAAGACCATCGTGCAGAGCAGCGTGCAGCCTAGCGACATCAGCAACAGCCGCCCCATGCTTGCCGTGCCCGGATGGCCGGAGCTCGCCAGCGAGCCGAAAGCCGTGGCGGTCGTCAGGGCTGAAAACAGCACCGCCCTTGCCGTGGGAGAAGTCAGTGGTCCCTTCACGCCCTCACGCCAGTTCATGACAAAATAGATGTTGAACGACACACCCACACCCAGCAGTAGTGGCAGGGCGATGATGTTGGCGTAGTTCAGCGTCTCTGGCACCGTGACGACCAGAATGACCGTCAGCAGGGCGGACATCATCAGCGGCGCCATGACGAGGGCTGCATCCAGCAGGCGGCGCAGGACCACCAGCAGGATGATGGCAATCATGATGAGCGCACAGATGGCCGCAACAGTGAAGGCATGGACGATCGTGTTGGCGCTCTCTGTGATTTCCATCGCAGGGCCGGCGACGTTCGGATTGACTGAGCGTAGCTCCTTGACGAAGCGGTGCAGCACCGGCGTTTCGGACATCTGACCTTTGGGATGGATGGTCAGACGGGCACGACCATCCGGCAGGACATAGTCCTGACGCACATCCTGCGGGATGTTCTCCATCGTGACCGGCGTCGGCTGGAGCGCGGTACGCAGCATCGACAGTTCGTCTGGCAGGAAGCGCGTCAGGGACGTGCTCGCCTGAAGCAGCGTGCTGTCCTGGGCCGTCGAGAGTGTGTGTAGGGCCTGACGGATCTTTTCGAGTGGAGTGGGGAGCTGATCCTTCACGGCATCGAGCTTCTGCGCGGCCGTAACAGCAGCTGCGCGGATAGCCGCGGCGTCTGGTGCGGGTGCAGGATTGGCCACCGTGATGGTCGGCAGCAGGATGGAGGCCGTGTCCTCGATCATGGCCAGCTTGGTCTTCTGGTCATCGGGGACCAGAGCGCCGAGCCAGAGCACGTCATTTACGCTTGGCAGCTTCGAGAACGCTGCGGCCTGTCGGGCGGCTTCCGTCAGGTTCGGGGTCAGGACCTGTGCGCTGTAAGGCGTGGTGAGCGGGTTGGCTTCCAGCAAGTGCAGGGCGCGCATACCCTCGGTATTCGGGTCTTTCGTGTGAAGCGGATCGGCGTCAAACTTCAGAAGTGGCATAAGGGCCAGCCCCACAATTCCCAGAAGCGCGAAGACGCCGACAACCTTGTGGCGCTTGTGGCGCAGGAATGCATCGGCGGGAGCCATGAAGGCAAAACCCGGGGTACCATTGCCCAGTTTCGCATGGAAAATGGATAGCAGGGCCGGCAGCAGCGTCATGGTGCAGAAGAAGGCGATCAGCATGCCGAAGCCTGCGATCAAGCCGAGTTGCGCCACACCAATGAAGCTTGTGGGGTAGAATGCCAGGAAGCCTGCGGCTGTCGCTAGGGCCGCGACAAGGATCTGTGCGCCGCTTTCCTGCCCCGTTAAGATGATGGCGTCATGCAGGGACGGGTGCGAGCCGTCCGGATTGCGCTGTCCGCGCAGGCGGACACTGTATTGAATGGCGAAATCAACCGCGATGCCAACGAACAAGATCGCGAAGGCCACCGAGATCAGGTTCAACTCACCCACCGCCAGAGCGGCAAAGCCGGTCGTCAGCAGCAGGCCGCTGATGAGGGTCAGCAGGATCGGAAGAATGACGCGCGGGGAGTGGACTGCAAGGATCAGCCACACGGCGACTAGAACCAGTGAAATGATGAGCCCCAGCACCATGCCATGTGCGACAGTGGAGAACTCCTCATCTGACAGCTTCACCTCGCCCGTGATGATGCCGGTGGCCTGCTTCGTCTTCACGAATTCAAGGTTGTTGATCGCCTGGCGCATGGCGGTCGTGGCGCCTTCGCCCGGCTGGAAGGAACTGTAGTCAAGTTTTGGCTGCGTGACGACGAACTCGTAGCGTGAGCCCAGTTCCGCCAGCTTGCCGATCAGAAGATTCTGCCAGGACATATCCTGCTGATGACCGTCTGCGGCCTGTGTCAGGGAGGTTGCGAAGCCGTCCAGAGCGCCGTTAAAGCCGCTAGGGATGCCCTGACCGGCCTTGATGCCCTCACCGATCAGGCCCAGAGCGCCGAACAGGCCGCGTGCAGATGGATCGGCGGCGAGTGTGCCGAGGAAGGGCTGGGCAGAGACGATCGAATCCAGTAGCGGCTCCAGATCCTTCGTGTCGAGGAACAGGAAGCCGTGGCTGTTATAGAAGGCGTTGTCTCCGGGCAGGCTGACCGTCTTGAAATGCGTGTGGTCCTGACTGAGCGTCGCGGCGAGCTGTCGCGCCGCCATGCGTCCCTGTTCGGGAATGCGGCTGTCGAGAATGGCAACAAGCTGGTTGCTGTCCTGAGGGAACAGGCGCGTCAGCTCCATGCTCCGCTTTTTCCACGGCAGACTGTTGGCAAACATTTTGCTCGTGTCAGTGGTCACACTGATGCGTGTGACACTCAGGGCAACGCTGGCGGCACAGAGCAGTGCGAACAGCGCCAGAACAAGGGGCGCACGACGCGCGCAGACGGCATTGAGCCGACCGGTCAGATCCGAAAACATGGGGCCTACCCTTAACAGAACGGGCAGCGTTTCCCTACCCCACCCTGACATTTCAGCGATCCTGATGCAGAAGGAAAGCTATGACATGGACTTTGCCCGGCCTCGCGACCTACGAAAGTGTGATTAAGAACAGTGTTTTCCGGGCTTCCGCAGCTCCTGTGGAAGACGAAGCCGCCGCCATGGCCTTCTTTCGCGAAGTGGCTGTTCTCGATGCGACCCATAATTGCTGGGCCTTCAAAATCGGTCAGCGTTTCCGGTGCAGCGATGACGGAGAGCCGGGGGGCACGGCGGGGCGGCCTATTCTGTCTGCCATCGAAGGGCAGGATTTCGACAATGTCATGATCGTGGTCACGCGTTGGTATGGCGGCGTGCAGCTTGGGGCCGGGGGGCTTGTCCGGGCCTATGGAGGCGCGGCGTCGGCCTGTCTGCGGGAAGCGGACCGGATCGAGCGGATTGAGACCGCAAAGCTGCGGTTTCACTGTCCGTTTTCCAGCTTTGCGATGGTGGAATCGAAGATTGAGAGTTGGCGTGCGGCGCGTCTGGAATGTGATTTCGATGGGGAAGGCGCCTGGATAACGCTCGCTGTGCCTGTCGAAGAAGTGGACGCTATCACGGACTGGCTGCGGGATCTGACGCGTGGGCAGATGGACATCACGCAGCCTGATTAAAACTAAAATAAATAGTATAAATTAGTTAAAACTATTATGATTGATGTTTTTATGGCTCTGTCTAATGTTTTGCGAACCCCGTTAGGAGTTTTCAGGGCATGCCACGTCATCGTTCATACTGGAGCCGGTTCCTTCTTGCCCTGATGGTGCTTGAAGTCTGTGTACCGTGTATGGCTGTGGCGGCTCAGTCCTCGTCATCTGCCATGTCAGTGACGCAGACGCCTGTCCCGCAGACGGAGGAATGGATTCATGTTCCGTCCACGGAACGTCCGCCCATCCAGAACTATCCTCATGCCGGTGTCGTGGGGCAGCCGCGCCGTGTCGTGGCCAGCCAGAACCACGCGCCACAGGGACGGCAGGGCCCGTGGGGCGCGTTCAGCTATGGTAACGGAGAATCATCGGGCTTTGGGCCGGTGGGTCGTTATGGTGTGGCGCCCTGGGCGGAAGACTGGAGCTTTCTGCGGGACAAAAGCCGGCGTGATGATCCGTTCGATTTGCTCAAGTTTATCGCCCTGAATGATGCAAAGACGATCTGGCTGTCCTTTTCCGGCGAGACGCGGCTGCGTAACTGGTACGAAGAGACGCCTTTTCTGGGAAAGAAAGGCGGCAGTAATTCCGGCCGTTTCGGCGTCAGGAACCTGTATGGCGCGGATCTGCATTTAGGTGAACATGTCCGGCTGTTCGGTCAGCTCATCAATGCTGATGCGGCTGGCTGGAAGGGGTTTGGATACAACACGACGTATCGTAAGCGGCTGGATCTTCAGCAGGCTTTCATCGAGTTCAAGGGCAAGCTGGTCGGTGCCCGGACCGGCTTCATGTTTGGCCGTCAGCAGTTCCTCGATGCGCCGTCTTATGTTTTGTACAACCGCGAAACGCCCAATGTGCCGCTATCGTGGAATGGCGGCCGGATTTATGCGATCTGGCCCAATATTCGCGTGGATGCATTCGATTTTGTCCAGACCAAAACGGACGCGACACTAATGTTCCACGATACGGAAGATTATAACACGCGCCTGTATGGCGGCGACATCACAGCCTTGGTGCCGCAGTTCTCGATCGGTAGTGAGACGGTCCACTCGTTTCTGGACATCTTCTATTACGGATACCGCTATGGCGGCAGCCTGTCAGTCGTACCGCTCGCATCGGGCTCTCTGAAGGGGACGTCCTCACGTGGGAATGTGGGTTTCCGCTGGTACGGCACCGCTGCGTCCTTCGAATATTCGTTTGGCGGGCTTTATCAGGACGGGACGTTCCAGAAATCCGGGAGCGAGCACAAGAGTGCCGTTCAGGCCTATTCGGTCAATACGATCGTGGGATACCGCCATACGCCCTCGCCTCTCCATCCGTTCATCGGCGTGCAGGCTGATCTGTATTCCGGTGGCGCCAACGGAACGGACGGCCCGGTCCAGACCTATATGGCGCCCTTCAATCCTCAGACGAATTATCTGGACACCACAACCTATATCCAGCCGTCCAATCTCGTCAGTGTTTCACCTGTTTTCAGAGTTACGCCCTGGAAAGGTTTTGCGAGTATTCAGTTCAAGGTGCCGTTTATGTGGCGTGAGAACGCGGACGGTGCGATCTGGAACTCGTCCGGCCCATATACATTCTCGAAAACCTATCACGGCGGCTATATCGGTGTGGTGCCACAGGCGTCCCTCAAGCTCCAGCTCAACCGGCACCTGACCTGGCAGATTTATGGTGCACGGTTCATGGCCTCGAATGGGCTTCACGCGGCGGGCGGCAAAAGTGGAAGCTATGCGCAGTCCAATGTCGTGTTCCGGTTCTGAGGCGTCTTAGTTCAGGACGGGCGGGTCAGATTCTGTTGCCGGAAAGACCGCTGGCAGGACGGGGGTAAGGGCGGCGATAACGGCCTGTTCCGAGAAACGGGTTTTCAGGAGCCGTCGTCCAGCCCGGACCTGTTTTCGGCCTGTTGTAGGGTCTAGAAAATTGGCAATCCGTTCCGCGAAGTCGGAGGGCGTATCTGCGATGGTAGTGCGCCATGTCGGGCTGGCCGGGTCCACCAGACCTTCGGCCGCGATCGGGGTCATGACGACGGGCAGCCCGATGGCCCAGGATTCAAGCACCTTGCCCTTGATCCCGGCACCGAAACGAAGCGGCGCCACACAGACGGAAACGTCGGCCAAAGCGTCCTGAAGGTTCGGAACCGTGCCCACGATCTCCACATCCTCCGCCGTCAGTGTATGGACGGCATGGGGCATGGCACTTCCGATCAGGCGGCAGCGTAGGCCTGGAATGACCTGGCGTAGGCGCGGCATGATCGTCAGGACGAGCCATTTTGCTGCGTCCAGATTGGGATCATGGGCGAAATGCCCCACGAAGGCGATAACGGGAGCTTCTGGCGGCCGGCGCCGTCGGGAAGAGACCGGCACGGCCCAGGGCACGACATGGACATTGGCCGTGGGCACGGTCCGTGAGAGGCGCTGCGCCTCGATGGCAGAATGTGTCAGAACAAAATCCGCCAGCCAGGCGCACATGTTTTCCCGGACTTCCAGACGGCTGGCGAACCGGTCGAGTTCGGGCCGGGATTCGACAGCGGCCTGACGGTGCAGACGTAGGGAGGCCAGATCGGCCACGCTCCAGATCAGTGTGGCAGTCGGTGCGAAGGCGCGGGTTAGGGTGGAATAGCTTTCCGCATTGTTAAGGCGGTGCAGATAGACCACCTCAAGCCCGCTTCCGAGTTGCCGGAGCGCTTCTTCCGGACACGGAAAGACGGGCGGCATCAGACATTCGATGCCCTGCTGCTCCAGTCGCATGCGGTCCTTTTCGTCGGGAGAGAGACGGGAAGCCATGAAGCAGCACCGGTAACCGAGATTCCGGATAGTATGGATATGGGACAGGATCGCGACCGAACCGGCATCCCGCTCGGGATCGGGAGCGCGGTCATCAATGAAGAGGGCGACGGGACGTGGGGCCATCGTCTGCGCCGGATCGGTGTTGTCTGCTTCCGTGAGGTGAAGACGCTGTGCCTGCCGGACCTCTTCGCGCTCACGTATTGCTGTCAATTCTGCGGCGTCCCGTATCCTGAGGCGCTCGGCTTCGTTTACGAGGAATGTCAGGGCGTCCGCCCGTTCCTGTGGCGCATCCAGTCCGCGTAAAATACCGGAAAAATGGGTTTTCAGATCCGCAGACAGGCTGGCTGTGCCCGGGATTGTGAAGGGTGTGCCGAAACGCTCCTCGCCATGCCGGAGTTCTATCACGTGATCCGTTAGCGGATCGATCGGGGATGAAAACACATGATGGAAACTATGCCGTCCTGTTCCAAAACCTGCGTCCCGCAGGTCCGCACGGAAACGGTTGGCGGCGATGCGTCCGGCGGGTTGTCCGTCCACCCGGACCGTCAGCCAGACGGTCCGGTCCAGGCAGGCCTCATCCCGGACCCACCCTGCAATGTGATACCGATCCGCCACGTCGAACGCGCCCACCAGCGATGAGGGCAGGGGCGGGATGCGGACCGGCGAACCAGTCAGTGGGCGGCCTTCCCGTGCATCGGTGAATTCGACCAGCGCGCCTTCATGTGGCAGCGGAACCGGCCAGACTTTCTGAAAGGCGTGGTTTCCGTGCCATTCCTCGCCGTGCAGATCGGCCCTGAAATGATCAGCATCGACTTCGTCCACCAGCTCGCCGTCAACATGGACCTGAATACGGACCGGCATGTCCGGACACGCTGGTTCGAGGGCCCATCCGGCAAACTGGTCACGGTTACAGACATCGACATAGCCGACAAGGGAGACGGTCAAGATGCAGGGTTTCCTAAGGTTCAGGCCGCTGCGCCGGTCGGAGCCCTATCGTCATGGGCTGGAGCAGAAGAACAGAGACGGCGGTGGATGGCTTCCAGTTCGCCCCCCCCTTCGAGGCGGGGAGCACAGTACCGGGGCGTCCGGTCTGGCGCGTCAGGATAAAGGGTCCTGTACTCTTCGGCATTGTGGAACATGCCACGCGATCCATCGTCGAGAAAACTTTCGGATGGCGCGCCTTCTGCCAGCAGAAGATCATGGCTTTCAAGTTCGATATGAATGTAGCGGATCGTCTCCGGACGTTCGATCTGGATAATCGATGTGCCGTTCACGAGATGAAGAGCGGGGACCAGGAACCCGTCGATGAACATGGCATGCAGAGGGGAGATCATTAGGTCCCGTCGGGGCAGCCCGTTCGTTAGGGCTCCGGCCCGGATCAGGATCGGCAGGACGTCGCGGTTGCCATAGGCGAAGAGGGGATCATAGGCGCGGCGCCCGATCCAGTGTACCGGGCGGATCTGACCATCCGCAGTCAGGACGGGATCGCCGATTTCCAGATCTTCCACCGGTCGCTCCCCGTCCGGCGTCGCAATCAGGGTTCCGGGGCAGTAACAGGGCGTTCCGAAACCCATTTCGAGGTAATTTCCGGATGCCGCACGCGTGAAGTAGAGCGGGGGATGTGAAATTTCCTGCGATTTCCACCTCTTCGATGACCGTCCCGGCGGATAACACTTCCAGCATGGCCTGGGGCGTGTCTCCCGACTGCACGGTTTCGGGCACAACCGTGCCGGAGACGTTGGAATATGAGTTGTCCACTCCAGCGAAAACGAAGGCTGCCCCGGTTTCGACCTGTACCGGGTTCTCAATAGTGGTCCCGCTCTCAATGGAAATCGTGCCACCGTTGTTGACCGAGATGTCGGAAAGGGTGCTTCCGCTGAGAGCCGAGACTTCGCCGCCGCTTGAAATGGCCACTGTACTGGCGGAGCCGCCGACAATCAGGATGCCGTTATCTTCGACTGTAACGTTGTAGGTTGCACCATTGACGATCTGTTCGCCGAAACACGGAACGGTTGCCGTCGTAAAAGGCCAGTTTTGCTGAACGACCTGAATGGAAGTTCCATCCAGGGTTGTATCGGTGGCTGTGGCGCCGCTTTGAATGGTGGAAAAACCGCCGCCATTGATTGTCGTGCCGCTGACAGAACCACCGCTTTCCACCGTCTGGATGGCTGAAGCATAGCTTCTTGAATTTACTATATCGAGCGGGGAGAGAGGATCCCCGCCGGTGACGAAAGGAGTTCCCGTCAGGATCGTCCCCTGTGCGGAGCCTCCAGCCTCAATGATCTGTTCCGCCTGACGTGGGCCAGACATAACCGGATACTGTGTGAAGTAATCGTAGTCTGCCGAAATCGTTGTATCGATCGCCATACCACCCGACTGGACAATCTGGGTGCCCTGATGGGCGCTCTGCGAGATCTGGTCCGGAGCGCCTTCGACCAAGGTATGCAGCGCTGAGCCGGAGACTAGTTCTGTTCCGCCCACAACCGTCGCAGAAAATACAGTTGCACCATTCTCTATAAGGGCAATACGGTTGTTGCCGATCGACAAGTTTTGAATGGTCCCACCGCTGGTAATAGCTGCTCCCGTGACGGAAACCGTTGTGACTTCCCGACCGTCCGTTAGGCTGACACTGTTGACGGCCCCTTCAATGGTCGCTGTTCCGCCGTCCTGAACAAGGATGGATGTTATCGAAGTGTCGGTGGGAAAGGTGGCGGACTGTCCACTGCTGATGGTTTGCTGGGTGCTACTGCTTGCTGAATAATCATTAGACGCCATCATGAGGATCCCGCCGGAATTTTAGAGGGTCTCCGGAAGTATTCCCATGAAAGATGATACGGGAGTTTTACTCAAGAGACGCAGAATATACGCAAATATATCCTGAGAGACTTTGTGAGTGTCGAAAATAAAACGTTAAAAACTCGTCTTTAAGCACAGGAAAAGCAAAAATTTGTGCGTTATGTGTCTTTGTCGGCAAACAGTCCGACCAGGTCCGTCAGATGTCCGATCTCACGCAGTTTTAGTCCTGCGGGTGGTTTGATCCGGGCTGAGGCTGCCGAAACACGCCGGGGCAGGATTGCTTCGCCAAAGCCCAGTTTGGCCACTTCCTTCAGGCGTAGATCGGCCTGACTGACCTGCCGGATCTCACCCGACAGGCCAACCTCGCCGAAATAGGCGGCGTTGGGGGATGTAGGTTTTCCAGTCGCAGCGGAGACCAGTGCTGCCGCTACAGCCATGTCAGCCGCTGGTTCGTTGACCCGCAGTCCGCCGGCGATGTTGAGATAGACATCCATATTGGCGAGTTTGAGCCCGCAGCGGGAGTCGAGCACGGCCAGAAGCATGTTCAGTCGTGAGGTGTCCCAGCCCACAACCGCACGGCGGGGTGCGCCATCGCCTGTTTTTGGTGACAGCAGAGCCTGGATCTCCAGCAGGACGGGGCGCGTACCTTCCAGCCCGGCAAACACGGCTGACCCTGCGATATTGCCGCGTCGTTCCGCGAGGAATAGCGCAGACGGGTTGGGGACTTCGGTCAGGCCGATATCGGTCATGGCAAAGACGCCGATCTCGTCCGTCGCGCCGAAGCGGTTCTTGGCTGCGCGCAGGATGCGGAACTGATGTCCGCGGTCGCCTTCGAAATACATGACCGCATCGACCATGTGTTCCAGCACGCGTGGCCCTGCGAGGGACCCTTCCTTCGTGACATGCCCGATCAGGATCAGTGCGAAGCCGAGCGTTTTGGCCAGTCGGATCAGCTCAAACGCACTCGCCCGGACCTGTGAGACCGAACCCGGAGAGCTTTCCACGCTTTCCAGCCACATCGTCTGGATGGAGTCGATCACCACGACCGTATGGGCCCTGTCCTGCTCAAGTGAGCCCACAATCTCGCCGACATTGATCGAAGCCGCGAGATCCAGCGAGTCCAGCATTTTCGGGGCGCGGTCCAGCCCTAGTCGCTGGGCGCGTATGCGGATCTGGTCCACCGATTCTTCGCCCGAGACATACAGGACGCGATGCCCCGACCGCGCCAGAGCGCAGGTCGTCTGGAGCATCAGCGTGGACTTGCCGATGCCCGGGTCACCACCAACCAGCACAACGGAAGCCGGGACGAGACCGCCGCCCAAAACACGGTCCAGTTCGGCAATGCTGGTCGTGATGCGCGGGGGCGGACGGGTTTCGCCATCCAGCCGGACTGTCTGGAGACGCCCGGAACTTAGTTTTCCGGTTTTGCGGGCCGTGGGTTCAACCGTTTCCTCGACCAGCGTGTTCCACTCACCGCAGGCTTCGCATCGGCCATTCCATTTCGGATAGGTGGCGCCACAGTTCTGGCAGACATATCGCGTGGTCGGCTTTTTGGCCAAGGCAGATCTCACTTTGCAGGCAGGAACGGAGCACCCCCCGATATAGGGAGCGCCTAGATGTTGATCCAGAAGGGATCAAGATCCCTGCCGACTCCGGGTAGATCCCGGATGCCTACTTGCCGGTCCGCAGGATCAGGCGTGCCAGAATGCGGGACACCATGATGATGAGCAGAAAGCCCAGTAGCTGGATCAGCATGTTCGGATGAGCTGGCGGGTTACGGAACATGATGAACAGCAGTGGCAGGGCGATCAGATAGCTCAGCCCGATGCGCTTCCAGACGATAGGATCGGTTTTTGGGAAACGGGGCAGGAGGCTCATTTGCGCAGCTCCATGGTGATGGGGCCTTCGCGTCGGCCATGGGTGAATTGATCGACCATGGCATTGCCGGACTTCATGAGTTCGGAGGCGTCCCCCTGCCAGATCAGCTGTCCGCGATAGAGCATGGCCGCACGGTTCCCGATCCGCTGGGCCGAGGCCATGTCATGGGTGATGGCAATGGCGGTGGAGCCGAGCTTCTGTACGCAGTCCACGATCAGCCCGTCGATGACGGCGCCCATGATCGGGTCCAGCCCGGTCGTGGGCTCGTCGAAGAACATGATGTTGGGATTGCCCGCAATGGCGCGGGCCAGACCAACACGCTTCTGCATGCCCCCCGAAAGTTCGGATGGGCTCAGATCGCCAACGGACGGGTCCAGCCCGACCTGTTTGAGCAGGTCACCAGCCATCTGGAGCGCCTGCGCGCGGGACGGGGGGGCGCCGCTGCGGTCGGAATGTTTGGCTCGGATGCCGAAAGCCACGTTCTCGCCGACGCTCATGCTGTCGAACAGGGCAGCGTTCTGGAACAGCATCCCGATCTGCCGGCGCAGGGCGTCCTGCCGGGAGCGCGAAGCCGTCAGGAGGTTTTCACCATCGATCTCGATGCTACCGGCGTCAGGTTCGATCAGGCCGAGGATGCAGCGCAGCAGGACGGATTTGCCGGAGCCGGACCCGCCAATGATGACCATGGACGTGCCGGCCTCGACATCGAGGTCCACGCCATCGAGCACGATCTTGGAGCCGAAAGCCTTGTGCAGGCCCCGGATGCGGATCTTAGGAGTGCTTGGGGGAGTGCTCATTGTGAGAAGAACAGGTCCGTCAGGAGATAATCGAACAGCAGCAGCAGGATGGATGCGCCCACAACAGCGGCTGTCGTGGCCGAGCCTACGCCCTCTGCGCCTCCCCGGCTGTTATAGCCGTTGTAGCAACCCAGAAGCGCGATCAGAAATCCGAACACTGCCGCTTTGACGAGGCCCACGACGACATCCATCGTCTTCAGCGAGTCCAGCGTGGCCGTGATGTAAGTCGAGGGCGAGAAGCCGAGCTTGGCCACCGAGACTGTGAAACCGCCCATCACGCCCAGAATATCTGCCACCAGCACAAGACAGGGAAGCGCGAGCGTCCCAGCCAGAAGGCGCGGCGTCACGAGATATTTCATCGGATCGGTGGACAGCGTGGTGAGCGCGTCGATCTGGTCGGTCACGCGCATGGTGCCGATCTGCGCAGACATAGCCGCGCCCACGCGTCCGGCGACCATCAGCCCGGCCAGAACCGGGCCAAGCTCGCGGGTCACGGCCAGGACGACGATCCCGGCAATGGCGCTTTGAATGTGATACTGCCCGAAGCCCACATAGGACTGAAGCGCGATCACTGCCCCCGAAAACAGGGCGGTGAGGGCTACGACGGGCAGGGAGAAGAACCCCGTCTCGATCAGGCTGGAGAAGAAAATCCGCCAATAAAAGGGCGGTCGCACCAGATGTGACAGAGCCTCCAGCGCGAACAGGGCGAGAGCACCTGCCTGCTTGATAAGGCCGAGAGCGGCACGGCCAAGGGCCGCTATGGGGTCAAGAACGGCATTCACCCTTCAGCCCCTACCCTGCCAGCATCCTGACGTCAAAGTTTCCGTCGTCCGCATCCTCTGCCCCGGGTGGTTCAGGCGCGGCGTCCGTCAGCCCGCTCAAGGTCCCGGAATTGTCTTTCCAGACTGAAATCGGGCGATGTGACGAACTGCTCCATCAGACCGAGCCGGCGTTCCATCCGGACCAGTCGGTCGTGAAGCCGTTCCAGTGGATGACCCGGCGGCACGGAGCGGGAGAAGTCCTCGGTCGGTTCTGGTTTCTGGCGCCGGAAACCCGTCACGGTATCACGCACCACG
Source organism: Gluconobacter sphaericus (assembly GCF_016757795.1). Taxonomy (GTDB): domain Bacteria; phylum Pseudomonadota; class Alphaproteobacteria; order Acetobacterales; family Acetobacteraceae; genus Gluconobacter; species Gluconobacter sphaericus. The sequence continues at coordinate 1,048,216 of NZ_CP068419.1, read as the reverse complement.
GTCGTGGCGGTGGCAGCCGGAGTGTTCCGCCAGCCGGTGCGGTGCAGGGACCAGCTTCGCATGCCTTCGGCATATCCTGCGGCAGCTTTGTCCAGAGCGCTCCTGAACGGCAGGACGCCTGTTCGGCGATAGCGCCGGAAGAGACGCACGGCCCAGACGGTCAGGGCAATTTTCAGCAGAAGCCCGATCAGTCCGTGGCCGCCGAAGTGATGCCGGGTATGGACAGAGGATTCGGAATCCTCATCCGAATTCCCGAGCTGAATATGGAAGCTGTTAAAGACCTTTCGCGCCGTATCGGACAGGATCGCCGATGAATCGGGTGTTGTTGAGGTCGTGATCCGTGCGCCCGTGCTTTCGGTAACGGAGATTGTGCCGGAACCGAGCGGGCGCTTCTTCAGCGTCTCGCTCACTTTCTGAAGCGTGATGTCACCGCTGCCCATGAGCGTCACATCTGCATCGCGCGTGCGGGTGTTCAGTACGATGTCGGACGAGCCATAATCCCGGACTGTCAGGACATCCGTATCGCCCTGGCCGATCCGGATGTCGCCCGAGGACATGGCTGTCAGGTTCGCACTGGTGGCGGTGATGCTGTCGATATGCAGGTCACCACTGGCAAGGTTCTGTACGGTCAGCCGACCCGTGACGTGTCGGATTGAGACCGTTCCCGAACCTTCCATGTTCAGGGTCAGACCAACGGCCTGATCGACTTCCAAATCGCCTCGCCCTGTGACGGCCGTCACCTCACCATTGACGCCGCTGATGCGATACGTCGTCAGGTTATTCCGGGGAGACAGGATTTCGATACCGGTCTGGGCCGGGACCATGATGACGGCATTGTCCTGTGTTGAGCAGTCCTGTGCGGATGTCGTGAAGGTCAACCGGTCGCCGTGCTTATTCAGGCGGCCGCTTCCCGAAACGATATGGGCGTCTTCTCCACCCACGACGGACATGCGGTTCAGGCATGTCGCGGGGATCACAAGTGTTCCGGAAGCCGTCAGCGGAGCTTGCAGTGAAGGCGGCACGGGGGGAGTAGGGGGCTGCGGTGCCATGATCGCCGGCTCTGCGCGGGCCGAGCCCGGAAGGGCTGCGATGCCGCATCCCAGAAGCGCAATCAGGGCAAGACGTGCAGGCAGAGGCTGGCGCATGTCTTATTCTCCCTGTGAGTGGTTTCCGGCAGCCGGGGGCGTGACCGTTGCGGGGTTTGCCGGTGCTGGAGTGACCAGTGTCGGGGTTGCAGGCGCCGGGGTGGTGGGAGCTGGCGTGCTTTCAGGCGCGGGCGTGATGATCGGCTTTGCAGGCGTTTTGCTGTCCTGTGGCGCAGGTGACGTCTGGGGGGCGGTTGGCGATGCGGTCTGCGGTGCCGTGATCGGCGTGGATGCACTGGCGGATGTTGTAGGCGTCGCCGTAACGGGCGTGTTTGCGGCTGGGGAAGTTACAACCGGTGCGTTGTCTGACTGCGCGGCTTTCGCGGAAGGCGTGACGATGGGGGCCTGTGGTACGGTCGGGCTTTCAGGTGCGGACGGCACCGTCGGTGCGGGGATCGGTGCAGGCGCCGGCACGATTGGTGCAGGGACAGTTGCGGTCGCTTCCGTTCTCGTTGCAGGAGCCTGAACCGGAGTGGACGGCAGGGGAGCAGGTGTCGTGGGGACAGGTAGTGGAGCAGGGGGCGGTGATGTCGGGCGATAGATTACGCCGTTCTGTGCGCCGACACGTACGGTGCCTTTGCCCGAGCGTACCATCGGTCCGGAAACCGTTTCGATATTGACCTCACCCGTCCCGTTGGCCGCGACGGTCGCAACAGTTGCATGACCCAGAATGGTGGCGCTAGCCTGATCGGCCGTCACCAGAGTCAGGGCGTCAATGCTGCTGCCGGAAAGAGTCATGGCCGCATTCTGAGTTAGCTGCGCCGAAAGGGCCGTGAGTTGCACGGTGTCGGCCGTCAGGGTCGAGGTTCCCGACGCCACGATCTGCGCTGCGCGTTCCAGTGACTTGATATGGACGCTGGAGGCCCCCTGCATGTTCAGGTCCAGCGACTGAGTGTCCTCAATGTCCATGGTCGTGGAATCGAGGCTGGCATCCAGGGAAGCGAGCGTTCCCGTGATGACGAAATGCGTGTCGTGGCTGTCATGGATGGTCAGGCCGGTGTTGGGAGAAATGCTGATCGTCAGCTTTCCGTTCGGCGCGCAGGCTTTTGTTGCAATGGAAATGCGGCTCTGCGCCTCTTCCTTGCCGGTGTGCATTGCGACCTGGGTCATGCTGCTTGAATCAAGGGTCGCCCCGTCCTTCATGGCGGGATCGACCACGACCCTGACCTGTCCGGTGCAGGGAACGGACAGGTCCAGGTCTTCTCCGGACAGGGTCATCCGTGCGGCATGAGCCGCCGGCGCCAGCAGGGCCACTCCCGCCAGCAGGACCAGAAGCACCGGGCGGGGGGTGGAAAAGAAGACGGGGCGGCGTGTCATCGTGCGTTCCTTGCTCTCCAGCCCGGGATATCCTCATCGAGGATACGTTCGAGCTGGTCGATCCTTTCTTCCAGACGCGTAGCATGCGCTTCGGCCTGTGTCAGGGCGGCCTGAAGCGTGGGATCGGGCTGGCTGGCGCGATCGGACTGGCGCGTCGTGTGCTTGACCGTGCTGGTTACCGACCACGCGATGATGGCGATGATGGGGATGAGAAGCGCCAGATTGTCCGAACTCATGCCGTGGGCCTTTCCTGTCTGGTGCGGGGATCAGACTGCATTTTTCTTTTCGGCAACACGGCGCTTGAGGGCTTCGAACTCGTTTTCTACGACAGCATCGGTTTCAAGTGCTGCGAGTTCCTCCTGAAGTGTCGGGTGTCCCGTGCGGCGGCCCAGATCATACGCTTCGGCCTTGCCTTCCAGTTCATCAAGAGCGCGTTCCACCTGATCGAATCGGTTCAGCGTGTCGTCGATGCGGGTGTCATAGAGCTTCTCGCGGGTTTTCAGGCGGCCCTGTGCGGTCCGTGCGCGGATGGAGAGCGCCTTTTCGCGGGATTTGGCATCCGTAAGCTTGGCTTGCAGCTTGGAGATGTCATCGTTCTGTTGGTCCAGCCCGTCGGAAATCTGGGCGATCTGCTGCTCCAGTGCCTCGCGGGACTGTTCGACGCTGTGACGGGCAGCGAGGGCGGCTTTCGCCAGATCGTCACGACCTCGCTCGATGGCGAGGCCGGCTTTGCGGTGCCACTCGTCTTCTTCGTGCATCATGGTGCGGACGCGACGCTCAAGCTGCTTACGTTCGGCGATCGTCCGGACGGCCTGACTGCGGACTTCGACCAGCGTGTCTTCCATTTCCTGAATGACCAGGCGGATCATTTTCTGCGGGTCTTCGGCGGTGGCGAGAATCGCATTGAGATTAGAGTTCACGATATCGGCGAGGCGAGAGAAAATACCCATGATGCTTTCCTTCCTGTGAGAGTGACTTAGGACAGAATGCCTGCCCTTGTCAGCGATGCTGTTTTGAGAGTGTTATGAACTGAAGATCGAAACAGGGCGTGAGAGACCAGAAAATGGCGAGAAGCACCGATATGGATGAGGTGCCGACCCCGATCGGGCGGGCTCCGGCATTTCTGGAGATGCTGGATCAGGTCTCCAGACTTGCGCCCCTGAAACGCCCGGTTCTCGTGATCGGCGAGCGCGGGACGGGCAAAGAACTGGTAGCCGCGCGTCTGGCCCTGCTGTCGGAGCGCTGGGACCGACCGCTGGTGAAGCTCAACTGTGCGGCCCTGCCTGAGGCGCTTTTGGACAGTGAACTGTTCGGCCATGAGGCGGGTGCTTTTACAGGTGCGCAGAAGCGCCGCCTTTCCCGCTTCGAGCGGGCGGATGGGGGGACGATGTTTCTCGATGAGATCGGCACCGCGTCCCAGGCGGTGCAGGAAAAGCTGCTGCGAGTGATCGAGTATGGCAGTTTCGAGCGTGTGGGGGGCAGCGAGACCATTCGTGTGGACGTGCGGCTGATTGGGGCGACCAATGCCGATCTGCCAGCCATGGCGCAGGAAGGGCGCTTTCGGGCGGACTTGCTGGATCGACTGGCATTCGATGTCGTGAATATTCCGCCGCTGCGCGCCCGTCCGGAGGATATCCCGCTGCTCGCCGGGCATTTTGCCACCCGCATGAGCGCAGAACTGGGGCGAAAGCTTTTTGCCGGTTTTACGGACCGGGCGCTGGCGCGTTTGCAGGCGTATGACTGGCCGGGCAATGTGCGCGAGCTGCGTAACGTGGTCGAGCGTAGTGTTTATCGGATGGACCGTCCGGAAAAGGCGCTGGACGAGATTGTACTGGATCCGTTTGTGACGCCGGACTGGCTGGGCATGGCCGCTCCGGCTGCTGTTCCTGCGGTAAGTGTGGGCACAGGCGAGGTGCTGACATTTCCGCGGGATTTCGGGGCGGATGTCCGGGCGCATGAACGCAGTCTTCTGGAAGCCGCCCTGCGCGAGGCGCAGTTCAGTCAGCGGCGTGCGGCCGAGCTGCTCGGTCTGACCTACTACCAGTTCCGCCATCATCTGCGGCTGCACGGTCTGGCGGACAAGGAAGCCCGCAAGGCGCTGGGTGCAAAAGGGTGAGAGCATGTCCATGGAATTCCATGATGCATAAATCATGCCAGATTGCGTTCAGGGGGATTTTCAGGTTTTCGAAACGGTGTCTCGTAGAGGCTATAATGGCGAATTGTGCTATTATGTGGTGCGTGGAGTTATTTTCCTTGAGGAGGCTGTGTCTGTGTCGGCATTGACAGATTTTTAACCGTCTCCCTATAGCCTTCCAGACAGTCGCATCCCGTATTTTCGGGGATGTTGCGTCAGGTTTCTGTCCAGATATCGAGGTTCCGTGCCAGAAATTTTCCGCAAACGTCAGACGGCCCTGCGGCGCGGCATTGATTTCACTCAGGCCCGCTGCCTGGAAATCGGGGCGCTGACGACGCCGGTTCTGACGCGGGAAGAGTGTCAGGTTCTTTATGCGGACCGGGTCGATACGGAAGGACTGCTGCGTCAGTTCGCGTGGGACCCGGCTGTGACCCCTGACAATCTGGCTCCGGTAGATATCGTCTGGCTTGATCGTCCTCTGAAGGACTGTGTGGATGGATCGTTTGATCTGATCGTCGCGTCTCATGTGGGCGAGCATGTTCCGGATTTGATCGGCTGGCTGGCCGAGGCCTCCGAAGTATTGTCGGCGGAGGGCGAAATTCGCCTGATGCTGCCCGATGCCCGTTTTTCTTTTGATGCGCTGCGGCCACCGACCCGGCTGGCAGATCTGCTGGTTGCATGGCTTCAGAAGCGGCGTACGCCGGATGCACGTGACATTCTCGATTTCGCGCTGAATAAGGTGCGCGATTCCGAGGTGCAATGTCAGGATTTTTACGAGGGGCTGAGTGCGCCCGGTGACATGACGGCGCAGTTTTCCTTTGAGGAGGCGCTGGACTGGGTGCGTCCTGCGCTGGCTAATCCGTCACATTATGTGGATGTGCATTGCTGGGTGTTCACCCCACGCCATCTTGCGGAACTGATGATTCCGCTGGTGCGGAACAATGTGCTGGATCTGGCCTGCGCGGGGTTTGAGGATACGGCGCCACCGGGGTTTGAATTCGGAGTGTTTTTTCGGGTTGAGCCGGATGTCCGCCTGCGTGTGGAAAGTTGGGAGCGCATGGCACGCGAGGTGGCGGATCCGCTGCCAGGATCTGCGGCGGCCCGGCAGAGGGAAGTGGAGCCGGTAGAAGTGTCTCGTGTTTTACGTGATGAATCCCCTCTGGACGGTTCGAGCTGGAGGGAGCGTCTGAGGGGGCTTTCGGGAATGACTCGACTAAAGCAGTTCGCGGCCTGGCGATATACTGCGCCTCTACGGCGGAGATTTCGCTGAAAAGACGTGCGTTCAGCGCGACGTAACAACTAAACAAAAAAGTTATATCAAACAAAATAGTTTATTTTTATGAATGATGCGCCTATGTCTCGGGCGTGCCGTGCAACTGGCATGACTGATCTGGACACGGTTAGGTGCAGTACATGCCTCTCTTGCAGACGGAATTGGATCACCTTCGCCAACTCCCGGAAGAGCAGGTCCTGAAGGAGACTCTGGATCTGCTGCGGGGGCGTGTGGCCGTCATTTCGTCTTTTGGGGCGGAGTCGGCTGTTCTGCTGGATCTTGTGGCGCAGATTGATCCTTCGGTTCCGGTCTTCTTTTTGGATACGAAGCGGCATTTCCCGGAAACGCTGGATTATCGTGATAGGCTTTCCCGAAGGCTTGGTCTTTCGGACGTGAGAAGTCTCGCGCCTACCCCCAAAGAACTGCATGATCGCGATCCACAGGATCAGCTCGCAGATTTCGACCCGGATGCGTGCTGTGCGTTGCGCAAGGTTGAGCCGCTGGATCTGGTGCTGCCGGATTTCGATGTCTGGATCACGGGGCGCAAGCGCAGTCAGTCCGCGACGCGGGCCGCGCTGCCGCTGGTTGATCCGCAGCCTGATGGCAGCGTGAAGCTCAACCCGCTTGCGGGGTGGGGGCCGGCGCAGATTGAGGCGCAGATGCAGCGCCGGGATCTGCCGCGGCATCCCCTGGTTGCAAAAGGTTACACCTCGATCGGTTGTGCTCCGTGCACAAGGGCGGTCAAGGATGGTGAAGATGGACGGGCGGGCCGGTGGGCCGGTCTGGCCAAGACGGAATGCGGCATTCATAGGCCGGCATGACTACGGAGCGGATAATGACGCAGACACCGATCCTGTCGCGGGATCAGTCCACCACCACAAGCTTGGCACAACCGCGCATCATGGATGATCTGGACCAGCTTGAGGCTCAGAGCATTTTCATCTTGCGCGAGGCCTATCGCAAGCTGAAGCCCCTGTCCCTGCTGTGGTCGCTGGGCAAGGACAGCAATGTGATGGTGTGGCTGGCGCGCAAGGCGTTCATGGGGCGTGTGCCGTTCCCGGTCATGCATGTCGATACCGAAAAGAAATTCCCGGAAATGTATGCGTTCCGCGACGAATATACGAAGAAATGGGATCTCGACCTGCTTCTGGGCTACTGCCCGCCGGTTGAGGAAATCGACCCGTCGCTTCCGCCTGCTGCCCGGTCTGCCGCGCGCAAGACGGCTGGTCTGGCTGCGATGATCGAGAAGCACAAGCTGCGTGGCGTTATTGCGGGTATCCGTCGTGACGAGCAGGCGACGCGGGCGAAAGAGCGTGTGTTCAGTCCGCGCGGTGCCGGGCATCGCTGGGACGTGCGCAATCAGCCGCCGGAGTTCTGGGACCAGTATGCGACGCCGTATGAAGACGGCATGCATATCCGCGTCCATCCGCTGCTGTCCTGGCGTGAGATCGACATCTGGCGTTACATCGAGCGCGAGAACATCCCGCTGGTGGACCTGTATTTTGCCAAGAACGGCAAGAGGTATCGTTCGCTGGGCGATCAGGACATTACATTCCCCGTAGAGAGCAATGCATCTACGGTGGCGGAAGTGATTGCCGAACTGGAAACCAGCCGGACGTCCGAGCGTGCGGGGCGTGCGATGGATCATGAATCCGAAGACGTGTTCGAGCGTCTGCGTGTGGCGGGGTATCTGTGACAATGGGCGGCAATATCGTGACCGGACAGTATTCTGAGACCCATCGTGCTGCGGCAACGCCCATCGTCATCGTCGGGCATGTCGATCACGGTAAGTCCTCGCTGATCGGGCGTCTGCTGTACGACACCGACAGCCTTCAGGACGGCAAGCTGGCGCAGATCGTCGAGAGCAGCCGCAAGCGTGGTCTGGCGGTGGAGTGGAGCTTCCTGCTCGATTCCCTTCAGATCGAGCGTGATCAGGGCGTGACGGTTGATTCCACGCGGATTCCGTTCCGTCTGGGATCGCGGGAATTCGTGATCGTCGATGCGCCGGGCCATCGCCAGTTCCTGCGCAACATGATTACCGGGGCCGCCGATGCAGAAGCGGCTGTGCTGGTTGTCGATGCCAAGGAAGGCGCGCAGGAGCAGACGCGGCGTCATGCGATGCTGCTGCGTCTGATCGGCATCCGGCATGTGATTGTGCTGCTCAACAAGTCCGATCTGCTGGATTTTGACGAGGCGAAGATCGTCAAGGTCGAGTCCGACGTGCGCCAGCTTCTGGGCCGTCTGGAAATCGAGGTTGAGGCTGTTGTTCCTGCGTCTGCACGCGATGGCGATAACATCGCCAGCCGTTCCGAGCGGGCGCTTTGGTACAAGGGACCGACGCTGGTGGAGGCTCTGGCCAATGTGCCGCCGCCGGCATCGCGCGCTGCGTTGCCGTTCCGGATGCCGGTGCAGGATGTCTATCGCTTTGACGGTGTGCGCTATGTGGCGGGGCGGATCGAGCGCGGCACGGTGCGGGCGGGCGACCGTCTGGCCATCGGGGCGCAGGGGCAGGTTGCGACTGTGGCGGAAGTTTGCCGCTGGCATGCGCCGGAACTTCCGGTTGCAGGTGCGGGCGAGTCCATTGCGCTGCGTCTGGAGCCGGATCTGGTGCCGGACCGGGGCGATCTGCTGTTCCCGGCGGATGACAAGGCTGCTGCGCCGGAGCGTTCGGCCCGGATTCGCACGCGCCTGTTCTGGCTGCGCGGCGAGCCGCTGCGGGTGGGTGAGAGCTTTACGCTGCGTCTGGCGACGGCCGAGCATGATGTGACGGTGGCGTCCATTGATGCCGTGGTCGATCTGGAAGATTTAACCCTGCGTGAAGGCGACAGCGTGCCGCCGGATGGGTTTGCGGAAATCACTCTGGCAGCGTCCCATGCCGTGCTGTTCGATCCGTTCGCGCCGGGCTTTGGCGACGGGCGTGGTGTTCTGGTGGATCGTTACCAGCGCATCGTTGGTGGCGCGCCGCTGATTGGTCCGGCTGAACTGGCGGACGGCGCACATGCCATTCATCCGACAGCCAGCCGTGTGTCTGCGGCCCGTCAGGTCCAGACGCGAGGCCATAAGAGCGGTGTGTTCTGGCTGACGGGGCTGCCGGGGTCTGGCAAGAGTACGGTGGCGCGGGCGGCTGAACTGGCGCTTTCGGAACAGGCGATCAACGCGACCGTTCTGGATGGGGACACGCTGCGGGCCGGGCTGTGCAGCGATCTTGGATTCTCGCTGGAAGACCGTCGCGAAAACATCCGTCGTGCGGCGCATGTGGCGAAGATTCTGGCCGAGAGCGGACAGGTCGTGATCGTGGCGCTGGTGTCTCCGCTTGAAGCTGACCGGGCGCAGGCACGGCAGATCGTGGGCGAGAACTTCCATGAAGTCTTCGTCGATACACCGCTGGAGACCTGCGAAAAGCGGGACCCCAAAGGGTTGTATGCAGCGGCGCGTTCGGGAAAAATCCCGGAGTTTACGGGCGTTTCAGCGCCTTATGAGGCACCGGTATCGCCGGAACTGCGTCTGCCTGCGGACCGTCCGGAGCAGGAGGCCATCAACACCCTGACGGCGTTTATCCTGCGGATCGTTCAGCCGTAAGACAGGATTTCCCGACGGCAATAACGTCAGAACCCCCTTTCTGTATGGGAAGGGGGTTTTTTCATGTCTGCCGTCTCAGGGCTGTGCCGGATCGCACACGAGAAATTTCTCGATAAAAACGAAAATTGTAACTTTTGTGATGTTACTTTCCTGTTGTGGAGCGTTAACGTAGGCAGATTGTCTCACGAATAATAGTCTGCGGCTTCGCGGTGGAAGGTTTCACGATGCAGAACGGGAACGCGCACGGACGGTTGAGCGGAAATGCCCTAACGAATTTCATTGCGACCATTTCGGCAACGGGCGGGCTGCTGTTCGGGTATGATACCGGCATTATCTCTTCTGCCCTGCTCCAGCTTCGTAACCAGTTCCATCTGGATACGCTTGGGGCGGAAATCGTGACATCGGCCATCATCCTAGGAGCGTTGATCGGATGCCTGGGGGCCGGGAGTATTTCCGACCGGATCGGGCGCCGGCGTACGGTTATGATCGCGGCGGCACTGTTCCTTCTGGGGACAGTGGTTGTTTCCTCGGCGCAAAGTGTGGCTGTTCTGATTATTGCCCGTCTGATCCTCGGTCTGGCCATTGGCGCGGCGTCGCAGATCGTTCCGATCTATATCGCGGAAGTCTCGCCGCCAGAGCGTCGGGGACGGCTTGTTGTCGGTTTTCAGCTGGCGGTGGTTTTTGGTATCACGAGTTCTTTCGTGACTGGCTATCTGCTGCGGGATTCGAGTTGGCGGCTGATGTTCGGGATCGGGATGCTGCCTGCACTGATCCTGTTCGTGGGCATGGCGTTCCTGCCCAACAGCCCGCGATGGCTGGCTCTTAACGGACAGATCGAAGAAGCAAGAGTAGTTCTGCGGCGGGTGCGTCTGTCCGATGAGGCGGCGGACCGGGAGCTTGAGGAAATTATTGAAAACCACGATGTGCAGGCGCCGTGGTCCGAACTGGCGAAGCCCTGGGTGCGGCCTGCGCTGACGGCCTCTGTGGGTATTGCGCTCCTGTGTCAGTTTACGGGCATCAATGCCGTCATGTATTACGCGCCGACGATTTTTGCCGATGCCGGTTTCGGGCAGGATTCCGCCCTGCTGACCTCTGTGGCCGTTGGTGTGGGCATGGTTTTTGCGACAGTATTCGGGGGGTGGGCCGTCGATACCTGGGGGCGGCGGACGCTGCTTCTGCGGATGTTGCCAGGGGCCGTAGTGGCGCTTGCGGTTCTGGGGACGACGTTTGCGATGCATCTGACCGGCGGGATCGGGGCATGGATCACGGTTGCAGCCGTCATGGCCTATACCATTTTTAATACGGGTAGTCTGTCGGTCGCCATCTGGTTGGTTGGGGCGGAAGTCTATCCACTGTCCTGTCGGGGCAAGGGTATGAGTCTTGTAGCCGGAAGCCATTGGGGGGCGGATCTGTTGATTTCCCTGTCTACGCTGTCACTCGTGCAGATGCTGGGCGCGGGGTGGACGTTCTGGCTGTTTGCGGGAGTCAATGCTTTCGCGTTCTGGTTCGTGCTGCGTTACGTGCCCGAGACCAAAGGCCAGTCCCTTGAGGAACTGGAGCGGCGGCTGCGCAACGGGACGTTTGCGCCGGTGGATCGTGCGGTGGCCCGGTCCGAAGCCCAGGCCCGGTAAGGTACGCTCTCAGGGGCGCCCGATCGAACGGTAATCGAACCCGACCTCGCGCATGAGGTCGGGGCTCCAGATGTTGCGCAGATCTGCGATGGCGTTGCCGCGCATGGCACTTCGCAGGCGTGCCGGGTCGAGAGCGCGGAACATGTTCCATTCCGTCAGGACGACAACGATGTCGGCGTCCTGTGCGGCGGCCAGCGCGTCCTCGCAGTAGCGTACGCCTTCCGGCAGGAGCGCGCGGGCCGCGTCCATCCCTTCGGGATCGAAGACCTGAAGGGTAGCACCTGCATCATGCAGGCAAGCCAGAATGGGCAGGGACGCTGCTTCGCGCATATCATCCGTGTCGGGCTTGAACGTCAGGCCGAGGATGCCGACGGTCTTGCCTTCAAGGCTTCCGCCCGCCTGCGCAATGATACGTTCGGCCATCCCCGTTTTGCGGGCTTCGTTGATAGAGACTGTGGCTTCCACGAGTTTTGTGCGGGCACCGGCGTCCTGGGCGATGGCGGTCAGGGCGCGGGTGTCCTTGGGGAAGCAGGAACCACCATAGCCCGGTCCGGGGCTGAGGAAACGGCTGCCGATCCGCTGGTCGAGGCCCATGCCGCGCGCGACGTCATGGATGTTGCCGCCGACTTTCTCGCATAGATCGGCCATTTCGTTGATGAAGGTGACCTTCATCGCGAGGAAGGCATTGGCGGCGTATTTGGTCAGTTCAGCAGTTTCCAGATCCGTCAGGACGATCGGGGCCTGAATGGCTGTGAGCGGGCGGTAGAGCTGTTCGATCAGGCTTTGCGCGCGGGTCCCGCCATCCGGGCCTGAGCGGTCGATGCCGACGATGACCCGGTCCGGGCGCATGAAATCGTCGATCGCGTTACCTTCGCGGAGGAACTCCGGATTGGAGGCGACGTCGAAGATCAGGTCCGGCCTTGTCTGACGCAGGATACGGGCGACTTCGCGGCCTGTGCCGACGGGTACGGTAGATTTCGTAACGACCAGAAGATCCGTTCTGGCAGCACGGGCAATCTCCTCGGCTGCGGCGTAGACATAGGTCAGGTCGGCATGACCATCGCCGCGTCGCGTCGGGGTGCCGACGGCGATGAAGACGGCATCAGCGTCACTCATGGCGGCGCCGAGATCGTCCCCGAATGTCAGGCGACCGGCGTCGACATTGCTGCTGACGAGAGTGTCCAGCCCCGGTTCATAGATGGGGATGCGACCGGCATTGAGGGCCTCAAGCTTTTTTGGGTCCCGCTCCACGATGGTGACGTCGGCTCCGAACTCGGCGAAGCAGGCGCCTGAGACAAGACCGACATATCCGCCACCGACCATTGCAATACGCATATCTGGACCCTCTTCCTACGGTGCGACGTGCATAGCCGGGGGCTGGGTGAGGTGCAAATTCCGTGGCCTCAATGGCTAGCGTGTAGGGCGTGCGCAGGCGTTGGACGCTGCGAAACCCTGCAAAGCGGGAGGAAGGTTCGTAACCTCGTTTGAATCCGCGAGCATGTTCCGGCCTTCCTTCGACCATTTTGCGAGGGAAAGGACCGGTGCATCAAAACGACCACTGACGCGGACAGGAACGTCCAGGGCAAAGAAGCTGGTCGAGAAGGGGCGACTGGCAAAGACGAGATCAAGCCATTTGCGGTTGAGATCGAAGTCCGCCTTGGCCGCGATGGTACCAGCGCCCGTGCGCAGACGCAGGGGTACGACGACACCGACCCCCTGATGCATCTGTAGGACGCCGAGCAGGCAGGTGATGGGGGTGACGCCCTTGGCATGTCGGAAAAGGAGGCGAAGATCCATCGAGGCGGCCTCGACGATCTCACGCGCGATTTCGCCCTTTTCCATGCTGACGGCTGCGGTGAGGTCGGCGCGGCTCATGGCTTCGTTAAGGGTGTGGACGTTGTGTGCGCTGGCGATAATGCGAAAGCTCAGGCTACCACTGACCGGCACGGGGGCAAGGCCTGCAACGCGACGCAGGCGGTCGATGTTGCCATGGGTCAGGGCGACTTCAGCAGCGATGCGGGAGGATTTCCTGTCGGCTTCGATATGTCCGTTGGCACTGAGTGAGGCACCAACATACCCGAGGCGCAGGACAGGAATGTCGATGCGGTTGGGGATCTGGGACGCCTGGATCATCAGGTTTGAGAAATCGAGCTTGTTATAGACCAGTTGATGGGCCGTGAGGTCGAACTGGACCAGTGGGTCGGGATCGGGCGGCGTCAGGAGCATCAGGTCCGCGTGGAGCGTGGACGGACTTTTCTTGCTGCCTTTTGAGCCTGAGGGCGCGAGGATTGGCATCAGGCCGTTGATGTCGAGGCGGCCAAAACCGATTTTGGCCGTTACGTCATCGGGTTTGCCGTGGCTACCTTCGACAAGCGCAAAGTCGCCGTTTTCCATCGTGCTGGTCTGGATGGTGCCGTTCGCCTTTCGGAAATGCCAGTCATTGCCGGAATGGCTGAAATCGCCGGACAGGGTCAGTTTGACCGGGGCATGATCGCCTTTGATTCCGGCGACGCTGAACAGCGTGTCGGATGTGGGTGTGGTGACGGTGGTGTGGCCTTCGACGCCGTCAAAATTTGTCGGGTCTGTCAGGGTGCCGGTGAAGTCCGAGGTCATGTCACCGGATGTGACATGGGCCTTGGTGCCGTAGGGGCGCTGTGGTGTTTTGCGGAGGTCGCGGATCGGCTCCATTTCGGCAGAAATCGCGATCGGGGTGTCATTATAGGCGCCGTTCAACGTCATGGTGAGGGGGCTCGTGTCGTTGGTTGACGCGAGTTCGACCTTCCCGAGTGTGGTCTTGTAGGACGCGCCATTGGCCGAACGGTAGGTCACATCACTGTCGAGAATCGTGATGTTGCGCAGGCCTGGGGCGTTGCTTAGATCAGGCGGTGCGTCCGCTTTGGCCTGTTGTTCAGGCGTGAGCGGGGGGCGCGGGTCGTTCTGATGGGGGCCGAAGCGCCAGTTGGGCAGATGTGCCGGTGTGCGTTCGAACAGACCCGAGAACTTCGAGATGACGATATTGCGGGTCTCGGGTGGTCCCCAGATCAGGGAGGTCAGGCGCACTTGTGCGCTGAGATGGCCGAGCGTCATCATTTGCGGGCGGGTGCCACTGGCGATGTTGGCGACGGAGATGTCGTTGGCGTCGATGGTCAGCCATGTGCCCGGATGGACGTGCAGGGCGCCGATATGGACGGGGCGGTCCAGTTTCTTTTCCAGCTTCGCGGTAGCGAAAGCGGCAAGGTCCTTGTGATCGATCCAGATCCATCCTGCGCCGAACAGGGCTAGAAGAAGAACGGTAAGGGACAGGATGGAAACCAGAAACCAGCGCAGCAAGAGACTGTCTTTCAGGACGTTTTCAGTGAGGCTGGATAATACCGGCAAATTTCATGAAAACGAAGCATCTTAGAATAGGCTGCGGTGATCAAAAAAATATTAGAAATATACTGGGAATTGGCCTGATTTTTCAGCAAATACACAAAATATTAAATAGAAAATTATGTCACTTTATATCTCTCTAGCACAGAAGAGGATCACCCTATGCGAAGTAGGATGACCCTCGGTGTGTGTTTAGTTGAAAGGCATATAACGGAATGAGAGGAAGACCATGTTGTCGTCGGTATGTGGTGTTCCACCAACGCCAGAAAAGGCTTCGACATAAGTGTATGAGTATTGGGCGCCTACACGCACAGTTCCGTAATTGCCTTTGAGGGCGTTATACCAAAATCCGGTTGTGGCCTGTGCGACGGTACGAACGTTTCCACTGGCAGCGCAGAGGGAGGAAAGTTCTGTATTGCAGCCCGACATGTTGTACAGTGGATTGCCGTAGCCATATGCCTTGCCATTTACGTTATAGGCTGCGCGCGATCTGACGGTTTCGGCACCTACATAACCATAGAGTGTAAGAGCTTTGATTGGGTTTCCGTAGAGACCGAGCAGAACATTTGCTTCTGGCAGCGGGTGAGGCGACCCGTTCTGGTTAAAGCTGTAATCAGGGATGTTGCTGGTGCCGTATCGGCCGATCCCGATCCCAACCAGCCCTGATGCCTGGAAGTAGAGTTTGTCTTTGATGAGTGGGAGCAGCAGTGCGCCACCGCCGCCGCCGGCAACTGAAGTATGGCTTTGTCCACCGCCGAGAACGCTGGTGCGGTCATGAAGGAAGCGCATGACGCCGGTGACTTCGTAGTGACCCCAGCCAGGATCGGCAGCAAATTTGGTAACGATATCTGGGGCAACATCGGTTGCGTAGTAGGTGTCTGGATTATTCACATTGGCGCCGGACTCTTTGTAAGTCACGGTTGTTCCGGTCGGCTCATAAGGCGTTCCTGTGGGAACTGCGGAAGGGTTTTCGATAGAAAGACCGATATGGTAGCGGCTGTTATCAAATCCTTTGACGATGCGGACCTGACTGTTTCGTGTCCAGTTAAAGCCAGGAACGTACTGGGCTTCAATTGAAAGTGGGATCTGCTCGTCGCGCGCGGACATGCCTTTGTTAAACATGGTGATGAGGGACCAGTTCTGGCCGCCCAGAATCTGCAGATCGTCAGCCTGATCCTTCAGTTCGCCATAAAACAGGCGGGCGCGCAGGACGTACGAGTTCGACTGACGTGAATTGGAAGCAGAGCCGGCGCCCTGGAAGTCGGTTTCGACGTAGGCATCGGCTTCGAGTTTGGAGGTGATTTTACCTTCTACCAATGCTGCCAGACGGCTCTGGCGCTCGCTCTGGTGGAATTCGTTCATGTGATAGGCTGCGTTGTTGCCCCATGGGATCGCATTGAAGCCTGTGGAGATATCGGAGGCCGTATTGCGAGAACGGAACATCGTTGCGGCCTCAGCGAAGCCACCCAGAGTGATTCGTACACCGCCAACCTGGATCTGACCGCGGCGCAATGGGCCATACAGACTGGAATGGGCCGGAGGAGTGCCGGTGATTTGGCCGTATGGTGTGCTGGCCGTCTGTGGCGGAGCTAGCATTGAGGCGATGGTTATGCCGCCCGTGTGGATCTTGGAATCTGACTGGGGACGGCCAATCATTTTACTGCGCTGGCCATACGGATTGTTTTCGGCTTCTTCCCGCTGATGGGCGAGAACGGCGCGCGCGCGCTTCACTTCTTCAGCATGTTCTTTCTTCATGCTGGTGAGCTGGGCCTGCATGGCCTGGATCTGCCGTTCCATGATCTGCATCTGGTCGGCGGCCCGGGCATGGCCACACAGCGGAAGAAGTGAAACCAGGGTTGTTGTGGCCAAAAGGGCCCTGGGGAGAGCTGTGGTCCGGCGGAAAGAAAAAACCATTGCTGCGGTGCGTCCTTCTGGGGAGGGCGTGTGTTCCGCAGTTCAGGTATCTGATTCGCTTTTCGAAATAATGGGAAGGTTTCATGACAGGGGTGTGACAGTTTGATGACACAAAAGGCGAAAAGCCCCGGAAAACAGGGAGTTCCGTTTTTCGCATTTCAGTTTTGTTGCGCAAGGGGCGGCCGTAGGAACCTTACGAAGGGAGGGGTGTGACATTTCGGCACTTGGGGGCGTGCGGAGGTTGTCATGAAACTATCATGGAGGTCCCACTGTTTCTGTATCCGCGCCGGCGTTACTAAGGGGCAGTTTTCACGCCCCACTAAGGGATTCCCATGATCAAGAGCAGAGCTCCGCTATTCGGTCTTCTCGTCGCCACGGCCCTTGGCGCTGTTGCCATGACCCCGTTCGTGTCGTCGGCGCAGGCTGCGGACATCACGGGCGCAGGATCCAGCTTCGCCGCACCGATCTATGGTGCGTGGGGCACGGCGGCCAAGAGCCAGGCCGGTATCTCCGTGAATTACCAGAGTGTGGGCTCCAGCGCTGGCCAGGATCAGGTGATCGCCCGTACCGTCGATTTCGGCGCGTCCGACAAGCCGATGAGCGGCGAGCGTCTGGCCAAGGAAAAGCTGTACCAGTTCCCGACCGTCATGAGCGGCATTGTGGTCGTGGCGAACGTGCCGGGTCTGGCTCCGGGCGAGCTCCGTCTCGATGGACCGACGCTGGCTGCGCTGTATGACGGTGAAATCACGACCTGGGATGATGACCGCATCAAGGCCCTGAACCCGGGGCTGAAGCTGCCGGACACGGATGTCGCGCCGATCCACCGTGCTGATGGTTCGGGCACGAGCTACGTCTTCACGTCCTATTTGTCGCAGGTTTCCCCGACCTGGAAGCAGAAGCTCGGGGCCGGCACGTCCATCGCATGGCCGGGTGGTGCGGGTGCGCGTGGTAATGACGGCATTGCCGCCATGGTGCGTCAGACCGAGGGTGGCATCGGCTACGTTGAGTATGCCTATGCCGCGCAGAACCACCTGAACATCGCCAAGATGAAGAATCACAGCGGTGCTTTCGTTGCTCCGACGCTGGCCAGCTTCACCGAAGCCGCCAAAGCCGCTGACTGGGTTCACGCGGATCACTATGCCGTGAACCTGCTGGACACGGATGGTGCGTCCTCCTGGCCGATCGTGACGGCAACGTTCGTTCTGGTGCCGGTTGATGCGGCCCAGAAGGAGGCCGGCAAGGCTGTTCGTGATTTCTTCGCTTGGGGGTTCCAGCACGGTGACGCGGATAATGCCCGCCTCGACTATGTCGGTCTGCCGCAGACAGTGAAGACGGACATTCTGGCTAACTGGCCGAAGTAAGGTCTGCGCTCATGTCCGGAATGAGGCGTGGCGCCTGAATTCGGGGCTGGTCAGTCCGGACAAAAAGGCGTTGAGTATGGAAACGGGCTTCTCCAGCAGGGGGAGCCCGTTTTCGGTTTTCTGCTCTGTCCAGTCATGGTGCCTGCGTGTCCGTTACGTCGCTGTCCAAAGAGACCTCCCCCTCGGGGATGAATGCCCTCACCCGTGTGCTGATCGGTCTGATCTTTATTCTTGGGCCCGTTTCGACAGACATGTATCTTCCAGCCTTTCCGGAACTGGAGCACGATCTGGGGCACGGGGCAGGATCGGCGCAGCTGACACTGACTGCGTGGCTGGCGGGGCTGGCGATCGGACAGTTCACCCTGGGGCCACTCTGTGACCGCTATGGGCGCAAGCTACCGCTTCTGTACGGGTTGGTAGTGTATGCCCTCGCTTCGGTCGGGCTGGCCCTGACGACCAGTTTCCATATGTTCTGTGTGCTGCGTTTCGTGGCGGCTTTGGGAGGGGCGATCAGTTCGGTGGCGCCGCGGGCGATGGTGCGTGATGTGGCAACCGGAGCGGCGGGTGTGAAGCTCATGTCGCAGCTTATGCTGATTTTCGGGCTGGGGCCGCTACTGGCGCCCTCGATCGGCAGTTTCCTGCTGGATCTGGGGAGCTGGCGGCTGATTTTCTGGGCGAATGTTGTCTTTGGTGTCGTGATGTTCCTCTGCACGCTGTTCCTGCTGCCGGAAACGCTACCGAGGGAGCGGCGTTTTGCTCTGCCGGTCAGCGGCATGGTGGCGCGTTACCGGGACCTGTCGCGGGAGCCGCTGTTTTGCTCTGCGGTGATGGTCGTGAGCTTTGGGACGTTCACGATGTTTGCTTACCTGTCCAACGCCCCGGCGCTGTTCGAGAACATTCTGCATTTCTCGCCGCATCTGTTTGCCATTTTCTTTGGGCTGAACGGGGTCGGCTTCATTCTGGGATCGCAGATCAATGCGCGGCTGGCCAACCGGTTCCTGTTCACGCGGGTGATGGAAATCGGGATGCTGTCGGTGCTGGTGTTCTGCGTTCTGGCCGTGGTGGTGTGTATGAGTGGGCTGGCAGGGCCAAAAGATCCATGGATCCTGTGCGCGCTGATCTGGTGCACGACATTTTCACTGGGCTTCATCGGGCCGAACGCGGGCATTTTGGCCCTGACGCATCACGGGCATCAGGCGGGCGCGGCTTCGGCGTTGATGGGAACGATGAACTGGACAATCGCCGGTTTGGCGGGAGTCATGATGTCGTGTCTGCCGACGCACTGGGTTGGGTCGACATCGATCGGCATGCTGGTCGGGATCAGCTGTTGCTGGCTGTGCGATCTGTGGCGCCGCCGGCTGGATCCGGAATCCTATCTCTCTGTCCGACACTGAGCGCAGTCTGTGTCAGCCGGGAGAGGGAAAAGCGGGACGCCCGGCACGAAGGCCGGGCCAGTCCCGAGATAACTGGAATCAGCTCTCGGAAACGCGGTCGGAAGCAACCGTAGCAATCATCAGCGCGCCGATCATCGGAACGAAGGCAACCATCGAGAACTGTGCGAGCAGGCTGGTGGGAAGGCCGATCAGGTGGATCAGGGTCATGGAAGTCATCTGGAAAATCTCCGTGTGGTTCTGTTTGCCGTTTTGCGGCGTGCAGCGGGAGAAACTCCAGAATCGGGGGCTGAAGCAACAAATACAGATGTGGGGTCAGCCCTGCATTCCGTGCATAAATGTCTTTTAAACTTTTGCCATCTTTGCAGCAGCGCCGTTTTTGTTCCAGTCGGTCGATTATTTCGCTTTTGTTAAAGTAAAACGGGAGAGGCTTACAGATCAGGATTTCTTGCGGGAAAGAGTACTGTTTTGGGTTGTTTTTGAAATAAAATTGCGCGAAGGCTATTCCGCGTCGAGGCTCAGATCGGCGTCGCGACGCAGCCCGTGCCAGCTCAGCAGGGTGTCGGCGAGGAAGAACATTAGCGATCCGACGGTACATGCCAGAGCTATGCCAAAAAGTGCGAGCAGCCATGCTGACGTCGAGGCGTCCCGGATCGAGCCGACAAACAGCGCCATGGCTGCGCCGCAGGTCGAGGCGCCGCCAATGGCGTTTAGGAGAATCGCGACATCCAGCACAAAGACGCGGCGGTGCAGGCGGGTCTGCTGATTGCGGAGGCGCTCAGGAGTGTTGAGCGGATCTGCCGGTGTATCATCTGTAGCGGGTGTGCTGAGCTTTTTGCGAACGTCTTCCAGGTGGTCGGCGACGCGGGTGAGGCGTGTGTTGAAGACGTTGATGAGCGTGCCGATCCCGGACAGCATGAAGACGGGCGTAAGCGCGACTTGAATGAGGTGTGCGGCGCTGTCGACGGGATCGGGATCGTAGGAAATTGGAAAAGCCATAGTGTCTTATACTGCATGATCTGGTTGCGGAAAGACGCAAGATCCGGAAAAGGCGCCTCTGGCAAAAGGGGGGACAGATGGAGTAGGGAAAGACAACCATTACAAGAGATCTCCCGGCCCTGATGCTGTTTCTCCGTCGCCTGCCCTGTCGTGTTGCGTTGTTATGCGTAGGGATGGGGTTGTCTGTCCCGGCGGCCCGGGCGCAGGACGTGCTGGAAGTGCCGCCGCATTGCAGCGGTCTGGCGCTTCAGGCCGAATTCGCCTGCCGGAGCTGGACTGAGGTGGCGCAGGATGTGAGAGCGGGGACGGATACAGTCATTATCCCCGTGGGCGGGACCGAGCAGAGCGGCCCTTACATGGCGGTCGGCAAGCATAATGTGCGGGCGCAGGTGCTGGCGGATGCGATTGCGGTTCAGGCCGGGCACACGCTGGTGGCGCCTGTTGTGGCCTATGTGCCGGAGGGCTCGACGAGTCCGCGCACGTCTCACATGAAGTTTCCTGGCACGATTTCCGTGCCACCGGCCATATTCGAGGGGCTGCTCAAAGGCGCTGCTGAGAGTTTTCGCGTTCAGGGTTTCCGGCGAATTGTGCTGCTGGGCGATCATGGCGGATACCAGTCTTTCATGGGGCAGGTGGCGCAGGAGTTGAACCGGGCCTGGAAGGGGCAGGCCGCCGTGCTTTATGTGCGTGATTATTATGAAGTCGTTCCCCACCAGTATGCTGATGCCCTGCGCGCGCAGGGCCATGCGGCTGAAGTGGGGCTTCATGCGGAGCTGAGCGATACGTCGCTGATGCTGGCGGTTGATCCGTCGCTTGTGCGTCAGGATACATTGCGCGCAGCTCCGAAACCGGGTGTGGCTGAGGGCGTCTATGGTGGCGATCCACGGCGTGCATCGGCTGGGCTCGGCCGGATCGGCACGGAGATGCAGATCCGGACCGCGGTTGCGGCAATCCAGTCTTTCCAAAGGAGCCATCCATGACATTTAAGACTCCGCTTCTGGTGGCGACAACGCTGCTGGGAGCCACCCTGGGAACTGCCGTAGCCCATGCGCAGGAATACTCTCCGAGCGCGCCGATGGTGCCGGTCCCTGCCGATGCCTCCGCGCCTGTTGCGGCATCAGCGCCGGTTGCTGCGTCCGGTATCCAGACAATCCCGGGCATGCCGCCGGTCATTGATCCGAAGAATATCTATAGTGAGACGACACCGTCCCATATATCGCCTGCGATCGCCCATGATCCGGCCCGTGTTTATGTGCCGAACCTGCGTGGCGACAGTGTTTCCGTTATTGATCCGGCGTCATTTCAGGTTGTGGATACGTTTCCGGTCGGGCATTCGCCGCAGCATGTGGTGCCGTCCTGGGATCTGCGGACGTTGTGGGTGACGAATAACAGCGAAGGCCGTCCCGACGGGTCGCTCACGCCGATCAATCCGGCGACGGCCAAGCCGGGGCCGTCCATTGCCGTGGATGATCCGTACAACATGTATTTCACGCCGGACGGCCGATACGCGATTACGGTGGCCGAGGCTCATAAACGTCTGGACTTTCGCGATCCGCATACGATGGAGCTGAAGGGCTCGGTCGAGACGCCGGAATGCAAGGGCGTCAATCACGCCGATTTCTCTATCGACGGCAAGTATGCGATCTTCACCTGCGAGTTCGGTGGTTATGTCGCCAAGGTTGATACGGTGAACCTGAAGATGATCGGGATGCTGAAGCTGTCTAAAGGCGGGATGCCGCAGGACATTCTGACGGCGCCGGATGGTCACAAGTTCTATGTCGCGGACATGATGGCGGACGGCGTGTTCGTTGTGGACGGCGACTCTTTCAAGGAAACCGGCTTCATCCCGACGGGTATCGGTACGCATGGCCTGTATCCGAGCCGCGATGGCAAGGTGATGTATGTCGCAAATCGTGGATCACATCGCATTCATGGTCCGAAGCACGGGCCGGGCGGGGTGTCGATTGTCGATTTTGCGACGGACAAGGTCGTCAAAACCTGGATGATCCCAGGTGGCGGTAGCCCGGACATGGGCAATGTCAGTGCGGACGGCAAACTGCTGTGGTTGTCAGGACGGTTTGATGACGTGGTCTATGCGATCGACACTGATACGGGGGCGATGCGCAAGATCCCGGTCGGTGCGGAGCCGCATGGCCTGACGGTATGGCCGCAGCCGGGACGTTATAGCGTCGGCCATACAGGCATCTTGCGATAAGGTCCGAGGAATTGAGGGATCGAAAGAGGGAGGCAGATATTTCTGTCTCCCTTTTTTATTAGCTGTGGCTCTACAAGGAGTTGGGTCGGCAGACGTCGAGGGCCTGTATGGCGACTTTTCCGAATTCCTGATGGCGTGCTTTCCACCGGAGATGCGGCTGTCTGAACAGCTGCTCTGGTGTTGGGCGCTTTATGGCTTGTTGGCGCTGGAAGATTTTCTGGAAAAAAGGCGATCAATCGCGGGGCCGATAAAATAGCCGATGATCCCGGTGATCAAGACGGAGGGCCAGGCCCATCCGGCATAATCCTTGAAGAAATCCTGATTTTCCAGATAGGTCATGACAGCGATGTCGATAAGGACGAGGGTCCATAATGTCGTGGACAGGAAAGGCTGGAGCCATGCGTGGCGGATTGTACGGGTCATGTGCCTCTCCTGATTACGAGATCGAGACGTGGAAGACGAAGATCATCCCACAGATGAACGCTCCAAGCAGCGGAAGCCAGCAGGTATGCAGGTGGTTGTGGTCGTCCATGTAGGAATAGGCAAGCGCTAACGCGACATAGACATGCGCGAACACCAGCCCGAGGACCATGCCGATGAACCGCTTTTTCAGGACCTGTTCTTCCTGACGGTTCTTTTCGGCCAGGACGGTCGGGTTTGGGCGCTCCGTCGGAGTTTCGGCGGAAGGGGCCACGGTCGTCTTCTGGGTGGGGTCGGACGATTCCGATGAGACCAGGGCAAGAGACATCGCTGGATTCCTTGGCATGATCCTCGCCGATCGGCGGGCGATGCGGGGCCACGGAGAGAGCGGGCCGGGAAATCGTCTGCGGGGAACCGGGAGGGGGGTTCTCGATAATGTGGAGGCAGAATGAGCCTCTCTGCACACCAGCGCAAGACTTTATTTAATTGATTAACAATTATGTGGAAGCGTACCGGAAAGTGAAACCGGCCCCTGAACGGGGCCGGTCTGAAATCACCCCGGGGTGCCGCCGTCAGGCTTGCTGTTATCCTGCGCGGTTTCCGGTGCAGGCTTCCGGGCTGGTGGTTTCGGTGGGGTGGGGGCATCGTTGGCTGGGGCGGGCAGGGCCACGTCTGCGGTAATGCGCATGGCATTGCCCGGCGGTGTCGTGAAGTAGGACGTGCCGGTGTAGAACTTGACGTTCTCCGCGGCGAGCAGGTTGGTGATGCGGCGGTAGAACTCGCGCTTGACCTTCCATTTCATCATCGGAGTCGTGCGGAAGCTGCCAAGGAGCGTGGCGCCCCCGCTGTCGCTGTTGTCCACGCCCAGGTCGTTGTAATCCGACAGGATCATGGGGCCGAAGACCGGATCGTCGCGCATTTCCTTGAGCGTTTTCGCCATGATGGCCGTGACGCGGGGCAGATTCTCGGAAAGATCAAGCTGCTGTTTGACGATGACCTGATTGTAGCCGCGCGCCGTGTTGGCGATCGAGGAGACAGACGAGAACGGGATGATGTGAAGGTCGCCGTTGATGTCGCGGACTTTCACTGTGCGGATCGAGAGGTTTTCCACCGTTCCCGAGACGCCGCCGGTCGTCACCCAGTCCCCGACCTGGATGGCATCTTCGACGAGCATGAAGAAGCCCGTGATGAAGTCCTTGACTAGGCTCTGCGAACCGAAGGCGATGGCGGCACCCATGATGCCTGCGCCGGTGAGCAACGGGGTGACGTTGATGCCGATCTGCGAGAGTGTCGTGACTGCGACGATGATGATGATGATGGCTAGAAGGACGGTGCGAATGATGGGCAGGACTGTGCGCAGGCGGGTTGCGCGCGACATCTGGTCCGACTTCTCGAAGCGGGTGAGCTGCTGGCTGAGGAAGGCGTTGAAGATTTCCCAGATCGCAACGGCCACACTGAGGGCGACCAGCATCGTTATGATGGCGTCGAGCAGATGGCGGCCGACGGCGTTGTATATGAAGAAGCCGAAAGTGGGCAGGCCCCACGTCTCGGTCATGGCGACCAATGTCAGGAACAGGATGGTGCCGGTCAGGATCTTGCGGGCGAAGGGATAGTAACGGTCGGCGCGTTTCTGAAGATCGGGGAAGCGATCGGTCAGGGCCGGGTTGATGCGGAAAAGGCGGTCCTGAAGCCCGTAGGCCAATACAGCCACCAGACGGGAGGCGACGAGGATGCCGATGGTGATGCCGGTGGTGTCGAGGATCCAGCGATAGCCACCGGGCAGATGCGCGGCCCAGACGATCCAGAGGGAAGCATCCAGGAACATGGCCGGGACCCACCACAGCCGTGTGACGGCGACGATGAAGGTCCACATTGCGGTGTCGGGAACGGCGCGGGGCTGAAGTGCGCGGCTGACGAGGTGCCGGATGCGCCAGATGAAGATGGCGATCAGGATGTGTTCGATCAGGATTACGCCGCGGATCATGGCGCCCGTGCCACGTGGCGAGAGATTGAACTGGCTGCCCAGTGTGGACAGGCAGAAGACGATGGCGGGTGCTGCGACCAGCACGTTCCACCAGCGGGTCAGTAGAAAGGCCGTTGCATCCGTTGCGGGCAGCAGGCGGATGGTGGGGGAACGGGGGGCGAAGCCTGTTTCGACAAACAGATACAGGCAGCGGGCGGCAGCGTAGCAGTTGGCGAGCGTCGTGATGACGTTATCCGTTTTCTTGCTCCAGGGCAGTACTAGAACTGCGAGATAGGCAATGGCCAGAAAGGCCAGAACCGGAATGGCCTTCAGTGCGAAATGCCCCAGTGCGTAAGGGACGCGGGAGAGGAAGCGCAGGGTCTCGACCTGTCGCCGCTGGTCTGCGGCGCGGGTTTGGCTGGAACCGTCAACGATGGGCTCCTGCGGGGTGTTTTCCTCGGTTTCGAGCGCGTGGCGCTGCTCACGGTTTTCGGCGTTCTGTGTGAGCTGGAGAAGAGGTTTGTGCAGGCTGAGCGCAACAATGCGTTCTAGCACGAGACCGCAGACCATGATTACGAGGCCTCCAGCGAAGGCATGGAGAATCGTGGTGCGGGTGTCGGGGGAGGCGAGTGTCGTACGCGCCCAGTGGCCGACGATGCCGAGATTGCTGAACAGACCGAGGAAGTTATGCAGATAGCCCAGCGCCTGAAGGCGGATGCTGCTCAGGCCGGTATGGATATCGGGCGGGACTTCGGCGACGGTCTTGGCGGGGGCCGCTTTGGCAGGTGTGGTTTTTGTGGCGGGTGCGGCCGCAGTATCGGGGGTCGCCGCGGGGGTTTCAACCTGAAGGCCGCGGGCCATCAGGGAGAGGGTGTGGGTGAAGGCGTCTCGTTCCTTCGGGTTGTTCAGGACGTTGAGGAGCTGCTGTGCTTCCTGCTGGTTTAGAGGGGCGGTTGGGGTGGTGTCGGCCGCCTGGGCCGGGAACAGCGCCAGGATGCCGAGGAGCAGGAAGAGGAAGATGCCGGGGACGGCGCGTCCAGTTCGTGTGTGGGACGATGGAGACTGATCGGGACGGGGTATCGACGGCATCGGTCTGATGAGTCCTTGCAAATTACGCGGTCGGTCGCGCGGTCTGTCGTCCGCACAGGGTGGTCCGCCTGGGGCGGTCTGGTGCTGTAAACATGGCACAGGGCGGCGGCTCTGTCCTACCCTCATCATGCGGGTAGCCTATTCGGATGTGGAGGGTTCGTGCTGTGCGAGCCGGTCGAGGGCGTCGGCGTTACGGATGGCCCAGTGATAGAGAAGTTCGACGGGCTCCACGAAGGTCTGTCCGAGTTCCGTTAGGCTGTAATCGACATGGGGGGGGCATAATCTGCCGGACGTTGCGACGGATGAGGCCCTGCGCTTCAAGATCACGAAGAGTCTGGGTCATCATTTTTTTCGATAGATCGGGGATGCTGCGCTGGAGCTTTCCGGGGCGTGCCGTACCGCCCAGAAGATGTAGTGTGTGCAGAATCATGGTGGTCCATTTGCCGCTGAAAAGCCTCAGAATTCGGCGCGGCGCACAATCTTCGGCGAAGGGTGCCTGACGGTAGTGATCGGGCAGTGGCGGGGTCATGGAGTGGGCACCTTCTGGTCACCAGGGCACGAAAAGGTGCCGTCTGGCGGAAATGCGGATGGTCTTCCAGATGTGGAGCAGACTCTGTTTTCTGCAAAGGAAAAATCCCATGACATCTTCTGTTCCTGCCTCTGCCGGAGTTTCGGCCCGGATTGCGCTGGTCGTCGGGGCGACCGGTATTGTTGGTCAGAACATTGCGGCGCGTCTCGTGGCTGAAGGCTGGACCGTGCATGGTCTGGCGCGGAGGCCGCGTCATGACATGGCGGGCGTGCTGCCGGTTGAGGCCGATCTGCTGGATCTGCCGACGCTGACGCATGCGCTGCGGGATCTGCGGCCGAGCCATGTGTTTTTCTGCTCCTGGCTGCGTCAGGAGACGGAGGAAGAAAACTGCCGCGTGAATTCCGCGATGATCCGCAATGTGTTCGCTGCTCTGCCGGAGCCGGGGCTTTTGGTTCATGCGGCGCTGACGACGGGCATGAAGCATTATCTTGGTCCGTTCGAGTCCTATGCGTCCGGCGAGCCGCCGGTGACGCCGTTTCGCGAAGACGCGCCCCGGCTGGACCTGTTGAATTTTTATTATGATCAGGAAGACGCGCTTTATGAAGCCGCTGCCCAGCACGGGTTTTCGTGGAGTGTGCATCGTCCGCATACGGTGATCGGCTATGCGGTTGGTAATGCGATGAACATGGGCAGCACGTTGGCGGTCTATGCGACGATCTGCCGCGAGACCGGGCGGCCTTTCGTCTTTCCGGGATCTCCCGTGCAGTGGAATGCCCTGACGGATCTGACCGATGCGCGGCAACTGGCGCGGCAGCTTTTCTGGGCTTCGACCGAGGCCGGGGGACGGAATCAGGCGTTCAATATCGTGAACGGGGATGTGTTTCGCTGGAAATGGCTCTGGCCGCGTCTGGCGGAATGGTTCGGAATCGAGGCTGCGCCGTATCCCGGCCATGCGACGTCCCTTGAAGAGACGCTGGCGGGGGATGCGGAACTCTGGGAACGGATTGCCACGAAATACGGGCTTGCGGAAAGCCGAATCGAACGGCTGGCTTCGGCCTGGCATACGGATGCTGATCTGGGTCGGCCGGTCGAATGTGTGACGGATATCAGCAAAAGCCGCCTCGCGGGGTTTACGGGATATCAGTACACGCCGGACTCTTTCACCGATCTGTTTACGCGCCTGCGGGCTGAGAAGCTGATCCCGTAATATGGGGTTTGCAGGGCCTTGCGGTTTCACGATCGGAAGAGTCCTGCTTTTCGTTTCAGTCAGTGATATGATGAAGGCTGTCTTCTGAAAACGTGGAATGAGCCTGTCTTGCATCGAATGTTCAGCATGTCGGCCCTGCTCCTGGCAGGGGTTCTGGGTCTGGGTTCCGTCTCTGCACGGGCGGCCGAAAGTGCGCCTGTTGCGTCCGCGAACGATACCGCGACGCTTGTCACGGATCGCGATGCGGTCGGGCCGGACCAGCATCTGCGTGTTGGGCTGCGGCTTCAGCTTAAGCCAGGCTGGCATACCTACTGGATTAATCCGGGCGATGCCGGGGACACGCCAACGCTGGATGTGACGGCTGACGGCGGTGCGACGGGCAAGGGGGGGGCGATCCACTGGCCAGTGCCGGTGCGGATCAGTGAGGGCGGCCTCATGTCCTACGCTTATATTAACGAAGTGACCCTGCCGGAGGATCTGGTTCTCAAGGGCTCCAGCGGGACGACACTTCACGCTCATGCGGAATGGCTTGCTTGTGCGCAGGTCTGTATTCCTGAGAGTGGTGATTTCACGCTGACGCTTCCGGCTTCCACGGCCGATGTGCCGGAAGGCGGGGCTCAGGCGAGCCTGTTCCGCAAAGCGGAAGCTGCCATGCCGGTGGCGTCGCCGTTTCCGGCCAGCGTGTCGGGCGGCGGCGTGTTGACCCTTTCGGGCAAGGGGCTGTCTGCGGCGTCCGTGTCGCAGGCATGGTTCCTGCCGCAGGATGGGGGTGTGATTGATCAGGTGGCGGAACAGCCGCTGCATGTCTCTGACGGCCAGTTGACGCTCGGACTGAAGTTCCTGAAATCAGCGCATCGGGACAAGCCGTTGCTGGGCGTGGTCGTGCTCAAGGATGCGGCGGGGCAGGAAAGCCCGTTGCAGATTGAGGCGCGTCCGGCCGGGGGAGCGGCTTCGGCCCCCGGACAGGCCCCTGGTCAGGAGGTGCCGACGGGCGCGGGCTGGCTGCGGGTTCTGCTGTTTGCTTTTGTGGGCGGTCTGATCCTGAACCTGATGCCGTGTGTGTTCCCGGTTCTCGCGATGAAGGCGCTGTCTCTGGCGAAGATGGGCGGTGCCGGACGGGGGGCACAGCTTCAGAGCGCGCTGTTTTACACGCTGGGCGTGGCGGGAGCGTTCGCGGCGCTAGGCATTGTCATGATCGGGCTGCGTCTGGCCGGGTCTGCGGCAGGCTGGGGCTTTCAGTTCCAGTCGCCGGGATTTGTGGTTGGCGTGTGCTGGCTGCTGTTCCTGATGGGGCTGAACCTGCTTGGTGTGTTTGAAGTCAGCGCCGGGCGTCTGGGGCAGGTTCAGACCGGCAGCGGTCGGAGCGGGGACATGATGACGGGCCTGCTGGCGGTTATTGTGGCGACGCCCTGCACGGCGCCGTTCATGGGCGTTGCCATTGCCGGGGCTCTGGGTGGGCCGCCGGTGATGGGGGTTCTGGTGTTCCTGTCGATGGGGCTTGGGCTGGCATTTCCGTATATTCTCGTGGCCGGTGTTCCGGGTGTGGCATCGCGGATGCCGAAGCCGGGGGCCTGGATGGGTATTCTCAAGCAGGTTCTGGCGTTTCCGCTGTTTGCGACCTGTGTATGGCTGCTCTGGGTTGCGGCAATCCAGCGGGGCGTGACGTTTGTGGCACTGACGGCCGGGGGCGTTGTATTTCTGGGGTTTGCGGGCTGGATTTACGGTGTTGGGCAGCGTCGGTCCATGCTGGAGGGCGGCCGTGGGACGGTAGCGTTCTGCCGGATCGTGGCTGTGCTGTGTGTTGTGGTTTGTGGGGCCGCGCTGGCGCAGGGGCTGCGGGCCGCGCCTGCTCCTGTGGTTACGGGCGCTTCGGAGGCCGGGATCGAGCCGTTCTCGGAGGCGCGTCTGGCCGAGCTTCGGGCGCAGGGCAAGCCGGTGTTCATCGACATGACGGCGTCATGGTGCATCACCTGCATGGTCAATGAGCGTGTGGCGCTGGATGTGCCATCCGTTCAGCAGGCGTTCCGGGACCGAAAGATCGTGTTCCTCAAGGGGGACTGGACGAACCGCAATGCGGCGATCGGTGCGTTCCTCAAGGCGCATGGGCGCGATGGTGTGCCGTTCTATATCTATTATGCGCCGCATCAGGATGGCGTTGTGCTGCCGCAGATCCTGACGCCGGGCATCGTGCTTTCGACGATCGGAAAATGATGTCAGGGCAATGAGACAGGCTCGGGAGGAATGGTCATGAAAGCATGGGTGTTTCTTCCGGGACTGTTTCTGACTGCGCTGATGCCCGTTTTTTGTGTGGCGCAGACTCCTCCGACAAATCCGTTCAATGCTGTGCAGATCCTACCGGGAAACCTGTTCGGGCTGCAGAGCGTGGCAGATTTGGGGACGGGTGAAGAAATTCGCGTCATGGAACATCGCCGGGCTCCGCCGGTTTTTTCCGCCTCCCCGATCGTGACGCGCTATTTTGAAGACGGTCATACGGAGAGCCGGGTCACCCTTTGGAAGGGTATGACGGCTCATCTGAAATTTGGGCGGGATCTGGATCATGACCCCGCCACAGGCACCAATACGTCGCGGTTTGGCGAGGCTTATGCCACGTCCTCGCCGTTGTTGCCGCGATAGGGGGTCAGCGGCCCGTGTTGCGCGGATCGTCTTGCGGATTGACGTAGGCCATGCTGAACGGCCCCATTCCTGAAACCTGAAGCACGGCCCCTTGGCGTCCTGCCTTAATGGCGTGGGGCACGTTGACCGGCAGATGGACGAAGCCGCCCGGTCCAAGCGTGCGCTGCTGCGTCGTGTCGATGTTCTGTCCCACGAAATGCTGGATATTGCCGCTGATGACAGTCAGCATTTCATCCAGATTATGGGTGTGGGGCGGGATGAACGATCCTGCGGGCATCATGACGCGCAGGGTGAATGGGCCTGGCTTGCTGGTATCACCGGTCAGGACGGCCATTTTTGTTCCATGCGGGAACATGACAGGAGCGGGTTGCCATTTCACTGCATCGGAGCTCGGAATGATGGTGACGGCGGACTGGTCTGGTGCGGTTTCCGTCGGAACCGGGGCGCTGTGCGCGAGCGGTGTCACAATGAGCGTTGTGCAGAGCAGCAGGGTTGAGCTGGCGAAATGCTTTTTTGAAATATTGCCGGGGGGCATGGGGGTCTTCTCCGTTTCTTAAAGGCGTATGCGTGCCGTCTTGCGGCAACGCACTGGAGGAGAGGCGGTTTGGAATGCAGGGACAGGAACCGGTGTCTTCCTGTCCCGTAGGATCAGAAGGCGGTGGAGACCGTTCCGGTCATGGTGAAGCGCGGGGCGACCATGAAGGAGTTTCCGTAGCCGGTATAGGACGCCATGTTGCCGCTGTAGACCGTGCTCGGGTCCTTGGCGCTGTAAACCGCGCCCATGGCGCCGGTGCGAACGACGGAGCCTGTGAGGTTCGTGAAGTTCAGGCGGAATGTTGGGGACTGCGCGAACATGAACGGCTTGAAGTGATAGCCCATCGAGAGCGTGTCGGTGACGTAGCCCGGAATGCGCTGGTCGCCGGCGATGCTGACGGATTGCGGGCCGGTATAGTGGACCGAACCATTCGCGAAGAAGCCCTTATAGGTGTACGTCAGGCCGAAATTCGCAATGACATGCGGGGCCATGACGGCCTGCGTGCCTTTGGAGTGCAGCATCGTGTTCAGATACGGATCGAAGACGTTGCTGTCCTGGGTGGCGTGAAGGTATTCGACCGAAGCGTACGGGCTGAAGCCATGGATGGGGCGTGCCGCGACCATCACGTCAAATCCGCGCATTTGCTGGCTGCCAATATTGAACGGCTTGTAGCTGTTCATGCCCACATACTGGTCCACGATGCGGTTCGTGACGTTGTAGTTGAAGAAGGCGACGTCCGCGATGATATGGTCGTCGTGGTAGCGGTAGCCGAGTTCTTCCTTGATGGAATACTGGTTTTTGGGGATCGCAACACTGGTATACAGCCAGCCGAGATCGACAGCGCTGGGCTGACGGTAGTCGCCTTCGACGTTCAGGTAGATCTGGCTGTTGTTATTGATGCGATAGCCGATTGAAAGCTGCGGCAGCGGTGCGGTGCGGTTGGCTTCCTGACGGCCGTAATAGTCCTTGTTCCAGATGTTTGTCATGACGAATTTGAAGCCGGCGTCCACCGTCAGGTGGTCGTTGAAATATTTGGCGGTGTCATGCACGAATAGTGAGTGGATTTCGTAACCGGCCGTCTGTTTGTCGCCAGCTGAAACTTGGTACGCGGCCCAGTTGGGGCTTGGTGCGTTGCCGTCCGCCATCTGGTAGCTGGTGGGGTAGGACTGGATCGTCTGGGTGTTTTCATACCAATAGCCGACCGAGAACGTGTTGTGACGGTCGATCTCCCAGTTGAGTTTCGCAACCGTTCCGACCGAGCGGTATTCGTTCTGCAGGAAGTAGCTGGTCAGACCGCGTGTGGCGCCGCTTGAATCGGTTGTGGTGCCATCAGGCGACGCGTCCCAGCCTTGTCCGAAGCTGAAATAGGGATGGATATCGAGCGACAGGCGCGAAGGTAGCGCGATATGGACCGGAGCCGAGATGAAGATCTGGTTCCAGTGATCGTTGTTGTTGCCCCAATAGTTGTTGCTCTTACGATCATCCGTTCGGCCATAGCCCTGACCGGTGTGTTTGTAGCGGAAGAACTGGTCAGAGGTGGGGTAGTTGTCGATGATGAAATCGGCCGAATTCCAGGACAGGAAGAACTTGGCGTTGGAGCCGTTCTTCCAGTCTTTCTGCAGGCCGAAATCGATATGTTTGCGCTGGTTGATGCCAGCGCCCATCCACGACCGGGCATGCGTGTTGGAGAACGAGAAATAGCCGCGGACGCCGCTATGTCCGATCTCGCCGGATTCGAGGCGGATGAACTCGCGCGACAGGTTGTTGGTGCCATAGGAGAAGTCGATCAGGCCGCCGCGTTTCTGCGACGGGGTGCGGGTTTCCTCGGCCATGACGCCCCCGGCTGCCGACATGACGGGAAGGTCCGTTGCGGAGGAACCTGGCGTGACGCTGACGCTCTCGAGGTTCTCGGAATCGACGTTTTCGCTCAGATATTTGGCAGCGGCCGCCGGGGCACCGTCCACCATCAGTCCCATATCCAGATCGGTCAGGCCGCGGGACTGGATCTGTCCTCCCTCCATGCCTGACGAATCCGGTGTCGTAACATTGAGGCTGGGCAGGTTCTGGATCAGATCAAGCGCCGTGCTGGTCGGCGCGCGCATGTTGATGAATTCCTTAGTGACGGTCTGCACGGCGTGTGGCGCGGTTTCGACGCGCATCATGCCGCCACCACCGTTCAGGGCGCGGCGCGAGGACGTGACGGAGACTGTTTCGGCAGCGGAGGCATTGAGTGCATGCGGACGCGGTGCGGCTGCGGGCCGGGCTTGGGGTGCGGTGTTGCGGGCCGTGCTGCGGACGGGAGCATGATGACGCGAAATGGGGTGCTTCGTGGTCTGTGCGGCGCGTGCGTCCGTGCCGAATGCAACAAGGGCGCTGCCGGCAAGGCAGGTTACTGCAAGAAGCTGGCGTCGATAGTCCGGTGACCAACGATTGTCTTTCATGCTGCCGGGCTCCTGTCGAAATAAAAGGTTCACTTTGAAAACGGTATTTATTCGACATTTGGATGTAAAACGGACGTCCTATCCGCACCAAAGATAAAATGTAGGGCAAGCCATTGCCGTTTTTAGGGTGGTGCAAAAATGTTACAGTCTGTGTGTCTCAATAGACGTAGGGCTCAGGGAGCGGGCTGGGACTGGTTCAGGGGGGACAGGAACTCTTTTTCTAGTTCGGAAATCACCAGCCGTGCAGCGCCTGAAAGCTGGCGAGAATGGTCCACGCACAGGGCAAGTGTCAGTGGAGGGAGATCGTGGTTGGAAATCGGGATGAAAGCCAGCTCCCCGCGCGTAACTTCTTCCATGACGTCGAGCGCACTGAGGATTCCGAGGCCGACGCCTTCGCGGACCAGAGACTTGATCATCTGGATATTGTCGGAGGATGCGGCGGCGTGAATGTCGAGATTGCTGTCGATCTGAAGAATTTCGATCTGGCGGTGCAGGGCGAGCGGGGGCTCGGGCATGATCATGGGATAATTCATCGCCAGACTGAAACGGGCGTTTTTGCGTTCGGCGACGGGATGCTTCGGTTGGCAGACGAAACCGAGCGGAAAGTCCTTGTGCGCGCGGACCAGAAGACCGCGGGCATGGGTCGGGTTCAGCAGCAGAGCGAGATCGACCGAACCGCCAATCAGGGTGTCCTGGATGCGGCTGTTGTCAAGGACATGGGTGCAGATGGTAATGCCGGGATGGGTCGTGCGCATGGCGCGGAGCAGGCGGGGTAGGAAGCCGCGGGTCAGGGCGTCGGGGACCGCGATATCCACCTGTCCCCGACGCAGGCCGCGCATGTCTTCGATCTGGACGCACATATTGGTCAGGTCCCGCGACCACTGTTTGCCGTGCGCATAAAGCAGTTCGCCGGTTGCCGTCAGGCGCAGGCCGGTGGGCAGACGCTCGAACAGCGGTGTGCCGAGGGATTCCTCGCCCTGAAGGATCTGCCGGTCGATGGCGGAGGCGGCGATGCGCAGATGTTCGGAGGCGCGACGGATGGAACCGTGCTGGGCGACGGCGAGGAAGTAGCGCAGGAAGCGTGAGAAGACAGGCATGGAAGAACTGCTCTCTTTTTGCGAACGGGAGGAGCGTTTTTATGGAGTATACGACCTTGAGGCGGTGTGAAACTATCTCGGCCGACAGGTAGCCTGTCGTTTTTGTTGCGGAAAGACACTCCGGCATCCACTGGAGACTGCCCTGTCCGTGCCGGTTTTTTGAGGTTTGACCACATGACATCCACTGTTTCTCTCGTCGATGCTCCGGCTATGGAAGCTTTGGCTGCGCTTTCGGGGCGCGTGCGGGAGGATCTGGCGAAAATCCGTTATGCGACGGGTAACTGGAGCCTGACGCAGGACCGGGACGGGGAAGCGGTTCTGGATGTGGCGATCATCGGTGCGGGGCAGGGGGGCATTACGTCGTGCTTCGGGCTGCGGCGGCAGGGTGTGACCAATGTGCAGGTCTTTGAAAAAGCGGCGAAAGGTGGCGAAGGCCCGTGGGTGACGTTTGCGCGCATGATCACGCTGCGCACGCCCCGGCATGTCACGGGGCCGGATCTGGGCATTCCCAGCCTTACGCCGCAATCCTGGTTCGAGGCGCGGTATGGGGCGAAGGCCTGGGAAGATCTGGATAAGATTTCCCGCCATGACTGGCAGGCTTATCTGGACTGGGTGCGGCAGACGCTCGACATTCCGGTCGTGAACGATCAGGAACTGGTGCATGTTGGCTGGGACGAGGGGCTGCTGCGGCTGACATTCCGCAATGCGGCCGGTCAGGAGACGGTGCGTCTGGCGCGGCGGATGGTTCTGGCGACGGGCATTGAAGGCGGGGGGACGTGGCATGTACCGTCCTTCATTTCCGAGACGCTGCCGAAATCCGTTTATGCCCATACGCATGAAGACATTGATTTTGAAGCCCTGAAGGGCAAGCGGATTGGTGTTCTGGGGGCCGGGGCCTCCGCGTTCGATAATGCGGCGACGGCGCTGGAAAAGGGCGCGGGTCGGGTGGATCTGTGCTTGCGTCGAGCGAAGATCCCGGCCATCAATCCGTATCGCTGGATGGAAAATGCGGGCTTTCTGGCGCATTTCTCGGAACTGCCGGACCTGACGCGCTGGCGTTTCATGCGGCAGATTTACAGCCTGAACCAGCCACCGCCGCAGGACACGTTCTGGCGCTGCCGCCGTCATGAGAATTTTGCTTTCCATCCCGGGACGCCCTGGACGGCGACGCGGATGGATGGCGAGGAGATCGTGGTGACGACCCAGCAAGGCGAGATGCGCTTTGATTTCCTGATCATCGGGACGGGGTTCACGATCGACCTGTCGCAGCGTCCGGAAACGCAGGATTTCGCGTCTTCGGTTCTGTTGTGGCGCGATCATTTCACGCCACCGGCCGGGGAAGACAGTGCGCTTCTGGGGAGCCATCCCTATCTGGGGGCGCGGTTCCAGTTCCTGCCGAAAGATGCGTCCGATCCGAAGACGCCGATGCTGGCGGCGATCTACAATTTCACGTTCGGCGCCATGCCGAGCATGGGGCTTTCGGGTGCGTCCATTAGCGGGATGCGTTTTGGCGTGGAGAAGCTGGCGCGGGGCATTGCGCGCGATCTGTTCGTGGAGGACGGCGACAGGCATCTGGCGAGCCTGCTGGCCTATGACACGGAAGAGCTCGTCAGCCTCGATCCGCCGGTGCTTTGAGAAGGGAAACGTCCATGACGCAGGACAGCTATCCGCGGGACATGATCGGCTATGGCCGCACGCCGCCTGATCCGAAATGGCCGAACGGCGCGCGCATCGCAGTGCAGTTCGTTATCAATTACGAGGAAGGGGCGGAGAATTCGGTTCTGCATGGGGATGCGGGGTCCGAAGCATTCCTGTCCGAAATGGTGGGCACGAAATCCATTATTGGTGCACGCTGTGCGCAGATGGAGAGCCTGTACGAATATGGCAGCCGGGCCGGGTTCTGGCGGCTGCGACGTTTGTTCGATGAAGCCGGGATGCCGGTGACGGTGTTTGGTGTGGCGAAGGCTCTGGCCCGCAATCCGGATGTCGTGGCGGCCATGAAAGAGAGTGGCTGGGAAATTGCCTCCCATGGTCTGCGCTGGATTGATTATCAGGATTTCCCCGAGGACGTGGAGCGGGCGCATATCCGCGAGGCCATTGCGCTGCATACCGAAGTGACGGGAGAGCGGCCGCTGGGCTGGTATCAGGGGCGCACGAGTCCGAACACGGCGCGTCTGGTCGTGGAGGAAGGCGGGTTTGTTTATGACGCCGATTCCTATGCGGATGACCTGCCGTATTATGACCGGGCAAATGGTCGGGCGCAGTTGATCGTGCCTTATACGCTGGACGCGAATGACATGAAGTTCGCGGCGCTGAACGGTTTTACGGAAGGTGAGCAGTTTTTTACCTATCTGCGCGATGCGTTCGACATGCTGTATCGTGAGGGCGGACGGATGATGTCGGTCGGGCTGCATTGCCGTCTTGCGGGCAAGCCAGCGCGGGCAATGGGACTGCTGAAGTTTCTGGAGCATATCCGCAAACACGAGGGTGTCTGGGTGGCGACGCGGCTGGACATCGCGCGGCACTGGCAGTCTGTGCATCCGGCATGAAGATTTCAGACGTCAATGCACTGCCGGATGACGTGTTTGTGGCGCAGTTCGGTGGGCTTTACGAACATTCGCCGTGGGTGGCGGAAGGGGCGCTGAAGGCACGGCCTTTTGCGGATGTGGGTGCGATGCTGTCCGCGTTTGCGGAGGTTGTGCGGTCTGCGGGCGTGGAGGCGCAGCTTGCGCTGGTGCGAGCGCATCCGGAGCTGGGGCATCGGGCCGGGATTGATCCGGATCTGACGGAACATTCCGCTTCTGAACAGGCTTCGGCGGGGTTGGATCGGCTGACGCCTGCGGAATATGAGCGGTTTCGGGGGCTGAATGACGCGTATCGCGCGCGGTTTTCCATGCCGTTTGTGATCTGTGTGCGCAAGGTTGCGGCACCCGGAAAAGCTGCGAAAACCGTGATTATGGATGAAATGGAGCGCCGTCTGGCTGGCACTCCCGAACAGGAACTGACCGAGGCGCTGACGCAGATTGATGCGATTGCGGGGCTTCGTCTGAAAGATCTGGTGACGGCATGAGTTCTCTGTCCACGCATGTTCTCGATACGGTGTCTGGCAAGCCTGCCGCGGGTGTGAGCCTGCGTCTGTTGCAGGGGGATCGGGTTCTGTTTGAAGGCCAGACCAATGCGGACGGGCGTTGCCCGGAACTGCGGGATGTTGCAGTTTCGAAAGGGACGTATTGTCTGGAATTCCGGATTGGCGATTACTTCCGCAAAGGGGGGCAGGTTCTGTCTGATCCGCCGTTTCTGGATGTGGTGCCGATCGTGTTCGGGCTGGCGGCGGAGGCCCATGCGCATGTGCCGCTGCTGGCGGCGCCGTTCGGATATTCCACCTATCGCGGAAGCTGAGGGCTTTTCATGACTGCCGAGAACGCCGCGATGACCGGTCTGCATCCCGTTGACGAGAAACTGCCGGTCTGGCGGCTTGGGGCCTATGGGTTGCAGCATGTGCTGGCGTTTTATTCGGCGGCGGTCATTGTCCCGATCCTTGTGGCGGGGGCGCTGCATCTGCCGCGCGAGACGCTGATCCATCTGATTGATGCGGATCTGTTCACCTGTGGGATTGCTTCGCTGCTTCAGGCGGTGGGGTTCGGTCCGGTCGGAGTTCGGTTGCCGCTGTTGCAGGGCGTGACGTTCACTGCCGTGGGGCCGATGATTGCCATTGGCTCTGCTGTGGGCGGCGGAACGCCGGGGTTGTTGTCCATTTACGGGTCGGTCATCGTGGCGGGGTTTGTGACGTTGCTGATGGCGCGGCATTTCGCCGGACTGGTGCGGTTTTTCCCACCGGTCGTGACGGGGTCCATCATTCTCATCATCGGTCTGGCGCTGTTGCCGGTGGCGGCGAATGATATTGTCTCGGGGGCCAGCCCGTCCGTGATGCAGGACCATGTTCCGTTGCGGAGCATCTGGTACGGGCTGGGGACACTGGCGTCCATTCTGGTGATCCAGCGGCTGTTTCGCGGGTTTATTGCCACGATTGCCGTGCTGATCGGACTTGTGCTGGGAACGCTGGTGGCGTGGGTTCTGGGGGATGCGAATTTCGGGGAGGTGTCGTCCGCGCCGCTCCTGTCCATCACGCATCCGTTCTATTTCGGGATGCCGACGTTTCATCCGGTTTCGATCCTGTCGATGGTGATCGTCATGACGATTTCCATGATCGAGACGATCGGGAACGTCTATGCGACCGGCGAAATAGTGGACAAGCCGATCACGTCCGAAGACATCGCCCGCACGCTTCGGGCCGATGGGATCGCGACCATGCTCGGTGGTGTACTTAACTCGTTTCCCTATACGTGCTTTGCCGAAAATGTCGGTCTGGTGCGGATGACGGCTGTGAAGAGCCGCTGGGTTGTGGCGGCTGCCGCGGTCATCATGATGATGTTGGGCTGTCTGCCGCGTCTGGGTGCGCTGGTGGCTGCGGTGCCGCTACCGGTTCTGGGTGGGGCGGCGCTGGCGATGTTCGCAACTGTGGCCGTGGTCGGTGTGCAGACGCTCTCGCGGGTGGATTTCAACCGGCAGAGTAACGTGATTATCGTGGGGACCAGCATCGGGCTGAGTATGCTGGCGACGGCGCAACCGCATATTTCCGATACGTTTCCGATGTGGGCAAAGATTGTCTTTGGAAGCGGGATTACGCTTGGATCGCTGTCGGCGATTTCGCTGCATCTGATTTTTAATGTGAAGCGGACAATTCATGAGGCGGCTCATGCGACGGATGTGCCGCGTGAGTCGTTGATTGATGAGCGTATCCGCGAAGGGTAAGACTCAGGGCTCCGCCCTGAAACCCGCCAAAGGCCGGGGGGCTTTGGAAACCGATTCATCATAAGAAAGGGTGCAGGGATCGAGATCCCTGCCGGGTCCGGGCAGAGCCCGGATTGTCACGTCAGAATCCCGTCTGGGCGGAAAAATAGAAACCCGTCTGATTTTTATACGTCGCAATCGTTCCCAGCGACACATAGGCTAGCGTGACGTTCAGGTGTTTGTTGACGAAATAGCTGGTGTAGACGTCGAACCAGTTGCTTTCGTCGGTGAAGCGCTGATTGCGCGGTTTGGTACGGTATTCGACGCCGACGACCAGACCGGGAATGAAAGACGGCAGATAGCCGAGTGAGCCCTCGAACTGGGCGTGATAGTTGTTGTCCTTGTCGCCGCCGAAACCGAGAATGCCCCACTGGTTGCCTTTGGTGAAGCGGACGGTGGTGTCGATCAGGATACCGATTTTCGGAAACAGCTTGGTCACGGCGAGATAGGCATCTCCACCATCCGTATGCATTGAGCCGACTTCGTGAATGACTTTGCCGTCACTGTCATGCTTGTACATGCCTCCGATGGCGACCTGTGGGATCAGGGTGTTGTCCGCGACATGACCGAAGAGGCGGACCTTTGCACCTGCGACGTCGAGATCGAACTGGTAGCCATTGCCGATACCGAGTTTTGCTCCGGTGCCGCGGGTCTGGAAGAAGTTGTGGGTGTATGAAATTTCGACGCGGTCAAAGAAGCCCATCGAGGCGCCGACATTCTGGTCCCAGTAGTTGGTGAGGTTCACGTAGCTGTAGTGCAGGGCCATGCCGGCGCTCTTATTGGAACCATAGCCGCTGATTGTGGCCCAGCTTGCGATGCCGCCGCCGCTTGCACCTTCGAGCGAAGAAAGGCCGCTGGTTTCAAGCGCGCGCTGTCCGTCAAAGATGGTGCGGAACATGGACCGTCCGCTGCTGTTTCCGTCGTTGCCCAGCGTGACCTGAGGGGTGCTGTTGGTGGTAGTGGCTTTGGCGTCCTGTCCCGTGATGAGGTAGCCGAGGGACAGGAGGGCTGTCATAGACGTCAGGATACGGAAGAACTGAGCAGCGGTGAGGAAACGGTGCATGATTCCTGCTTTTAAGTCGCGCGCCTGAAGAGGAGCTGGAGTATTCTCGCAGATGAAATACCTCTTGTTGTATTTACTTCTGCGAGACTGAAAAATAATTAAGACAACTCTAGAATTCAAAAATTTGTCCGTGTCAAAGAAAAACGGCACTCAGTGCCATTTTTTGAATTTGATGTGTGTTCCTTTGGCTTCAGACAGTGCTGCGTTTGTGCAGGAGTTCACCGGCGACATAGGTAGCGGCGATACTGCGATCGTCCCCAAGCATGGTCAGGGCGAAGAGGCGGTCGGCGAGGGTTTCGGCGGTTTGGGCGCGGATTCGTCCAAGTGGCGTGGCAGCCGGATCAAAAACGCACAGATCGGCATAGAGACCAGGCCTGATGCTGCCGATCCGGTTTTCGAGGCCAAGGGATTGCGCACCGCCGGCTGTGGCTAACCAGAGCCCCTGTGCGGGATGGAGTTTCGTCTGAAGTCCCTGCGCGACCTTGTAGGCGTCGGACAGGACCTGAAGCAGGGACAGGGTAGGCCCGGCGCCGATATCGCTTCCGATCCCGACATGGACGCGGCGTTCAGGATTGAGAGCTTTGAAGAGCGGGAATGACCCGCTGCCAAGGAACTGGTTTGAGCCAGGGCAGTGCGCGATGGAGCAACCTGTGTCGTGGCAACGCTGGAAATCGGCTTCTTCGGCGTGGACGGCATGGGCGAGGATGGCGCGGGGGCGCAGGAGACCAGCCTTGTCGTACACGTCAAGATAGGAGCTGCGGTCGGGAAAAAGTTCGCGAACCCAGGCAATTTCCGAACGGTTTTCCAGCAGGTGGGTCTGCATGAACAGATCGGGTTTCGTGGCGAGAAGGGCGCCTGCGAGATCGAGCTGTTCAGGGGTGCTGGTGGGGGCGAAGCGGGGGGTGACGGCGTAAAGCTGGCGTCCGCGATTGTGCCACCGCGCGATGAGGTCTGCGGACTGGTCATAGCCGCTCTGGGCTGTGTCGCGCAGGTTTTCCGGGGCGTTGCGGTCCATCAGAACCTTGCCTGCAATCATGCAGGTGTTGAGGCGCTCGGATTCCTCGAAGAAAGCATCCACGGACTGGGGATGGACGGTGCAGTACACGGCGGCCGTCGTGGTGCCGACGCGCAAAAGTTCGTTCAGGAACTGCCGGGCGACAATGCGGGCATAGGTGATGTCTGCGTAGCGGGCTTCGGCGGGAAAGACGTAGTTTTCCAGCCATTCCAGAAGCTGTTCGCCATAGGAGGCGATGACCGGGAGCTGTGGGTAATGGACATGGGTGTCTATCATGCCTGCGGAAATTAGCATGTCGGGGTAGTGGTCTACGGCGCCCCCGGCGGGGATGGTGTCGCGCAGCCTGTCCCAG
Source organism: Gluconobacter sphaericus (assembly GCF_016757795.1). Classification (GTDB taxonomy): domain Bacteria; phylum Pseudomonadota; class Alphaproteobacteria; order Acetobacterales; family Acetobacteraceae; genus Gluconobacter; species Gluconobacter sphaericus. Next base: position 1,006,689 of record NZ_CP068419.1, on the reverse strand, counting down.
GAGCCGGCTGCGGTGATGAGCCCGTTTTGGGTCAGGATCAGGCCATCGGGCTCATGGTGCAGGGCGTCCATGGGATCGGTGGTGAACGGATCGGCATGGAAGGTCAGGAAGGGGCCACGGATGGCTCGGATTTGGGTCATACGGGTATCTTACGCAGGGACTTCGGTGCGTGGAACGTGTTTGTGGAGCTGGGGTGCGCTGGCATTGGCAGTCGATGCGGGGCAGGTTTATAGTATTGACAGGAAGAACCGGCTCCTGGCGCGTTCTTCAGCATGAGCTCTGGAGTATCCGCAAATGATGCCAAATGATTCTGTTTCGCCGACTGTTGCACTGGATGTGACGGATTCCGGTACGGGCGGTGATGATGGTTCAGCGTCTCCGGCGTCTGGCAGCAGCGGAGGGTCTTATCTTGCCCCTCCGCGTGTCCCGGTTCTGGAGGGCGCGCGGGGTGTGCGGTTCGATTTCAATGATGGCGCGCGTGTCATGGTGCCCTCTCTGGAGCGCGATGGTGTGCCGTCGGGTTCGCAATGGCATGTGCGGCTTTCGGACCATTTAACCGGGAATGTGCTGTTCGATGCGCGTCTCAAGGGCGGCACGGTGGCGTCCACCAAGAAGTTTTTTGTGCCGTTTCGAGTGGATGTCTGGCTGGAGCAGCCGGGCGAGACGCCGGAGCAGGTGCTGCATCATGATTTGGCGCTGTCGGGGCGGCCGGTTTTGGTGCAACTTCCGGTCGGAACGCTGGGGGATACGCTAGCCTGGCTTCCTGCGGTGCGACGTCTGGCACAGGAGAGCGGTGCGCAGGTGACGTGCTCGGTCTCCGAAGCGATTTTGCCGCTTGTGATGGGCGCTAATCCGGAATTGACGCTCGTTGGGCATGACCGCTTGAAGGCGGAGCCGGATTTCACGGCGCGGTTCTATGCGAGTTACAATATCGGGCTATTTTTCGCGGATAAGGAGTATACCCGCCAGCCGACGGATTTCCGCCATGTCGGGCTGCACCGAACGGCGGCTTACATCCTTGGCGTAGATCCCTGGAACGATGCACCGCCGGGAATCACTATTCCCGATGGCGAGAGACCGCCCGTTGCGGAGCCGTATGTAGTCATCGCCACGCAGGCCAGTACGCAGTGCAAGTACTGGAATAATCCTGGTGGCTGGCATGAGGTGATCGCGTTTCTGAAAAAGGCGGGTTATCGCGTTATTTGTATTGATCAGAAACCGTATCATGGCACCGGTTACGTCTATAACCATATCCCGCACGGGGCCGAGGATCAGACTGGAAGCCGCCCGCTGGCCGAGCGCGCCCACTGGCTGAAACATGCGAAATTCTTCATTGGGCTGTCGAGCGGGCTGGCCTGGCTGGCACACGCGGCGGGTACGCCGGTGGTGATGATTTCAGGGTTCACGCATCCAGACAACGAGTTCGCCACGCCTTACCGGGTCATCAACTGGCACACCTGTAATTCATGCTGGAATGACCCGGCGTTCCAGTTCGATCACAAGGACTTCTTGTGGTGCCCGCGCCACAAGGGCACGGACCGGCAGTTCGAGTGCTCGCGATTGATTACCGGGACGCAGGTCATTCATACCATCAGACGGTTGATGACGGATCGGGGGTTTGCGGGCGCGGAGCATGGCGCGCCCGTCTCTGCATAAGCAGGGCTTCAATCAGGGCGCAGACATAGATCACCAGACTGAGCTCCATCACGGGCAGGATGCGATGGCTGGAGGTATAGATCGTGGGGAAAGGGGCTTGTCAGGTAAGGTCACGGCGAACGCGCCCAGAAGGAAAAATACGACATAGGCGTTCATCCAGACTGTCGCGATTACTAGAAAGATGATGAACGAGCCGTTCCGCAGGATTGTTGTCTTAAAAGCGGTAGGTATGGGAAATTCTGTAACGGCTCTGTCCTGAAATGATGTCCAGGTGAATGGTCGCTCCTGGTATCATGCCGGCAGGCTTTTTTGGCGGTTCCGGTGAAGCTGGATCGGTTATGAAAGGCATTAGCCTCTGTATGGAAGTTTCGTGCGGTATCGGGTCTTTCTTGATGCCGGTAGAGGATGGAGAATTTCTTTTCTCCGTTTTCTACAGTGAGGATCAAAGTGGCTTTTTCGCCGGGCCAGGCACCTGAATGGAGTCCGGCGAAAACCGCAATGGTGTTTCATGGATCTGCAGAGCTGTTGCGGGCATTGGGGCTGTATGCTGTTCATCATGCCTTTCGGATATGGGGGAAAGGTTAGGGGCCTGCGATGAAGCGGGGCTGGCATGACGGCTTTGGCCCTGATATCTGCGGGGTTGTCTTTTTCATTCGATCGCGGCTGTGTCTGCGATCCCGGTAGCCGGATGCCTGCCCCATGTCCGATACTTTTGAACCGATCCGCATTGTCGCGCTGTATCATTTCACGCCGTTCGAAGCTCCGGCCGCATTGCGCGGGCCGTTGCTTGAGTTGTGTGAAAAGGAAGGGATCAAGGGAATCCTGCTTCTTGCGCGCGAGGGGATCAACGGGACAATTGCCGGGACGGATGAAGGCATGGAGCGCGTGATGGCATATATTCGTGCGCTGCCGGGCTGTGCGGATCTGGAGAGTAAGGACTCGCGGGCTCCGGAATTGCCATTTCGTCGCATGAAGGTGCGTCTGAAAAAGGAAATCGTTACGATGGGGGAGCCGGATATTGACCCGCGTCAGGGCGTGGGACGGTATGTGGCGCCAGAGGACTGGAACGCGCTGATTTCGGACCCGGATACGATCCTGATCGATACACGCAATGATTATGAAGTGGCGATCGGGACGTTCAAAGGTGCGGAAGATCCCAAGACGAAATCATTCCGCGAATTTCCCGAATGGTTCCGCAAACGTCGGCAGGAACTCGAAGCGAAAGGCCGGCTGCCGAAGATTGCCATGTTCTGCACGGGCGGTATCCGCTGCGAAAAATCAACGTCCTTTGCACGGGCGGAGGGGGTGGATGAGGTCTATCACCTTAAGGGCGGCATCCTTAAATATCTGGAGACCGTTCCGGAAGAGGAGAGCCTTTGGGAGGGTGAGTGCTTCGTGTTCGACCAGCGTGTGTCGGTAAAGCATGGGCTGGAGATCGGAACGCATGATGTCTGCCATGCTTGTCGTCGGCCGCTGAATGAAAAGGACAAGGCCTCGCCACTGTTTGTGCAGGGTGTGTCGTGCCCACATTGCCATAACGAGCGCACGGAAGAGCAGCGCCATCGCTATGCTGAACGTGAGCGTCAGGAAGCGCTGGCTCAGGCGCGGCGGACAGGGCATCTGGGTGTTCGACAGCAGTAAGCGGGAAGGACGCTTGTAAAACGCTCTTGCTGAATATTCGCTATCGCCCTCATCTCTGCCGTTCAATTAACTGTCACGCTTTATCGATAGAGGATATTACTGTCAACTTGTATCCACGAAAACTAATTTAAATATTGTGAAAAATATTACAGTATAGAGTTTATTAATGGAAAAATTTTCTATGTGGAAGTATTTCTGAAAATTTTTAAGATAATAATTCAATTTCTTATGAAATTTCTGTAAAAATTTCCGACTTTCCGAGCATAGGATGGAAACTGAAAAGCCTTTGCCCGCACAAGTCCAGCTTGGATTAAGGACTGGTATAGAAGATCGTTTGTGCCAATTCTATGTATGGCTTCACTTATTTCTTTCACATCCAAGGGAGAGACCAGAAGTGCGGCCTGCTGGGCAATTTCTTCTGTGGCATGTCCAAAGCTGGTTATGACTGGAGTGCCCAGGAGCATAGCCTCAATGATCGGCAATCCGAAACCTTCTGCCAAAGAGGGGTAAATAACTGCACGGGCTTCCTGAATCGCTCTGATAAGGGCGCTTCGGGAACACCATGGGATTAGATGGACCAGTTCGGGTCTCGGGTGAGTGTGAAGAGCCGCGAGTTCAACCTTGGCTCCGAAGCCTTGATTGCCAATGAGCGTTAAAGGGCGGCTGGTTTTGGAGAGTCCGTGAGCAGTAATGATTCTCTCAATATTTTTGCGTTTCTCGATGGATCCAAAATATAAGAAACCATTACTGGGGCAGGGGGGCGAAGTATATCTGGCTTCCTGGAGTTCCTCGTCCGAAAAACTGACTGTCTGAGGCAGGAGGGTGATTTTGTCTTCTGCGATTCCCAATTCGGAGATCAGGTCTGCCTGGACGGCCTTGGATACGGTCACGATGCCGTCTGCCTGTTCACAGCATTGGAGTAGAAGGCGCTGCATTTCCGCTTTGGAAAAATTGCCGTATTCAGGATGAAGAATAGGAATGATGTCATGGATCGTTACAACATTCCGGGTATTTTTCCACATTAGGGGGAGTGGGTAAGTCCAGTGCATGAGAGAGGGAGGCTCTGGACTCTCCAGATACGTCATTTTGTGCCACGTTCTGCTGCGGACAGTGGCGGTACGGTAAAGGTCGTGGACCTGATAATGTATTCCGTTCCTTTGAACCAGCCGCTCTGAAAAGCTGGCTTTCAGTAGTCGCAATATCTGACGTGGCACAGAATGTGGGTTGAGATCCGGACGACCTCGTTGCAGGTCCAGAAGTCGGGAATGCTCAAGCTCCTCGGTTTCACAGGCTTTTTCTAACATCCGGGCATAGGTTGCTACGCCTGTTCCGCCTGAACGTCCCGTGCTGCGGGTGTCAAAGCAGATCCGCATCATTAGGACTGGCGGCGTTTTTCACTTTTGGTGCCGCAGATGCGGTCCCAAAAAATTGCTGTCACCGCGAAATTACGATCTGGCTTTGCATAGTGGTGCAGCATGTGGTGGCGGTGCAGACGGCGGAAAAACGGCCATTTTTTCATGGGGAACTGGTGGCAGGCGTAGTGGATGAAGTCATATCCGACATAACCCAACAGGAATCCCAGAAAGATCGCCTTTCCATTCTGATGGAAAAGCGAAACAGCTCCGAACCACAGAGCAGCTGCAATTGGAACCGTCACATTCAGGGGAAGCATATTGCGGAGGGGATCTGAGGGCAGGTCATGATGATTGCCGTGGATGATAAAGATCAGATGCTGGCCAAAAGCAGATTTCAGCTCCAGATGAAAAAGAAAGCGATGCCCCAGATATTCTATAACGCTCCACATCAGAAAACCCAGGGAAACCAATTCCAGAAAATGGCCAGCAGGCATAGGTAAAGTATTATAAATAACCAGGGCCAGTATAAGGGCCCAAAACGGCAGGAATATCTTCATTGGCATGAACGTCATCAGTTCCAGCCAACGGTTTTGGAAAAGCCTTACGGACATCTCGCTACCTGATCCCTTCTGCAATATGCCCGCAATCGCCTACTGCGCTTTAGATAAAAATCAATCTCCTTAATTCTAACGGCAGATCGTGCGTAAGTAAAATTGGAATAGAGCCTTCGCACCTTGATACAACGTGCTTTTCCTCTCATTTCGTTGCATAAAAAATAGATCAGCAATCAGTTGCAAGATCGTGAAATCTAACTCCGAGTTCGGAAAGTTCTGGAAGAACGCTAGGATTTTTCCACCAGAGCCTTGCAACGCATCCAGGACATACGGTCGCGGAAGATGAACAGGACGTAGTAGTCCAGCTCGCGGCTACGGGTTTTTGTGGTGCGGGTATAGAAGGGATAGACATCAAACGGGCCCTGAAGCCTGGCGGGTACGGGTTCGGACGGTAGGATGCAGTTCACTCGGAACAGGGGCATGTAGATTGCATCATCGCCAGGGTTGCGTCGCACATGCCACAGATTTCTCCGGAATTTTTTCAGCCGTTCAGGCAGAAGAAAGACCATCGATTTCTCGATGAATCCTTCTCCGAAATGCTCCGGCCGATAATACCGCATATCTTCGGGCATGTTGCAGAAATGGGGATGGTCCTGAACGATCATGGATTATCCTTTACGGCAATGTATCGGCCGTTGGGAGGGGTGCCCCGATGTCTCCGGCCTTATTCGGCCGGAGCGTTTTCCGAAGATGCCTCGTCGGACGCAGGAGCTGCGATCTCCGTGGCAGCACGGCGCAGGATTGCGACAATCCGCCGCAGCTCCTCTGCATCCGCGCCACGGCGGGACTTCAGGGCAGCCTTCAGCGCAAAGCGTGCGTCATGGAACTCCTGCCCCAGCGTCGGGTCGAGATCGTTGACGCCGGTGAAAGCATCGCGGACATCCGCCATGCGGGCGCCGATCCGGCTCATGATGTCGAGGATGCGGGCTGCCTCCTCTTTATTGGCCTCGTGATGCGCTTTTCCCTCATCCGTCAGACTGTAGAGTTTGCGGGTGCCTTCCTGGGTGACGGCGGCAAGACCGGTCTCTTCCAGATAGGTGAGGGACGGGTAGATCACGCCAGGGCTGGGCTTGTAGAACCCACCGGACCGTTCTTCGAGGCGACGGATCAGCTCATAGCCGTGGGCCGGGGCTTCGGCGAGCAGGGCCAGGATGACGAGCTGAAGCTCATCGGCCGTCAACTTGCGACCGCGTGCGAAGCCTTCGCCCCCCAGATCGCCGCCAAAACCTTTGCCGAACCGGCCGCCGAAACGTCCACCGCCCGGGCCACCACGGCCACCATGCCGACGGCCGGGACCGCCTTCACGGCGTCCTTCGCCCCGTTCGGCTCCGCGAGGGCGACCTTCACCGCGCTCTTCTCCTTCCGCAACAGGACGTCCCATGCCGAAAAAGCCGCGGCGATGGCCGCGATGTGACCGCTGTCCGGCATCCAGACGTTCTGTGTTGAAGCGGTTAGTCTTGTGTGTGAACATAATATTCTCCTATTCGATATATCGAAAGATATAGTATCTTAAGATATATCTTCAAGAGGAAAATGCAGGGATATGATTTTTTCCTAAAGCCATATCCCTGCGACAGGGACGCCAGCATGAACGCGTGTTTACGCTTCGGCCCATAGCCGCCGGGGCCTGCGGCTGGTATCGGGCAGGGATGGGTAGCCCGATTTCTCCTCCCCCCGCTCCGGAACTGCGTCGCACGCTGCGACAGATCGTTCCCTGGCGCGCCGCCCTAACGATCGGCGCGATGCTGGTTCTGGTGGCCGCACTCCAGCGACTGCCGTTCATCCATCATCTGCTGGAAAATGCGCCGCACTGGCGCGAGACGCCGGGCGCGCCACTGTGGTTCCTGCTGCTGGCCGTCCCCTATAGCGCCTGCGGACTACCGAGGCAGGCGCTTTGCGTGGCAGCGGGGCTGGCATTCGGATTATGGGGCGGGCTTGTCCTGTGTTCGCTGGCCTATATGCTGGGGGCGGTTCTGGCATATGGATGGGCACGGGGCCTGGCTCCGGCGGGCTTCCGGGAGCGGCTGCATGACAGGCTGGAAGCGGATTATGCGCCTCTTGCTCGCACGCTTCATGCAAGGCCTTTCCGAGCGGTTCTGACTCTTCGTCTGATGCCGGTGGGGTCTGCCCTGCTGGTCTCGACGGCGGCGGGGCTGTTCGAACTCCCGCTGCTGCCGTTCTCGGTCGCGACATTTCTGGGGGGGCTGCCGCAGACGTTGATCTTCGTTCTGGTTGGGTCCGGGACGCGAATCGGCCATGTTCTTCAGTTGGGACTTGCGGGAATCCTGTTCGTCGTGTCGGGTGTGCTGGGCGCTGTTCTGCTGCGTCAGCATGGCCAGACGCATGATCGGGCCGATGCCTCCTGACCAAGCCATCAGACCACCACTCCGAAACCTGAAGCAAACAGGCAGACGCGCATGACAGATCAGAACATGACATTCAGACGGGGAGATCCCCTGCCCGCATGGCTGCCGGTTCTGCTGGGAATCTTTACGGCTGTCGGGCCGGTCTCGACGGATGTCTATCTGCCGGCCCTGCCTGAAATGGAGCGTCAGCTTCATACGGCGGCGGGGTCGGGGAGTGCCACGATGGCCGCCTGGGTGATCGGGCTGGCCATCGGACAGATTACTATCGGTCCGATCTCGGACCGCTTCGGCCGTCGCTGGCCGCTGCTGCTTGGCATGCTTGGCTATACGCTCGGCGAGATCGGTTGTGCGCTGGCGCCAAGCATGACGTTCCTGTGCATCTGCCGTGTCTTCTCCGCCATCATGGCCTCGGCTGGGCTCGTGGTGCCGAATGCCTGTATCCGCGATCTGACGGAAGGTGACGCGTCCTCTAAAATGATGTCCCGCCTGATCGTCATCCAGGGCACTGTGCCGATCCTGGCCCCGATGCTGGGTGGCTTTGCGTTGAAATTCGTGGACTGGCGCGTCATCTTCTGGGTTACGGCCGTTTATGGCGGGATCTGTACCCTCCTGCTGATGACGATCTTCCCTGAAACGCTCGCCCCCCACGACCGGCGGGACCTGCGTCCCATCTCTATTATCGAACGCTACGTTTATATCCTGCGGACCCGCAGTTTCGTGACGAACGGTCTGGTCTGGAGTTTTCTGGGCTTCGTGACCTTCACCTATCTGACGGCAGCGCCCATGCTGTTCGAGGACGTGTTCGGGATGTCTCCGTTCCATTACGGCATGCTTTTCGGCCTGTTCGCGGTCTGCATGATCGGTGCGTCGGCTATTAACGGGCAGCTTGTCGGGCGCGTCAGTACGGGCCGGATGCTGTTCTCCGGACTAGGAGTCAGTCTGGCGGGATGCGCGATCCTGCTGCTGCTGGCTCTGGCCTCGAATTATGACCTTGATCCTCAGGGCCATATTAAGGCGATGTTCCTGTGGCCGCTCATCATCGCGCTCATCATCGCGATGGGGCCGACGGGCATCATCGGTCCGAACTCCATGGTGGGCGTCCTGTCCGAACAGTCCGACCGTGCTGGTTCGGCCTCGGCGCTGGCAGGGACGATGCAATATCTGTTCGGCGCCGTGGCGAGCGCCCTGTTCGGGCTGATGCCGTCGGGAACTGCCGTTCCCATGGCACTTTTTCTATCCTTCGCTTTTGTTGCGGCCATGGGGTCTGCCCTGCTGCGTCCCAACCTGCCGGCCGTGGCAGAACCGCCGCACCACTCCTGAAAATATATCTGTCATGAGGGCCCTGCCATGAAAGCTTTGCTTGTCGAAGACGATGTCGCCATCGCCCTGGTGGTCGAAACGGTTCTGGTTCGCGAAGGATGGAACGTGCGCCATGTGCCAGATGGCGCCTCGGCGCTGGAAGGTGATGAGGCACCGGATCTTCTGGTGACGGATCTCAATCTGCCTGGTGCACAGACCGGGTTGGAAATTGCGCATCTGCTGCGGGAGCGCCGCCCTCAGATGGCTGTTGTGCTCATGTCGGGAGATTACGAAGACAGCGATATGGCCCCTCGGGGTATGGCCGTCCTGCCCAAACCGTTCCGCAGGGCAGGGCTTCTCGCAGCCATTGCACAGGCCATCGAACAGGTGCGTGATCAGGCTTAAGGTTAGGCGCCCAGCGCAATCCGGGCTTGAGTCGGGGGGGAGAGTCCCCTACATGCCGCGCTGTTTGCCATGACCAGATGAAAGCAGTGCCGCCATGTCGTTTCAGGATCCCCAGCCTCTCGATCTCAAGAGTTACATCCGTGAGATTCCGGATTTTCCGAAGCCGGGCATTCTGTTCTACGACATCTCGACCTTGATCCGCTCGCCCGACGCCTGGCAGGTCGCCACCGCCCGTCTGGCCCGTGCGATCACGGCGTGGCAGCCGGATATTCTGGCCGGAATCGAAAGCCGCGGCTTCCTGACGGCTGCCCCGCTGGCCCTGCGTCTGGGCTGCGGCTTCACGATGCTGCGCAAACCGGGCAAGCTGCCGGGCAAGACCATTTCCCTGAAATACGGCCTCGAATATGGTGAGGACGAATTGCACATTCAGGCAGACGCCATCAAGCCAGGTCAGCGCGTTGTGGTGCTGGACGATCTTCTGGCAACGGGTGGTACGCTCGCGGCCTCCATTGATCTTCTGCGCAAGGTCGGGGCTGAAGTCGTGGGCGCTTCCGTGCTCATCGAACTTGCGGACCTGAAGGGCCGTGAGAAACTGGACGTTCCGCTGAACGCTTTGATGACATACGACGAATAAGGAAACACTATATGTCGGGCACTTCTTCCGAACGGATTTCCACGCTGTGGCAGACACGGTACCGCACACCAGCGCCGAAAACCCTGCCGGACAACGCGGTGCTCGACCTGCTGCTGTCCCATCATTCGGTCCGGGCCTACCTGTCCGATGCCCTGCCTCACGGCACGCTGGAAGCGGGTATTGCTGCGGCATCTTCGGCCGCTACGTCCAGTAATCTTCAGGCATGGTCCGTCGTGGCTGTCGAAAACCCAGAAACGCGGGCCAGACTCGCTGAACTGTGCGGCGGCCAGAAGCATATCGAAGTCGCCCCGTTGTTCCTCGCATGGATCGTGGACTTGTCCCGGCTGGAGCGGATTGCAGAGCGGGCAGGGACGGGACACGAGGCGCTTGATTACGAAGAAATCTTCCTCATGGCGACGCTCGATACAGGTATTGCGGCCCAGAACGCGGTAACCGCCTTCGAGTCCCTCGGACTGGGTACGGTCTATATCGGGGGTTTGCGCAATCATCCCGAAGAAGTCGCCAGTCTCCTCTCTCTTCCGCCGCGTTCTGTCGCGGTTGTCGGACTCTGTGTGGGTAAACCTGATCCGTCCGCCCAGAATGGCTACAAACCCCGCCTGGGACAGGACGTCGTCCTGCACCGCGAGCGTTACAGCACGGAAAACGAGGCCGAAGGCATCGCGGCCTATGACCGTATCGCGGACGACTATCAGAAGGAACAGGGCCTGACTTCGCGTGCCTGGTCAGAGACTGTGGCAACACGGGTGGACAGCTTCAGAGGCCTGAGCGGACGTCACGTCATGCGCACGGTGCTGCACAAGCTCGGCTTTCCGCTCCGTTAAAAGTGAATTTCAGGGCTGGAGAAGAATAGAAGAAATGTTTTTTTGCCCTGAAAGTTGTTAAAGAGATCAAGGATTTCTTTATTCAGAGATTTGACGCACTTATTGGTATTGGGAAAACAAATTTTTTTGTGAAAACCTTTCCCGATGAAATATACGGGGAGGGTTTATTTTGAACTTGCTCCTAAGTGGATTTTTCAGGCATAGTCCACGTGCAGCTGTTTTTCTGGCTGGAGAATATCGTCTGCCACATTCGTGTAGCAGCCCACCTTTCCTCTCTGAAAAAACTGATTACGTGCATGTTTGCGCGTAAAGCTGCGTTATCAAAGGAGACCTGCAATGGCGACAGGTACAGTAAAGTGGTTCAACGCCACGAAGGGCTTTGGTTTCATCCAGCCCAGCGACGGCACCACAGACGTTTTCGTTCACATTTCTGCTCTCGAAAAAGCCGGGTTGCAGAACCTGAACGAAGGCCAGCAGGTCTCTTACGAGATTGAAGACGGCCGCAACGGCCGCAAGTCTGCAGGAAGCCTCAAGGCGCTCTGACGAAATGGTGGCTCCGGCCACCATTTTTCGTTTCAGCTCCTTCCCCGCGCCATCGCTTTTTCGCGCAGACGCACGGTATAACAGCGGCTCTGACCTGCTGTGCCGGAGCCCGCGTCCTGACTGTTACCCTTCCCCCTGAACTTCCTGTCACGGCCATCCTGCCAGAGCTTCTGGCGACGTTGCAGACACAGCCTAACGCCGTTCTCGTCGCGCCTCCGGGTGCGGGCAAGACGACGCTGACGCCGCTTGCGCTTCTGGACGCGCCGTGGCTGGGAGCGCAGCGTCTGATTCTCGTGGAGCCGCGTCGCGTGGCGGTGCGTGGGGCGGCCTCGCGCATGGCGTCGTCGCTGGGTGAAAAGCCGGGTGGCATCGTGGGGTTCCGCACGCGCACCGATTCCGCAATGTCCGCCAGAACGCGCATCGAGGTCGTGACCGAGGGTCTGCTTCTGCGCCGTCTGCTGACCGATCCGCTGCTGGATGGTGTGGGCGCGGTGCTGTTCGATGAAGTGCATGAACGCTCGCTGGATCTGGATGCGGCACTGGCGTTCTGTCTGGACATGCAGCGCGAAATGCGGCCCGATCTGCGGATTTTGGCCATGTCCGCCACGCCGGATGGCCGGGCGTTCACGACGCTGATGAACGCCCCGCTGATCGAGAGCGAGGGTCGCCAGTTCCCCATCGATATCCGCCACACCCGCGACATTCCCCACAGGCGGGACCTGCCTGAAGCCTGCGCCCGCGCGATCCGTCAGGCACTGGTGGAAGAAGACGGCGATATTCTCGCCTTCCTACCCGGCGTTGGCGAAATTCGCCGCACTCAGGCGCTGCTGGACGGCACAGTCCCCGTTTTCCCGCTGCACGGCGAACAGATGACCGAAGATCAGGACCGCGCCATCGCGCCGTCGGACACGCGCCGCGTCGTGCTGGCGACGTCCATTGCCGAGACGTCTGTCACGGTTTCGGGCGTGCGGATTGTTGTGGATGGTGGTCTGCGTCGTGCCCCGCGGCTTGATCCGAATACGGGCCTGTCGCGGCTGGAAACGTTGAAGATTTCCCGCGCCACCGCCACCCAGCGCGCAGGCCGTGCGGGGCGGCAGTCTCCGGGCATTGCCATCCGCCTGTGGTCGGAGATGACGCAGCGTAGTCTGCGCCCGCAGGACGCGCCGGAAATTCTCGTGGCCGATCTGACGGATTTCGCGCTCGTCACCGCCGCCTGGCAGGAAGTCATGGGAACGGCTCCAGACAATCTGCCACTGCTGGACACGCCGCCTTCCGGCGTTCTGGCGGGCGGGCGCGAACTGCTGCGGGAACTTGGCGCGCTGGATGATGCCAACCGCATCACGGCGCTTGGCAAACACATGGCGTCTCTCGGCACGCATCCGCGTCTGGCCGCGATGCTGTGCGCGGCCCGGACCCTGCCGGAGCGCGTGACGGCGGCCTGTCTGGCGGCGTTGCTGGAAGAACGCGATCCGCTTCGTCCACGTCCGAACCGTCCGTCCGGCCCTGCCGCAGGAGCCGATATCCGCGTTCGCTTTGCCCTGTTTGAGCATGACGACTTGCGCGCGGACCGGGCCAGCCTGTTCCATATGCGTCAGTCCGCCAAACGCTTTCTGCGCCGGATGGGAGAGCGGGACGTGCCACTGGTGCCGCTTCCGGATCATGCGGGCGCGTTGCTGGCCGCCGGTTTTCCGGATCGTGTGGCACAGGCGGCGGGCGAGCTTGGGCGTTTCCGTCTGGCGGGCGGGGGGAGTGCCCGCGTTTCGGTCAATGATCCGCTGGCCCGCGAGAAACTGCTGGCCGGGGCGGCGTTTCACACGCGGACCTCAACGGAAATCACGCTCGCAGCCCCGCTGGATGCCGAAAACCTGCCCAGGACCCTTCTGGACCGGACCCGTGAGCAGGTCGAGACGACGCTGGACGGCACATCCGGCCGCATCATCGCCCGTCGCAGGCTTCGTCTGGGCGCGCTGGTCTTGCGCGACCGCAACGGCGAGATCAGCCCCGAGGAAGCGCAGAGCCTTCTCTTGCAGCAGATCGCCGCGACTCCGGCGCAGGCCCTGACCTGGACGGAGGCGGGCCGTCAGTTTCAGGCCCGTGTGGCCCATGCCCGCGCGACCTATGCGCCGCATCTGCCGGATCTGTCCGACGACGGTCTGGCAGCGTCTCTGGAGTGGCTGGAGCCGTATCTTGCGGGATGTGACCGGCTCGCGCAGGTCCGGGCGCTGGACCTGTTGTCCATCCTGCGTGCGCGGCTGGACTATGCCGATCTCGCCGCGCTGGACCGCAAGCTGCCGCCGCGTCTGACGTTGAAGGCCAGCACGCACGATATCGACTATACCGGCGCGGTTCCTACGGTTTCCGCCCGCGCGCAGGCCTTTTACGGGACGGCCCGGACGCCGGAACTCGCGGATGGACAGCTGGCCCTGCAATGCGCGCTGCTGTCCCCTGCTGGTCGTCCGCAGGCGATCACAGCAGATCTGGAAGGCTTCTGGAAAGGAAGTTGGGCCGATATGCGCCGGGACATGCGAGGCCGCTATCCCCGCCATGACTGGCCCGAGGACCCTGCAACGGCAGAGCCGCCGAAAGCGCGTTCGAAATCTCAGCAGGGGCGCTGAATCGTCAGGATCTTGGGATGTGGAACAATTCTGTGTTAGCAGATTTGGTATGACGATGTTCCTGTCCTGTTTCCCATGAACCGCACCCTGCAGGCTGCTGCAATCGGTGCCGGAACGGCCACTGTGATGACGGTGGGGCTGATGCTGGCCTTGCGCGGTTATGGTGACAGCCTGCAGAGCGTTGCACATCCCCTGGAGCAGCCGCAGAAGTCCGCAGTCGTGCAGGCTCCTACGCTGAAAATGCTTCCGACGATCATCCCCGACCGTACGGTCGCGGGGGAAAACACAGACGCGCAGGGTATCCCGACACAGCCCGCTATCATCCCGGCTCCGGCCCCCGCTCTCCCACCACTTCTGGTCAAATACGGCCCGCTGAGTTTCGCCCCGCTGGTGCGGCAGGTGATCCCGGCCGTGGTCAACATCGCCATCACCCAGAACAGCCCGGACGGACACGATCATACCCCGCCACAGATCCGCGGCACTCCGCTGGAAAAGCGTTACCGGGACCGGATGAAACGCCAGCAGGAAGAAATGGTCGGCGCAGGATCGGGTTTTATCGTTGATCCGTCCGGAATCATCGTGACCAACCGTCATGTCGTGGGGGGGGCGGACAAAGTGGTGGTTTCGCTGTCCAACGGGCATGAAATGCCGGCGCGTCTTCTGGGTGCCGATCCGTTGACGGATATCGCGGTCATCAAGGTCGACAGCCCCGAGCCGCTTCCGCACGTCACCTGGGGCGACAGTCAGCAGACCGACATTGGGGATTGGATTCTCGTCGCAGGCAATCCGTTCGGGTTCGGGTCATCCGTGACAGCGGGCATTGTCTCGGCGGTCGGGCGTGATCTGGGGATTGGTTCGCTCGACGATTTCATCCAGCTCGATGCGCCGATCAATCCCGGTAATTCGGGCGGTCCAGCCTTCAACATGCGCGGGCAGGTCGTGGCTGTGAATGCCGCTATCGTGACGCCTGCGGGCGGGTCGGTCGGGATCGGATTCGGGATTCCGTCTGAAATTGTGGCCCCGATCGTCGCGGAAATCGAGGCGACGGGCCATGCCGAACATGGCTGGCTCGGCATTACGCTGGATGATGGCGACACGGCGATCGGTATTGCCGGTGTCGATAATGGTGGCCCGGCCCAGAAAGGCGGTCTACGGTCTGGCGATATCGTGACCCAGGTGGATAATGTTCCCGTCACCAGTGCACGGATGCTCCTGCGCAGCATCGCGGCTGCTCGTCCGGGCGTGGTTCTGAGTTTCCGGATCCAGCGCGGCAAACAGTCTCTGACTCTGCCCATCCATATCGGTCCGCGTCCGCAGGATGCGGATGACTGAGCCACCCCGCAGGTCAGTTCGCCTTTGCCTGTGTGGTCTGCTCCTGCTGGCCGGGTTTACCGGATGCAGCTCCGTTCCGGCGTCACAGGGGCAAAGCGGTTATCGTGACGGGCTTTCGGAAGCGTCTCCGTTTTCATGGGGGCCGATCAGCGCGTCCTCCCTGCGCGATGCCCAGCAGGATGATTTTGACAACGCAATTCCCCGCTAGGCGCGCCTGTCTGTAGGACTCGTCTTTGACGGCGTCTCTCAAGTCGGTATTCTTTCGCACAGGAACGGCAAGACTGCGTTCGGAAGGAAGAAAGACAACGATGCGTATCCTGCTGGTCGAAGACGATCTGACTGTTCGTGCTTTTGTACTCAAGGGCCTGCGGGAGGCCGGGCATGTCGTGGACGAGGCGGATAACGGCAAGGACGGCCTGTTTCTGGCCGTCAGTGAGAATTATGACGTCGTGATTCTGGACCGGATGCTGCCTGGCGGTATTGACGGGCTGCGGATTCTGGAAACCCTGCGAGGGCAGAAGAACGTAACGCCAGTCCTGCTGCTCTCGGCGCTGGCGGATGTGGACGAACGTGTGGCTGGTCTCAAGGCTGGCGGCGACGACTACATGACCAAGCCTTTCGCCTTTTCCGAACTTCTGGCGCGTGTCGAGGCGCTGGGGCGTCGTGGTCGCCCCGAAAGCGCGCCGCAGACGCGGCTTGTGGTGGGCGATCTGGAAATGGACCTCCTGTCGCGCACCGTCAAACGGGGCGGCGAGAAGATTGATCTTCAGCCGCGCGAGTTCCGTCTGCTGGAATTCCTGATCCGTCATGCCGGACAGGTCGTGACCCGCACCATGCTGCTCGAGCGCGTGTGGGACTATCATTTCGACCCGCAGACCAACGTGATCGACGTGCATGTCTCGCGCCTGCGCCAGAAGGTGGACAAGCCGTTCGACAAGCCCATGATCCACACGATCCGCAATGCGGGCTACATCCTGCGGGCGGACTGATTGTTGTTGATGCTGCGTAAGGTCCGCTGTTTCTGGCTGCTCCTGAAACGGCGCCTGCGCTGGCCCATTCGCTCGGCTGGGCTGAACTTTGCCCTGGCTTACGGGCTGGTGTTCGTGATTTCGGCCGGAGTATTCCTGTCCTTTATATGGTGGAACACGACCGGCCAGCTCGACCGTCAGGTGGAGCTCGCGGTGCAGGTCGATGCCGCCGATCTCTCCCATCGCTGGGCTCAGGGAGGCCCGTCCGCGCTCAGCCTCGCCATTCAGGACCGGCTGGACCAGAACGTTGATGATGATGAGCTGTATCTTCTGGTCGGCCCGGATGGCCGAAAATTCGCCGGCAACCTGCCGGGCTGGCCGGTCGTCATCACCCGGCTGGACACGTTTTACGAACTGGCCATCAAGCGCGACGGTTTCCGCACCAATGCCAAGATGCACGCCTATCCTCTGACGCATGGCTTCCGGATGATCGTCGGGCGTGACGTCCGCGGGCGACAGCTCGTTCGTCACGTCCTGACCGATACGCTGATCTGGGCCTGGATCATGGTGACATTGCTGGCCGCCGGTGGCGCGCTGGCGATCCGGCGCATTTTCTGGCAGGTCGTTCGTTCTATCGCCCGGACTACGGCTGCCGTCGCACAGGGCGATCTTAGCCAACGCATCCCTCTGACCGGTAACGAGACGGATCTGGTGGGCCAGACTGTCAATACCATGCTCGAGCGGATCAATCGCCTGATGGATGGCGTGAAACAGGTCTCAAACGCCATCGCGCACGATTTGCGCACTCCGATCGCCCGTGCCCGCGCGCGTCTGGAAGACGCCAACCGCACCGCTACATCTGCTGAGGAGCTTCACGCTGCCATTGACCGTGCGGTCATGGATCTCGACCGGGTGACGTCGATTTTCGAGGCCCTGCTGAGAATCGCCCAGCTCGAAGCCGGGGCCAGACGAGCAGCCTTCACGGTGTTAGACATCCGTCCGTTGTTGGAAGGATTGAGCGAACTTTACGAGGCCTCTGTCGAGGATGCGGGTTTGCATCTGGATTTCAGGGCAGGGGCGACACAGCCGGTCAATGGCGATCCACACCTGCTGCAACAGGCTGTCGCTAACCTGCTGGACAACGCTATTAAGTTCGCCCCCCCCGGAACCACAATCACTCTTTCGGTGGACATGCAGGGCGAGCGTCTGGCCGTCACCGTTGCCGATCAGGGTCCAGGCATGAGCGAGGACGATCTGAGCCGTGCCTCGGAGCGTTTTTTTCGTGCCGAAACGGCCCGCAATACACCCGGTGCCGGGCTTGGCCTCTCGCTGGTGCAGGCTGTGATGAGCTTGCATGGCGGCGTGTTGGAACTCAGGGCTGGCGAACGGCAACCTGGCCTGTCCGCGATACTCCTGCTCCCGGTCGTGCCAGCCGCGCCCCGAAAGGCATGACGGAAGTTTCATCCGCGCCCCACTCTGCGCTAAGCTGGAATGGGCTAAACAATCCGTGATGCGCTTCTCCCTGCCTTCACCGACCGTTCTTCCGGCCTTCTGTCTGCTCGGCTGTCTGGCTGCGTCGCCGGTTTTGCGTCCGGTGCAGCACCTGCCGGCAGGACATTCGGACGATGCCATCCCGGTGACCTCTGAAAACGCGGAGTACTGCGCCCGCTTGCGTAAAAACGTGGATACCCGGCTGGTCGCTCCTCCCGCCGCCATCCCGCTGGGAATCATGGAAGACGCCCGCCATCTGCGCGCGCAGGGAGACCTTCTCTGCGCGCAGGGTCATATCCGGGCGGGGATCGAACGCCTGCGTCGGGCGTTGGTTCTGTTGAAACACGCTCCGGAACCGCGCTGACGGCATTTCGGACGGCCCTCGACACCTGTCCTCAGGAGACCTGATGATCCGTTTTTCTCTGACCCGGCCTCTTCTGCTTCTGGCGGCTGCTCTGGCCTTCTCTCCAGGCATGCTGCCCGGAACAGGCGTATTCTCCACCGCACAGGCAGCCGATATGCAGCAGAATACCACTCAGCTTGACTTCAGCGTTATGGGGCAGGCCCATGCGGTTCCAACGGAATTGACGGTCCGTCTCTCCGTCCGGTCCGACAGCCCGTCCGCCGCTACCGCCCAGAAGGACGTGAACACCCGGATGGCTGCTGCCATGAAGCTGGCGGGTGGTCAGGACGGAATCGTGGCGAAGGCGGGGGGATACTCCATTTACGAAAACACGCCCGAACATGGCCCCAAAAGCTGGACGGCCCGGCAGGAGCTCGAGCTCAGCGGGCAGGATTCGGTGCGGCTGCTTGGTCTGGCCGGGCAGCTTCAGTCCCAGTCCCTGATGCTGGAAGGGCTTGACTGGTCGCTCGATGATGCTACCCGCGACCGCCTGCTTCAGGAAGCCCGCACGGAAGCCCTCAAAAAGGTTCGTTCCCAGGCTGAACAGAGTGCGCAGACCTTGGGTCTGCGCCTTGCGCGCCTCAAGGAAGTTCGCATTTCCTATCAGGAATCTGGCCCCCGTCCCGTGATGCTCATGGCTGCCCGCATGGCCGATTCCGCCCCGCCCCAGCGCAGTCCGGACGAGCAGACACTTCGCGTGAATGTCTCCGTGCAGGCCGAATTGTCGCCATGACCTTCCCCCAGTCGGGATTTTGCGGATCGTGGTGACGGTCTGGTTCGATGGTGGATGTCCGCTTTGCCGACGAGAGATTGCGCTGATGAAGCGGCTGGACCGACGCGGTGCCATCCGCTTCATTAATCTGGAGTCGGCTAAGGGCTGTCCGCTGGATCGGGACACCCTTCTGGCTCGGTTCCATGCCGAGGAAGACGGGTGTCTTTATGAAGGGGCCGCTGCCTTCGCCGCTATGTGGCGGGCCATCCCCCTGCTGCGTCCTCTGGGTCTTGCAGCCCGCAATCCGATCGTTCTGGCCGTTTTGCAATGGGGGTACGGCAAATTCCTGCGCATCCGCCCGTTTCTGCAGCGTCTGACCCGCAGACTGGAAGGCTGAACCGCACATCAGGACAGGAAGCTGGAGGATTTTAAGGGTTTCTTAGGAGGCGTCCGCTACGACGGAAAAAAAAGGAGCCTTCATGCCCAACTCTTTCCGTTTGCTGGCGCAGGACATTCTCGCTCTTGGTGAGGCAGGTGACATCCCGTCTGCGCTCGAAAAGCTGCATGAAGGCATCCAGACCCTGCCTCAGGATACCCATTCCATGTTTCTGGCAGGATGTCTTTATGAACGCTTCAGGGACTGGCCGCAGGCGCGCAGCTTTTATCTCAAGAGCCTGCACATGAACGTGCACGCCCCGAGAATCTGGCATCGTCTGGGCATTGTCTGTCTGGAAGCCGGAGATCTGGACGGTGCAGAGAGGGCGCTGAAAGTCGCGATTCAGCAGAAGCCGTCCGAGGCCCCTTATTACATCGATCTCAGTCTGGTTCAGGCCCGCAGGGGTCTGTTCGATGACGCCCTGGAGAATGCCGTAACCGGCGACGCGCTTTTCCCTGACCATGTCCCGGCCATCAACAATATTGCGCACGCCCTGCAGTGCCTTGGCCGAAGCGAGGAGTCTCTGCCGTATTATGACAGGGCCATCGCACTGGCTCCTGAAAACGGCGTTTGTCGTTTCGGGCGTGCTGTCAGTCTCCTGAAAACCGGAAAGTTCGACGTCGGATGGCGGGAATATGAATGGCGCTGGCGCTGCTGCCAGACCCCGCGCACAGACCTCACTGTCCCGCAATGGGAAGGGGAAGACCTGAACGGCAAGACCATTCTGGTCCATCACGAACAGGGCTATGGCGATACACTCCAGTTCATCCGCTTCGTGCCTCTGCTTAAGGCGCGCGGAGCGACGGTCGTGGTTCAGGTGCCCATCCCGCTGGTGAGGCTTCTGGAACGGGTGGAAGGGATCGATCAGATCGTCTCGGTGCTCGATCCTGCGCTGCATCTGGATCTGCACTGCCCGATGGTCGGCCTGCCATTCCGCCTGAAGATGACGCCGTCCACAGCGCCTGACTGTCCGTACCTGTCCGTTCCCGTCGAAGAGCAGATCGGGGAAGGAGGCGCTCTTCGCCAGAGTCTGACGGAAACCACGGCGCAGCCCGATCTGATTGTCGGCCTTGTCTGGAACGGTGATCCCAGGGCGCATGATCCTGTTGCCACGCAGGTTGATCGCCGGCGGAGCGTGCCTCTGGAGAAACTCGCTCCCCTGATGGAGGTGGGTGGCATTCGTTTCGTTAGTTTCCAGCTAGGCATGCCCAAAAACCAGATTGTCGAAACGGACCTGCCCGTGATCGATGTGACAGACGGGATCACGGATTTCGCTGATACAGCGGCCCGGCTTTACGGTGTAGACCTGCTGATTAGTGTAGACACGTCCATTGTGCATCTGGCTGGCGGACTCGGCCTGCCAGTCTGGATGATCTCACGCAGCGATGCATGCTGGCGCTGGGGCGAAACCGCTACGACGACGCCCTGGTATCCGAGCATGCGGATTTTTCGCCAGCCCCGTTCGGGGAACTGGGAAACCCCGGTCGCCCAGATCGCAGGAATGCTGCGGCAGTTTGTCGCGCTTTATCGGACGAATCTCGAAGCCGAGGCCGCCTGACGGACGGGCCACAAAAAAAACGGCCGATCCCGAAAGGGTGGCCGGTTTTTTTGTGCGGGCTGAACGCATCCCTTAGCGGGGTGCAATCACCATCAGCATCTGGCGGTTTTCAAGGCGGGGCATCTGCTCCACCTTCGCCTTTTCTTCCACTTCCTGGCGGATACGCTCAAGCATCTTGATGCCAAGCTCCTGATGGGCCATTTCGCGGCCCTTGAAGCGCAGGGAAATTTTGACCTTGTCACCTTCGTTAAGAAAGCTGTGAATGGCCTTGAGCTTCGTCTGGAAATCATGCTCGCCCGTACCCGGACGGACCTTCACTTCCTTGATCTCAACGACCTTCTGCTTCTTGCGGGCTTCGTTCTTCTTCTTCTGCTGCTCATACTTGAACTTGCCGTAGTCGAGAATCTTCACGACAGGAGGAACAGCGGTCGGGCTGATTTCCAGCAGATCGAGACCCACCGAAAAAGCGCGCATCATGGCATCCCGGGTCGTCATGATGCCCTGCATTTCGCCTTCTTCGTCAATCAGACGAACCTGCGGAACACGGATTTCCTCGTTGACGCGCGGTCCTTCACGGGTGGGCGCGGCCTGCATCGGCGGTCTAGCTATGGTCAGCTCCTGTCATCAGTTTCGTTCGGGTCTGGTCACCAGTATCCGCCTTCACGAAGAAAGGCGGGATACGGCCATTCCCGATCCCGTTCCTTCTGCACATAGTCCTGCCTTACGCCCGGTGCAAGGGGATTACGCTTAATCCTTTGCAAAGCGCGCGATGTCGGGGGCCTGTGCCTCTTTCGCAAGGGCTGCGACGGCGTCGTCGAGGGACAGGATCTCCTGTGCCGCGCCTCCCAGACGCCGCATGGCCACCTTGCGCTCTTCGGCTTCGCGGCGCCCCACGACCAGGATGACCGGAACGCGCGCAAGGCTGTGTTCGCGGATCTTGGCGTTGATCTTGTCGCTGCGGGTGTCGGTCTCGACCTGGAGTCCCGCGGCTTTTAGTGTCGCAGCCACTTCGTTGGCGTAATCGCCAGCGTCGGAGACGATGGACGCCACGACAACCTGCGTCGGCGCCAGCCAGAGCGGGAACTTGCCAGCATACTGCTCGATCAGGATGCCGATGAAGCGCTCGAAACTGCCGAGAATCGCGCGATGCAGCATGACCGGGCGGTGACGGTTGCTGTCCTCGCCGATGTAAGACGCATCCAGACGTTCTGGCAGAACGTAATCCACTTGAAGCGTGCCACACTGCCAGTCACGGCCGATGGCGTCGGTCAGCACGAATTCCAGCTTCGGGCCGTAGAACGCGCCTTCACCCGGATTGTATTCGTACTCAACGCCCGCGATCTCACAGGCTTTCTTGAGTGCGCCTTCCGCACGGTCCCACACTTCATCAGAGCCCGCACGCGTTTCCGGACGATCGGAGAACTTCACGCGGAAGGTATCGAATCCAAGGTCGGAATAGACCTCCGCCAGCATCTTCACGAACTTCGCGGTCTCGTCCGCAATCTGGTCGTCCGTGCAGAAGATATGGGCGTCGTCCTGCGTAAAGCCGCGGACACGCATGATGCCATGCAGAGCGCCTGACGGCTCGTAACGGTGGCATGCACCGAATTCCGCCATCCGCAGCGGTAGTTCACGATAGGAACGCAGGCCATGGCGGAAGATCTGCACGTGGCACGGGCAGTTCATGGGCTTCAGCGCGAGCGTTTTGTCCTCGTCCTCGACGGTCGCGATGAACATGTTCTCGCGATACTTGTCCCAGTGGCCCGAAGCCTCCCAAAGTGCGCGGTCGACGAGCTGCGGGGTGCGGACTTCCTCGTAGTTGTTCCGTTCCTGCGCACGACGCATGTAGTCCTGAAGGACGGTGTACAGGCGCCAGCCCTTGCTGTGCCAGAAGATCTGCCCGACGGCTTCTTCCTGAATGTGAAACAAGTCCATCTCGCGTCCGATGCGGCGATGGTCGCGCTTTTCGGCTTCCTCAAGGCGCAGAAGATGGGCATCCAGCTCCTTCTTGTCGCGCCAGGCGGTGCCGTAGATGCGGGTCAGCATGGGGTTGCGGTGGTCACCACGCCAGTAGGCCCCGGCCACGCGCATCAGCTTGAACGCCGTGCCGACATCCCCAGTGGTACGCAGATGCGGGCCACGGCACAGGTCGAGCCATTCGCCTTGACGATAAATCGAGATCTGCTCGTCTTCCGGAAGGTCGCGGATCAGTTCGGCTTTGAAGTCTTCGCCTTTTTCTTCGAAGAAGCGGATGGCTTCGTCACGATCCCAGACTTCGCGGACGAACGGCGTGTTGGCCGCCACGATCTCGCGCATTTTCTCTTCGATGGCAGGGAAGTCTTCCGGGGTGAACGGCTTCTCGCGGGAGAAATCGTAGTAGAACCCGTCCTTGATGCTCGGCCCGATCGTGACCTGTGTTTCAGGCCACAGGGACTGCACGGCTTCGGCCAGAACATGCGCCGCGTCATGGCGGATCATTTCCAGCGCGTCCTCATCCTTGCGGGTGACGAACTTCACGGACGCATCGCTGCTGATTTCGGTGCTGATATCGACGGGCTTGCCGTCCACTTCCATCGCCATAGCGGCCTTGGCGAGGCCCGGTCCGATGGAGGCGGCGATCGTCGTGCCCGTCACCGTCCCGCCGAATGTGCGGACGCTTCCGTCGGGGAGTGTGATGGCGGGCATGGAGATCGCTCCTGTGCAAGTGGGACCAGCAGATAGCTCTGCCGAAAAACGAATCGGTAAATGGCCTCAATCCCCGCTGCGCTGCAACCCCCAGACGGACAGACAGTCCGTTTTCAGGTCACTTTGTCCATCTGAAGGATAAGCGGCGGAACATTGCCGGGATCGGACTCTCGGCCTTCATCCCATCCACAGGTAAGATAATGGATGATTGGCCAGATTCCATAATAGGCATCCTGCGCTACATCCGGGTTATTCTGGACGTAGAAAACCGGAGCGAATACCCGGTATTCGTGCTGCTGCCCGTCCTCCCGTGCCCGATGCGCGACAAAGCCGGGTGGAATGTTGAGGGGCGGACGCGGAATGGTATCGCCGGTTCCAAGCAGGATATCCGGATCAATCCCCAGCTCCCGCAGGCGATTTGCGATCACGGGAGCATAGATATTCGGGACGGGCCGATATCCGGCGGCAAAATCCGCGGCGCCTGTTTGGAAGTAGAAGTGCAGATGCGTCCCGTCCTGAGGGTGCTCCAGCGTCTCGCCGCGTTCCGCAGCAGCCAGTTTCTGCCGCGCGAAACGGCGGATTTCTTCATAGTCTGGGCGATTGTGCAGATGGAGATGCACGAACGGCGTGCGGACGTAGCGCTTGGGGTAGATGCTCTGCGGGTTGTGAAACCCCCGGTCCAGACTGACGATCGTCTGCGCTCGGAACAGACCGCGCCGCACAATCTGGGGCAGATAGTAATCCGGAGCCTCCGGCACGTTCAGTAGAAGCCGGTCCGTGATGAAGGTAGCGTTTTCCTGTATCAGATAATCGAACTGCCGCCGGATGACTTCCGGATCGAGCGAAAGCTGGTCCAGAAAGACCGTCAGGAACTCGTCGCAGTCCAATGGCACGGCAAAATCGCAGGCATTCTCAGTGTCCCACTGCCGGATGATCCCGGCAATAACGTCTCCCTTGTGCAGAAAATCCGTGGGAGACGCACGATCCCGGACGATCCGGACCCCTTTGACTTCATACCGCGTCTGGATGTCCAGAACGGCCGGATCGGTTGAACCATTGTCGATGACGGTCAGATTTGAAAAACCGAAAATCGCCGCGTGCCACAGAATCCAAGGCTCCAGCAGTGTCGCCTCGTTCTTCTGCATCATGACGCAGCGTACCCGGGTCATCGGGAGAGTATTGCCTCCATGCAGGTCTCGACGCGGGAAGAGGGCAGCATCGCCAGATCAGGCACCACGAGCAGATCCGTTCGGCCTGCCGTGGGCGTGAGGGGGGCTGTCAGGCGTGGATCACTGTCAGGACCGAAGAGCGTGATGCAGGGCGTGTCCATCGCAGCGGCCAGATGCATCGGGCCGGTGTCATTGCCGATCACGATATGCGCGCGATCCAGGACGCCCGCCAGCTCTACGAGCGTGGTCCGGCCCGTCAGGTCGAGGGCATCTGGACAGGTGCGCAGGATGTCCTGCGCCAGCAGCGCTTCAGGCTGTGTTCCTACGATAACCGGTCTGATTCCCTTTGCCACAAGGGCTTTGGCGATTTCGGCAAAGCGGGCGCTGGGCCAGCGTTTCTGGGGGCGATGAGGAGCTGCGCCCGGCACCAGAACGGCATAGGGTGCTGCGATTTCGGGTCCATGCCCTTTGAGCCAGCGCGGAACACTGCGGGGCAGGGGAGTGACGCCGGCATCAAGAAGCTGGTCGTCCAGTCGGGCCAGCGTGTGCATGTCATTGCGCGAAGGGTTGCCATGTGGATGGCAGCAGCCTTCTGAAATACCGGACCAGTTCGCGGGTTGTCCGGCGAGGCGGAAATAGGTTTTCGAACGTCCCGACGTCTGAAGATCGAAGACCCGGTCATAGCCGCGCAGTTTCCGTGACAGCCGCCACAGTCCTGGCAGATTGCTCATCGACGGGCGCTCATCCGTCAGGATGTTGTCAAACCATGGCGCGGCTTGGGCCAGATCCACAAAAGGCGCAGTGGTCAGAAGAGTAAAGGTGGCGTGCGGAAAAGCGGCCCGGATGGACGCGAAAGCTCCAAAGGCCTGAACGAAATCGCCCAAGGCGCCGAGCTTTATGACAAGAATGCGACTCATGAGCCGACTTTAGCAGGGTGTTGCGGAACGCCAACCATTCCGGCAGGCGTTCCGCAAAGAAATCCCCTACGTGGGATTCCGGTCCTTCGCGGGGAAGGGATCAGACCGTCTTGTCGACGCCCTGCGGTGCGGCCTGTGCGCCACCTTTGGCAACCACAACCATAGCCGGCTTCAGCAGACGGCCCTTGAGCAGCCATGCCGGCGTCCAGGACTGCATAACATGGCCCGACGGGTGCTGGTCGGACGGCTGTTCCGCCATGGCCTGATGCAGGTTGGCGTCGAACGGCTTGCCGGTCGGGTCTTCGCAGGTGATGCCATGGCGTTCGAGAATGTTGATGAAGGACCGCTCAGTCCCTTCGATTCCTTCACGCAGCTTGGTGATGAGGACGTCTTCACCTTCCGTCTTGGCAGGCAGGGAGGCCAGGCCGCGCTGTAGGTTCTCGGCAGCCTCAACCACGTCACGGGCGAATTTCTGGATGGCGTACTGGCGCGCATCCTCAATATCGCGCTTGGCGCGGGTGCGGATGTTCTGGCTTTCGGCTTCGGAACGGACCCAGCGGTCCTTCAGTTCTGCGACTTCGGCTTCAAGAGCCTCGATCCGGGCTTCCGGTGTTGTCTCTTCCAGCGTTTCACCGCCGGTCTCGTTCATGCCCGGAGTGTCGATGCCGGAGGTCTCGACGCCCTGTTCAGGCACGTCGTGGGCCGTTTCCGGCGAGGCATTGTGGTCTGTCATGTCACGACCTTCTGTGGTGGGACGGGCCATCATGCGGCCCCGTTCGTCTTCAGGAGATAACGCTGATTGTCCTAAAGACAAGGGTTGTGCCATCGCATAACGACGCATCATGTCATTGAAAAGCCTATTTTCCGCCATCATGGATCATGGGTTATAGGTAAAAAGTCGCAACAGTTCTCAGCAGACGGACCCCTCATGGAGACGCCCCGAACCCCCTACGCGCCGCCCGCGCCTGCCTCGCAGACGCCGTCCGGAGCCTCCGCCGCGCCGATCATTGCGCTGGTGGACGATGACCGGAACATTCTTGCGTCCGTCCAGATGACGCTCGAAGCTGAAGGATTTACCGTTCATACCTATACTGATGGCGAAAGCGCACTGCAGGGCATCACCTCGCGTCCCGTCAGCCTTGCGGTGCTGGACGTAAAGATGCCGCGTATGGACGGCATGGAACTGCTCCAGCGTCTGCGTGCGCGTTCGAATCTGCCGGTGATTTTCCTGACGTCCAAGGACGAGGAGCTGGACCAGCTCATGGGTCTGCGCCTGGGAGCGGACGATTACATCACCAAGCCGTTTTCCCAACGTCTTCTGATCGAGCGCATCCGCGCTTTGCTACGCCGCCAGGATGCCAGTCGGGCCGAGGCAACGGGTGTGGCAGCCGTCGGCTCCGCCATCGTGCGTGGCAAGCTCTCGCTGGACGAGACGCGCCATCAGTGTCTGTGGGACGGGCAGGATATTGCACTCACGGTCACGGAGTTCCTGTTGGTCAAGGCTCTGGCCTTGCGTCCGGGGATGGTGAAGTCGCGCGATCAACTCATTGATGCTGCCTATGGTGACAACATCTATGTCGATGACCGCACGATCGACAGCCATATCAAGCGCGTCCGCAAGAAGTTTCGCCAGGTGGACGACGAGTTCAACCAGATCGAGACGCTCTACGGTATCGGTTACCGTTACCGGGACGAGTAAGCGCGCGTGAATGATGACTCCGCCTCCTTCCCGACAGGTCAGGCGCTGGACGCCGACCGGCTCGAACAGGGTCGGGAGCGTCGGCGTGCCGAATTGGCGCGCGCGGGGCTGGGTAAGGCCTTTCGGAGGATCGGCGCAAAGGCCCTGAAGCGTCTGCGGCCCCGTCAGGCATCGGAGATGTCCCTGTCGCGCAAGCGTCTGGCTTCGCCGCTTCTGGTGCGGATCCTGCTGCTCAACGCCCTGCCGCTCGCCCTTCTGGCCGTCACGCTGCTGTTTCTGGACCAGTTCCAGAACGGCCTTCTGGAAACTGACGTCAATGCCCTGCGCGAGCAGGCTCATATCTATGCCGGAGCACTCGGCCAGTCCGCCGTTCGCGTCAGCGCCCATGCGCCCGGTCATCCGGCGCCCGGCGGTAATCTGGAGCTGGACGTCGCGCAGGCCCGCCCCCTGTTGGCCCGTCTGACCGAACCGAGTCCCAACGCCCACGCCCTGCTGTTCGACCCGGACGGCAAGCTTGTCGTGGATAGTCGCACGGCCTCGCGCAGCAAACAGGATCATGCCGCTCCTGACCCGGTCGACGGAGGAGCGTGGCAGCCGCCCCGGAATAATATTCTGGAAAGTTTCTACGACTGGTTGCTGTCGCTTCTGCCGCTGACGTCCAGCGAGGAAGTGACGCTCGATACCAACGATACCGCCATGGATGGCCCGCATGACGCCCAGCCGCTTCATTCGCAAGCCGAACTGCCGCCCTTCATCCGGCGCACCAAGGACCACCAGCTTGTCGTGACGGTTGTGGAACCGGTTGTGCGCGATGGTGTGACTGTTGGCGAAATCCAGCTCACACGTCATGCGCCCGAGGTGGACCGCACGCTTTTCGCCGTTCGCTCCTCGATCCTGTCGCTGGTTCTGGCAGCCCTGCTCGTGACGGTTCTGCTGTCCTGGTACCTGTCGCTTACGATTGCCCGTCCGCTGTTGACGCTGGCGCGTGCGTCCAACGACATGCGCGAGACGGATGGCCGCAAAGACCTTGTGCCCGAGCGGCTTTTGGCCAGGCGTGATGAAATCGGCGTTCTGGCTCGCTCGCTCCGGGGCAGTGCGCTGGCGCTTTGGGCACGGATGGACGACATCGAACGCTTCGCCGCCGATGTCAGCCACGAAATCAAGAATCCGCTTTCGTCTATCCGTTCCGCCATCGAGACCCTGCCGCGCATCCAGATCGCCGAACGGCGCGAACGGCTCCTTGGCATCATTAACAGTGACGTCAAACGGCTGGACCGTCTGATTACGGACATTTCCGACGCCAGCCGTATCGACGCTGAACTTTCCCGCGTACGTCCAGAGCCGGTCTCTGTTGTGGCACTGCTCTCTATTCTGGCTGAAATGCACCAGACAACGCGTCGGGAAAACGATCCCGTTCTCCGACTCGATGTCCGCGATCAGGATCCGCCACTGAAGGCGCTGGCTGTGGAAGATCGCTTGGTGCAGGTTCTGCGCAACCTGATCGGCAATGCAGTGTCGTTCTCACCACCAAAAGGTATCATTGCCCTGCATGCCAGCGCGCGCGATATCGCCGGGGAGGGGCCCGGGACCGGCAGTGTGGTTGAAATCACCATCACTGATCAGGGCCCCGGCATTCCGCCCGGAAAGCTCGATAGCATTTTTGACCGTTTCTATTCAGAGCGGCCCCAGACCGAAAACTTCGGCCAGCATTCCGGTCTCGGCCTCGCGATCAGCCGGCAGATCATTCACGCCCTGCGTGGCAGTCTGTTCGCGGAGAACCGGATGGATGCGTCCGGGACGATCCGCGGCGCCTGCTTCGTGGTGCGGCTGCCCCGTGCGTCCTGAGGTTGACAGTCTGGCCGGGGCCTGAACGGTGATGGCCGGTTCCGAGGACAGCCCGTCGATCACGCCTGGCACGAGCGTCGCCGCAAAGGGGAGAGCAAGGACCAGCACCAGGAGGAGATGTCGGGCCATGACGGTTACTTCCTGGCGGACAGGGCGAGGAAGATATGCCCGTTCCGGCGGCTGGCTCGCTGTCGGTCGCGCAGGTTATCCAGACTGACCCGGGCATCGGAGAGAGCATCCTGTTCGCAGTCAGTCACGTCGACTGCGAACGGCCAGTTCTCTTCCTGAAGCTGGTTGCAGACGGCGTGGGAGGCTTGAATAACCTGCTGCGTTGCCGTTTCCCAGCCGCTCCGGGACGTAAGATCCAGCGAAGACAGATTGACTGTCATGCTGACCTTGTCAGTGTTGGCCGGCGCGGTGCTGGCCGGAGTGGTCTCGGCTTGTGTCGGGGTGGCCTGAGCAGCCTGAAGTGACAGGGCAATGCTGGCAGACACGGCGCAGGTCAGAAGGAAAGAAAAGCGGATCATGGCGTGAAGCTCCTGAAGAGAAATCCGACGTTCATGGCGTCTGGAAATCTTCAATGCATGAAGCGTGCCAATTTTTATTTTTCGCGCCTTAAATCTATTTCGTAAAAGCTGACTAAAGCCAAAAAACCATAAAAATGGTCATTTACGCCATAAAATAATGTGTTTTGTTGTTATTTATGTGGAACGGCGGTCAAGCTAAGGGAGATGCGTTGCTCGGGCAGGGGAAAACGCTGCACGATGCGCAGGGTTAGCGCGGGTTTTGCTGTCGCCAGGGCCTCGTTCAGGGCAGCCTGACAATGAGTAAAAGTCTGCCCTTCGCGGATCATGGCGGCGACGTGTCGGGTATGGCCCAGGGTGAGGCCATGATCGGCCAGAGCTTCGGAAATGGCGGAAAGTGCTGCCTGACATTCATCCGATAGCCGGCCGGGACGGTCCCCGTCCGGACCGAAGCCACTGAAATCGGTGCAGATGACTTCGTCTCCATGTACGGTGACGGTCTGGCGAGGGGAGGATGCGCCCATGGGTTCGTGGTCCTGCTCCATGTCAGGGATCCATCATGCCCCTGTCTGGCCCAAGGTCTTAGTCCGCTCCTGTGGAGGTCGCAATCCATCATGTCCGTCCTGTCCTTACTGCCTGAAGGCTCGGTTCATGCCTGTTGCGTGGCGTGGAACGGAGACGGCGTACTGATTTCCGGCCCACCCGGATCGGGGAAATCCGAACTGGCCCTGCGGCTGATGGATGCGGGTTTCGATCTCGTGGCGGATGACCGGGTCCTGCTGGATGGTGCTGTGGCGTCCGCCCCCGAACGCCTTGCGGGGCTGATTGAGGTCCGGGGGGTTGGTATCCTTAAGACATCCTTTGTCACAAAATCGACGGTGCGTCTGCGGGTCTGTCTGGGCCAAGGGCAGACCCGTCTGCCAGAGCCCTGCCGGGACCCGTGGACGGGAGCAGTCATGCTGTATCTGGAGCCCGGTTTTCCGGGAACGGTGGCGCGGATCCGGGCCGCCCTCAAAGCCTGCTGCGGGCCTTATGAATGGGTGGCGGGAGCTGGAGGCGATGTTGCAAAAACGTGAAAATGCGAAATAGTTCCGTACAAAAAGAAAAACGGCTAGAGTGTGGCACATGGCATCGGCGAACCATCCCGAGTCTGGCTCCATATCCGGATATGATCATGGTTCCCGCCGGATCCTGATCGTGACGGGTCTGTCCGGGGCGGGAAAATCATCCATATTGCGGGTTCTGGAAGATCTGGGTCATGAGGTCGTGGATAACCCACCCCTGAACCTGATCCAGGCGCTCGCCTCACGGGCCGGGCAGAATCTGGCCATCGGGATCGACGTCCGCAGTCGCGGGTTCGAGGCCTCCCGTGTGCTGGAAGAGCTCGAACGCCTCCGACTTCTGCCGGACTGCTCGGTCCAGCTTCTTTACGCCACCGCCGAACCCGAAATCCTTTTGCGTCGCTTCACCGCCACGCGCCGTCGCCATCCGCTGGTCACCAGCGGCACGGTCCTCCCAGGAATTGAACAGGAGACTGCTCTTCTGGCTCCGCTGCGGGCCAACGCGGATCTCGTTATCGACACATCTGACCTGCCATCGCCGGAATTGCGTCAGCTGATTGAGACGCGCTTTGGCAGCGCAGGTGGTGAAGGGCTGACGGTTGCACTGATGTCCTTTGCCTATCCGTCCGGTCTGCCCCGCGAGGCGGACATGGTTTTTGATGCACGCTTCCTGCGCAATCCCCATTATGATCCCCTGCTTCAGCCCATGACCGGGCTGGATGAGGCAGTTGTGCAATACGTGAAGTCGGACCCAGCCTATCCCGCATTCTTCGGCCATATCCAGAGCCTGTTGGAACTTGTGCTTCCCCGGTTTGTGGCTGAAGGCAAGAAATATGCGACCATCGCCATCGGGTGCAGTGGCGGTCGCCACCGCTCGGTGACAATTGTTGAAGAACTGGCCCGTATTCTCCCGAAAACTGCACCGGTCGGGCCCATGATGGTCCTGCACCGCGAACTCGCCCGCAAGGGGCTGGCGTCCTGGCGCTGGGCCGTTCCCCCCCAGGATCCTTCACAGGACACAACGGTATGATCGGACTGATGCTGGTAACGCATGGGCGCCTTGGGGATGTCCTGCTGGAAACGCTGGTTCATGTCGTGGGACCCCAGACCCAGGTCGGCGTGGTGGGCGTGGCGGATGATGATGATCCGGCACTTCTCCGGCCAGCCGCCGAGCGCCTGCTCCAACGCCTCGATACCGGGGACGGAGTGCTGCTGTTGACGGATATTTTCGGAAGCTCGCCGTCCAATCTGGCGCTCTCCCTGCGGGAGCCAGGGCATATTGAGGTCGTGTCGGGCGTGAATGTGCCCATGCTGGTCAAGCTGGCGAAAACAAGGCGGGATCTGGACCTTGCAGGCTGCGTGGAAAAGGCCACAATGGCTGGGCGGAAGTATATCGCCGTGGCGTCACAGCTTCCCGACCCCTGTCTCCATGGCGGGCCGCGTGCCTGTACGCTGCCGGTTCATTGAATTGGTTCCCTGAATGAGCGACACGACCCTTTCTGTTCCGCCGCGTACCGTTACCATCGTCAATCATCTGGGCCTTCATGCCCGTCCCGCTGCCAAAATCGTCACGACGGCCGAGCGTTTTGACGCCGAGATCACGATCGCCCATGGCACCAATGTTGTCTCTGCCCTGTCGATCATGGGGCTGATGATGCTGGGCGCGGGAGAAGGGCAGGACGTCACGCTGCGTGCCCATGGCCCGCAGGCTGCCGAAGCGCTCGACGCGCTACAGGCCCTGATCGCGGACGGGTTCGGCGAGCGTGACTGAAACGCCGCCCCGATCGACCCGCAGCCGCTCTCCTCGTACGTCCCGCCGCAGTACGCGCTCAGGTGTTTTCCTTCAGGGCAAGGCCATCACGCCGGGCATGGCGCTCGGTCCGGCAGGGCGTGTTGAAGAACTTCCCCTTCCCGACATTACCGAGCGCTACAGTGCCATCGGACCGGAAGCCGAGGGCGTCCGGCTGGATGAGGCGGTCGCACGGGCGCTGCACCAGATTGAAAAGATGCGAGACCGGTTGGTCGGGCTGCCGGAAGAGGGCCGCGAGGAAATTGCCTCTCTTCTGATGGTCTATGAACGGATGCTTGGCTCGTCGCGTCTGCTGCGTCAGGTCCGTAGCCGGATTGCTGACGACGGACTTTGCGCCGAAGCCGCTGTGTCAGAAGTGACGCATGAACTGGCGTTGCAGGTCTCGCGTATGGCCGAGGCCGTGGCGCGCGAGAACAACACGCAGGAAGCCGACGCCAATCTGCGTCTGGCGGGAGAGTTTGAGGAAATTGGTCGTCGTCTGGTACGAAACCTGACCGGCATTTCCTATCGCGCATTTTCCAGCCTGCCTCCGGGGTCCGTTCTGGTTGCCGAGCAACTGCGCCCGGCCGATGTCGCCATGATCGACCCGGCCCGGGTCGCGGCCGTCGTCACACAGGGCGGTGGCGGCGCAGATCACACGGCGATTCTGCTGCGTGCGCTCGACATTCCTGCCATTCTCGCTGTGCCGAACCTCATGGCGCAGGTGCAGGAAGGCGAAATGCTGGTCGTGGACGGGCATCTGGGCACCGTCACGCTTTCTCCTAATGAGAGCGAGCTGCGTCTGGCTGCGGAATCCGCGCAGCGCGAAGCCAAGGAAAAGCGGGCTTTCGGGCGCCTCAAGCGCCTTCCGGCCGAGCTTCAGAGCGGCGAGGACATCGAGCTTTCAGCCAATCTGGAACTCCCGGCGGAAATGCCGATGCTCCTGCGCAATGGCGCGAAAGGCATTGGTCTGCTGCGTAGCGAGTTCCTGTTTGGCGAACGTGAGGATTTGCCTGACGAAGACGGTCAGACGGAGACCTATCGCGCCATCGTTCAGGCCATGGACGGGCGTCCCGTGACGATCCGCGTGCTGGACTGGGGCGGTGAGAAGGGGCGTGCCTGCATGCGCAGACTGGGTCTGGCGGAGCAGGTTGCAGATGGCGACAATCCTGCGCTGGGTCTGCGGGGCGTGCGGCTTCTGCTCCGCGTACCGGAGGTGCTGGAGACGCAGTTTGCGGCTATCCTTCGGGCCGCAGAGCCTGAAGAGGGCGTGCCTCCCGGCCAAGTGCGGATCCTGTTACCGATGGTCACGTCTTCGGACGAGATCTTGGAAGCTCGCGAGATTTATGAACGGGTGGTACGCCGCCTTAAGCGCAAGGGACACACGCTCCCTGACCCGGTGCCCCCGCTGGGAATCATGGTCGAGACGCCGGCCGCGGCCCTTACTGTGGATACGCTGGCCCGACACGCCGATTTCATGGCGCTCGGCACCAATGACCTGACGATGTACACGCTTGCCGTGGACCGTGCCGATTCCATGGTGGCGGATCGCTACAGCCCGCTCCATCCCGGTGTGTTGAGGCTGATTGAGGCGGCTGTGGATTCAGCGCTGCGGGCGCGCCGTCCGATCTCGGTTTGTGGTGAGATGGCATCTGATCCCCGGGTGGTGGCGCTACTGATTGGCATGGGTCTGCGGTCCTTTTCCATGAATTCCGCCTCTCTGCCGCGCGTGAAACGCCTGATCCGCACTCTTACGCTCGAAGACTGCGACCAGCTCCGCCGACAGGTCATGCTGGAAAGCGATCCGAAGGCGATTCAGGATCTGGTGCGTCAGTTCGCGGCTTGACGGCTGTTTGTGGTGAGGTCTCTCGGCAAAGCAGGGCGGGGATGCCATATTGACGTTTATGCCGGATTCTTCTGCCATCGCTGACACGCTCATCTTTTCGCCCGAAGTCACGGAACGTCTCGACCGCACGGCCGAATGGTGCCAACGCAACGGACAACGCCTGACGGAAACACGCCGCCTCGTGCTGGGTCTGATCCTGTCGAGCGAAAAGCCTTCCGGCGCCTATGATCTTCTGTCCAGACTGCGCCCGGCTCATCCGAAAGCCGCGCCACCTACGGTTTACCGCGCTCTGGAGTTCCTGCTTGAGAACAGCCTGATCCACCGTCTGGAGCGGCTGAGCGCCTTTGTCGGCTGTTCGCACGCCGTGGAATGTCCACATGGTTGTGTTCATCATGACGAAGGAGGCATGCACCGTGCGCAGTTTCTGATCTGCCGCGGCTGCGACCGTGCCTGGGAGCTGGAACAGGAGGCCATCGCCCCAGTGCTGAACCACGCTGCGCAGAGCATGGGCTTCCGGGCCGAAGCAGCGACCGTGGAAATTGAAGGCCTGTGTGCGGCCTGCCAGAAAGCTGGTGTCACGCCAGTGCGGCGTCCGAAAACCTCAGCAGGCTGAGGCGGATGAGCCGTCGCCGTTCTCCGTCGCCGGCGCTACCGTTCGAAACCTTGCCTAGATCGCGGAGACCGCGTTCAGAGAACACGCAATCCAGTGCGTCTGCACCCTCGATAGAGCAGCCTGATCTCCTGAACTGGGTGCCTCCGCTCACTCATCTGCGTCCTGAGGATGTTGAAGCCTGTTTCCTCAGTCCTGCCGGTTTTCGGCCGCCGGCTGGGGAGGCGTTTTTATATCATCTGACGGATGTCGAAACTGCCCGGGCTTACGTGAATAATGCCCTGCCACTGGGGGATGGCCTTGTCTTCCGCACCGCGGTGCACCTGGCGGAAGATCTTGCCGATATCTCGGCAGCGGGAGAGCTAGGGGTCGTGAAGGTTCGGCGGCGCCTGATTCAGCCTTGGCTGATGCCAGATCGTCAGGACGGTCGTCCGTGCTATGTGCTCAGGCCAGAAACGTCATGACAGACATCATTAAGAAACAGGGGAGCAAGCAAATGGCAGCACAGTCGGGCCTTCTGGCCGAGGTCACGCGCGGCGGATGTGTGGAATCCCACCATCTGGGCCGGGCCGTCGTCGTAGATGCTGATGGTAGTGTGGTCTGGTCTTGCGGTGACGTAGATGCTGCTGTCTTCCCGCGCTCGACCGTTAAATCCCTGTTGGCCATCGAACTGGTGGAAAGTGGCGCGGCCGACCGTCTTGGACTGAGCAGTGACGCGCTGGCTTTGGCCTGCGCCTCGCATGGCGGCGAAAAGGCCCATGCCGAAATGGCTGCTACGATGCTTGCTTCCGTGGGGCGGGATGTCGGCGCCCTGGAATGTGGAGCGCACTGGCCGACCTATGAACCCGCGGGCCGCGCTCTGGCCGCTGCCCATCAAAACGCCTGCTCGCTGCACAATAACTGTTCCGGCAAACATGCGGGTATGGTGTGCCTCTCCTGCGATCAGGGCGTCGACCCAACCGGCTATATCCAGCCCTCTCACGAGATCCAGCGTCGCGTGACGGATGTGCTGGCCGCCATGATGGATACGCCGCATGACGACAGCAATCGTGGTATGGATGGCTGTTCCATGCCGACTTATGCGGTGCCTCTGAAAGCTCTCGCGAAAGGTTTTGCAAAATTCGGTGCGGGAACCGGACTGTCCAAAGGGCGTTTCCGTGCGGCCACACGTCTTCGTGAGGCTGTGGCGGCCAATCCGTTCATGGTCGCCGGGACAGGGCGCTATGATACGAAAATCATGGACCGGTTCGGCACACGGGCCTTTGTAAAGATGGGTGCAGAAGGCGTGATGATCGCCTCCCTGCCGGAGTTGGGCCTTGGTCTGGCCATCAAGACCGATGATGGCGCTAACCGTGCTGCAGAAGTCGCAATGTCCGCCCTGCTGCGTCGCTTCGGTGGCGAGACGCTGTGTCGGGATGCCGCAGACCGCGACGTTCTGGATGCAACAGCCACGCAGACCATGCGGAACTGGAACGGGTTCACAGTCGGTGAACTCCGCAATGCGCTCCCGCTGTAAACGGTTTTGTGTTATAGGTTACGGATATGACATCCCCATGAAAGATTGGTGTCATTTTGTGACTGAGTAAGAGGAACGCACTGGCCTATGAATGATCAGCCCGGAATGACAGGGACCATTTCGCCGCAGGATGACAGCAGCACATCCATTTTTGACGCAACGCGCTTCAAAATTATCGCCATTGGCGTGATCGCGGCGTTGGCGGGTCTCATGTCCGGGCTTGATATCGGGGTAGTGGCAGGGGCACTGGACCTGTTCGGAAAGGAATACCACGCTTCCATTATTGCTCTGGAATGGGTCGTCAGCTCCATGATGGCGGGTGCGGCGGTGGGTGCGCTCAGTGCAGGCTGGATGTCCAAGGCACTCGGGCGGAAACATTCGCTGATTGTCGGCGGTGCGATCTTCGTGCTCGGGACGATCGGCTGTGCCATGAGCTGGTCTGTTGCGTCCATGATCTCCTTCCGGGTGGTCATGGGGATCGCGGTCGGGATTTCCGCCTTCACAGCCCCGCTCTACCTGTCTGAAATTGCCAGCGAAGATGCGCGCGGGGCGATGGTCTCGACCTATCAGCTCATGGTGACGGTCGGCATTTTCATCGCCTTCCTGTCCGACACGTATTTTTCCTATAGCGGTAACTGGCGCTGGATGTTTGGCGTGGCGGGCATTCCGGCCATTCTGTTCCTGATCGGCGTGCTGTTCCTGCCCTACAGCCCGCGCTGGCTGATGGCGCAGGGACGTCACAAGGAAGCGCGGCAGATCCTGCTCGACCTGCGCGAAGATCCGCTGGAAGCTGCCAAGGAAATCCGTGCAATCCGCGAGCAGCTCGATACGAAACAGGAAGGCTTCAAACTCTTCCGCACCAACTCCAACTTTCGGCGGTCGGTAGCGCTGGGAGTCATGTTGCAGATGATGCAGCAGCTCGCAGGCATCAATATCGTCATGTATTACGCGCCCAACATTCTCGCGGCGGCGCATTTCGATGCGCAGTCGCAGATGTGGTGTACGGCCATCATTGGTCTGGTGAACATGCTTGCGACCTTCGTGGCCGTGGGGCTGGTTGATCGCTGGGGCCGTAAGCCGATCCTCTATGCGGGCTTCACGGTCATGGCTCTCGGCATGGGCATGCTGGCCATGCTGCTCCAGACTGGCATGACTACGCAGTCCTCGCAGATCGCGGCAGTTTTCCTGCTGATGATCTTCTGCGCCGGCTTCGCCATGTCGGCGGGTCCGCTGACATGGGTCCTGTGTTCCGAAATCCAGCCGCTGGTCGGACGTGATTTCGGGATTGCCATTTCGACCTTTACCAACTGGATGACAAATCTTCTGGTGGGTGTCAGCTTCCTGACGCTCATGCAGACGCTGGGAACGGCGGGCACGTTCTGGCTCTTCGCCGTTCTGAACGCGCTGTTCCTGCTGCTGACGATCCTGTTCGTCCCCGAGACCCGGGGCATGTCTCTTGCAGTCATCGAAAAACGGCTCATGCAGGGCGTAAAACTCCGCAAACTGGGCCGTTAGAGTTTTCCGGGTATCACCATCGAGTGACCATGCGCCCGGCCCCTCTGGCCGGGCGTTTTCGTTTAAACCTCCATTAAGGAAATGCGCTTGAGCGAATTCTCCAGACCTTCCCGTGACTTCAGCCGTAGTGTGAACAAGGGCGGCGTCCTGCTTGTCTATGCGCTTTATATCGCCCGCTTCTTTACGGGGATCAGCCTTTTGGTGGGTGTGATCCTTGCCTATATTTTGTGCGGATCAAGTGTCGGAATGGAACGGACACATCTGAACTGGCTGGTGCGCCTGTTCTGGTATGATGTGGCATTCATTATCGGTTCGGCCGCTCTGTTTCTGGCGTGCTTCATGACGCAACCGCCGGGAAGTTCAGGTCCGGGTCAGCTTCTCTTCCTGCTGCCGATTGGGATTTTCGTGGCCTGGAACATCGTCCTGCTGGTCGCGCTCGTTGTGGGCCTGAGGGGCTTTCTGGCCGGACGTGGCCCGCTGCCGGAACGCTTCCGCGCTCTGGCCGAGTAGATTTCGTCGTCGGACTGGCGTAATTCGCCAGTTTTTTGGTTTTCAAACTGGCCGATTTTAACAGAACATCAGTAAAATCGGTTTTGGCACGGTTCATGCATCAGGGTTGCTATCGAGTTTTTCTCAGAGGAGCTTTCCCGCATGTACGCCTCCTATACCCCGTATGAACCCGCAAACCGTTACGGCCGTGGTTACGACACTGAAGCAGGGCGCGATCTGGTCCTGCTGGTTTATGCCCTGTACATCGCAGGCTTCTTTACGGGCGTGACCGCCCTGATCGGGGTGATAATCGCGCATTCAGGCCGCCGCTCCGCGATGGGGCTGAAGCGCGCGCAGCTGGACTGGCAGATCCGGATGTTCTGGTACGGCGTTCTGACCCTGACGGTTATCGGGATGATCCATCTCATGGTCGCGGGTCTAGGTACCATCACGGGCGGTCTTGGACTGGTGTTGATGGTGGTGCCATGGGGGCTGACGCTCGCCTGGGGCATCCTTACGGCTTGGGCGATTGCGCGCGGCGTTCATGCCGCTCTGCTCAATCGTCCCGTTGCCTCTGCACAGTTCTGAAGCCGGAAAGACCCATCCCATGATCCGTTTCATGTTCTCTCTTCCCGTTTTTGTCCTCGGGACAGCACTGGTCTTTCCGGTCTGTGCGGCACCGCTGAGTCAATCCGCCATTTCGGACGATATTTCTCAGTCCACCCTGCCCGAAGGCGGAAAATTCTCCACTGTCAGCGGAAATGTCGCCGTCGGGACGTCTGACGGCGCCCTGTTCGTCCGGACCGTCAGCGGTGACATCCATGTCACGCAGTCCCACGGCCCGCTCAACGTTCATACGGTCAGCGGTGCGTTGGATGTGGAGCACGCCGCCGGAGCCGTTGAGGTTCGCAGCGCGAGTGGAAACGTCACGCTGGATCACGCGGACGGGGCCGTCTCCATCCGCACCATGAGCGGCGAGAGCACTCTCGATCACACCGCCCGGGATATCATGATCCGCAGTGTCAGCGGAGACATGACCCTGATGCTCGACGCTGCCTCCCAGATGCGCACGATCGATATCGGCACGATCAGCGGTGATATGACGACCCATCTGCCGCATGGCTTTGGCGGAACATTCGACATCCGCCTGAAACAGCGCCGTTCAGAGGCGACACTCCCTCTCCAGCAGTCCCTCGGTCTTACGGTGCAGGTGGGGAACTGGGAGAAAGAATCCGGCAATTCAGAAGAGGTCCGGACGATTACGGCCACCGGCAAGGTCGGCGATGGCCGCGATCACATCATCGTCCGCAGCGTGGCCGGGTCCCTGAAGCTTGTTCAGGACTGAGCATCGGTTTCATAGCCCATCGTCCGCAGGCTCGTCGCCATGAACTCCGGCGGCAGGGCCTGCGCGCTGAGCGCATCGGATGGCAGGTTCAGTTCCAGACTGCGCGCCAGAAGATGCAGCCCTGGCAGGGCTGAGCCGTCCGGAGCAGGCGCTCCATAAAGCGGATCGCCAAGGATTGGCGTTCCCAGTTCTGCGCAATGGATGCGCGCCTGATGCGTCCTCCCGGTGAGCAGTTCCAGCTCCAGCCAGCACAGACCCTCGCCACGTCCCAGAATCCGCCAGCGCGTGCGGGCTTCGTCGCCCTTCGCATCAACGGCCATCCTCCAGCCCGAGGCATTAGACTGACGTAGAAGCGGTGCGTTGATCTCGCCACTATCCTGCGGAAGATCGCCTATCACGACGGCCCAGTACAGCTTACGGACCTGCCGTTCCTGAAACGCCTTCTGCGCTTCGATCAACGCTGTCTTGCGTCGCGCGACCAGCAGGCAGCCGGACGTATCCGCGTCCAGCCGATGCGCCAGCCACGGTCCCCCGCGCGGATGCGGGAGCAGCCGTGTCTCAACGGAATCCTGCGTGGAGGGACCGGGATGCACGGCTAGACCGGCCGGTTTGTCCAGAATCAGGAAGCGAGGGGTTTCCAGAAGGACGGGAATGTCCATGCCGTGGTGGAATGGGGTACGCGGTCCTTCCGGGGCCAGGGAAGAGGCCTGTTGAGGCAGGCGCCGTGGTTTGTGTGAATTGCGCGAGGCCTTTGCGCGCCGGATACGCTCCTTCCGGTCAGTCTTCATGCTCTTCCTTGCGGCGGATCAGGATCTCGCGTTTGCCTACATGGTTGGCGGCGCCGATGATGCCTTCCTTTTCCATCTGGTCGATCAACTTGGCCGCACGGTTGTATCCGATCGAGAGATGACGCTGGATGAAGCTCGTGGAGGCACGGCCTTCACGCATCACGATATCTACGGCCTGATCGAACAGGCTGCCTTCTCCGTCACCACCCGAACTGGCGCCTGCCGTCAGGCCGCCCGCGCTGTCGTCATCCTGACCGGATACCACATCATCGTTATAGATCGGATCGCCCTTGGAGCGCAGATCCGCCACCACGGCTTCGACTTCCTCATCCGCCACGAACGGGCCGTGGACACGCGTGATGCGGCCACCGCCCTGCATGAAGAGCATGTCACCCTGGCCCAAAAGCTGTTCGGCGCCCTGTTCCTGAAGGATCGTGCGGCTGTCGAACTTGCTGATGACCTGAAAGGAAATGCGGGTCGGGAAGTTGGCTTTGATGGTGCCGGTGATGACGTCAACGGACGGCCGCTGTGTCGCCATGATGACGTGGATGCCGGCTGCACGGGCCTTCTGGGCCAGACGTTGTACGGCTGTCTCGATTTCCTTGCCCGCGACCATCATCAGGTCGGCCATCTCATCGATGACGACGACAATATAGGGCAGGTTTTCCGTTGCGACCTGCTGCTCGTCAAACACCGGGCGGCCCGTTTCGGGATCAAAGCCGGTCTGGACGCGCTTGGTCACCATCTCGCCCGAAGAGCGGAGCTGGTTCACGCGCTCGTTGTAGCCGTTGATGTTACGGACCTGAAGCTGCGCCATCAGGCGGTAGCGGCGGTCCATTTCCTGCACGGTCCATTTGAGCGCGCTGACGGCCTTGGTCGGTTCCGTCACGACCGGGGTCAGGAGATGCGGAATCCCGTCATAGATCGACAGTTCGAGGATCTTGGGGTCGATCATGATCAGGCGGCACTCTTCCGGGCTGAGCCGGTAGAGCAGCGACAGGATCATGGCATTCACGCCGACCGACTTACCCGAACCCGTCGTACCCGCAACGAGCAGATGCGGCATTTTTGCAAGGTCTGTATAGACCGGAACGCCGGCGATATCCTTGCCGAGCGCGATCTGAAGGCGGCCGTTTCCGTTCTGCCATTCCGGCGTGCGAAGCAGTTCGGAGAAATAGACCGTCTCGCGCTTGGCGTTGGGCACCTCGATGCCGATGACATTGCGTCCCGGTACGGTCGCGATACGCACGCTTAGAACTGAAAGCGAGCGCGCCACGTCGTCGGCGAGCCCGATCACGCGGGACGAACGGATGCCCGGTGCGGGTTCGAGTTCGTACAGCGTGACGACTGGACCAGCATGGATATCGCCGATCGTGCCCTGCACGCCATAATCGGCCAGAACGCTCTCCAGCAGGCGCGCATTGGACTGCAACGTCTCCTGCGACGGCCCTGTTACGGCGTGCGGCGGCGGCGGGTTCAGCAGGGCGAGCGGGGGCAGTTCCCAGCCTGTCGTCACGGCATTGCGCGGCGCGGCGGGACGCGGGGCGACAGGCTCGGGCGGACGTTCCGGACGGCGCATTCCGAACAGGCCGCGCTTTTGCGGTTCGGGTTCAGGCGGGGTGTCGATGCTGCTCTGGGGCAGGTCCTCGTCCATTTCGTCGTCGATCTGACGACGCACGGGCGGTAGCGGCGTGTCGCGCTGGCGGGCGATCTGGGCCAGACGCTCGGCATAGGGGTTGGAAGGCGCGTCTTCCTCTTCCGGGACGGTGATTTGGCGGGCACGAGCAGCTGCGGCTTCCGTCCGGCTGACCGGGCGCGTCTCTGCGGCTGGTTGGCTGTAGGGATCGTCCTGCGTGTCCATGGGGGGCTGCATCCAGCCGGTATTCTGTGGCACAAACGGCTCGGGGCGTGAGCGCGGATCGCTCTTGCCGAAGCTGCGGCGCAGGAAAGACAGAGGCGCTGCATCCGCCGCCGGCGCCCCACCGGCTGGGCTGGGCTGGAATTCATAAAGGCGCGGATCGGGCGCGGGTCGATGGTCGGATGTCTGCGGGCCGTTCATGCGCTTGGCGAGCGAGAAGGGCTGGCGTCCTAACACCACGGCCGTCTTGCCCAGAGCGCGCCATTCGCGGGCTTCAAGACCCATGGCGAGCGGCAGAAGCAGACCCATCAGCAGCAGGACGAGAAGAACGGCAATCGCATTTCCGGCGGCCCCCGCTTCGGCATGGGCGGCATCGAGCAGGCGGTGGGCACAGGAAACGCCCATTTCTCCGCCCAGACCGCTGGCGGTCGGCCAGTCGACCTCAAGGCCGGGAATGAGAAGCTGGAGCGTGCCGATGAACGTGGCGCTGGCGGGCAGGAGAGCAAGGGCGGCCACGATCCGCAGGATCGGCAGGCTCATGCCATGATGACGGACCATGCGCCAGGCCCATGCCAACAGGATGACGATCGGCATGCCGCTGCCGAGGCCGAGCCACTGGATCAACCCATCCGAAATGGTTGCGCCTGTGCGGCCCAGAAGGTTCGTCGGCTGCGTTCCCGTCGAGGTGTTGAAGGACGGATCGTGCGGATTGAAGCTCCACAGCGCGATTCCGACCGCCACGGCGAAGATCAGCAGGACCAGCCCGAGAAGCTCCATGCAGCGGGCGCGCAGGGCGCTTCGCAGTTTCGGTGTCATGTGCCGGTCATGCGCGTCGCGGACGATGTTGCGCACTGTACTGGTCGATCGGCTGAACGCGGCCAAGTCTCGTCACCCCGTCGG
This sequence comes from Gluconobacter sphaericus, assembly GCF_016757795.1. Taxonomy (GTDB): domain Bacteria; phylum Pseudomonadota; class Alphaproteobacteria; order Acetobacterales; family Acetobacteraceae; genus Gluconobacter; species Gluconobacter sphaericus. Next base: position 963,263 of record NZ_CP068419.1, on the reverse strand, counting down.
TTTTCTGGATTGCGGCTTGTAAAATTCACTCTGAACTATAGCCGACAGGGTACTGAATACAGAGGGAAAATTAAGGAAAAGTGGAGGAATGCTTCCAGATCGTCACCTTTGCTGCGCCAAAACAGCGCTCGCAGAGGATTTCTGGCGTCAATGTGGGCATAAAGTGTTCGGAAGGTGGCATGATGGGCGTAAATTCTTCCGTGGCGCCTGTTTCGGTCACGATCAGCGCGCCCTGCGCCAGCCAGCCGTTCCGCGCCAGTGCCCGCAGGCCCGATTCGACAAGGCCCTTGCCGTAGGGCGGGTCGAGGAAAACCAGCGTGTAGGGCTCCGTGGCCTTGGGCGGATGCGTGACGCTGCAACTCAGCACGCGTGAACGGTCCCGGGCTTTGCAGATGCCCAGATTGATCCGCAGGGCCGCCAGCGCGCTGCGATCTCGTTCGATGAACGCGGCTTTTTCGGCCCCCCGTGACAGGGCTTCGAGGCCCAGCGCGCCAGTTCCGGCGTAGCAGTCCAGCACGGAGGCCTTTTCCAGCTCGACCTGCCCGTACCAGGGGGCATGGGCGAGCATGTCGAAAATCGCCTGTCGCGTACGGTCCGATGTGGGGCGCGTGCTGGTTCCCGACGGTGCCGTCAGGGCGCGACCCTTGTTGTCTCCTCCAACAATCCGCATGGATCAGCGCGTCCGCTGACGCTTTGGTGCGGGAAGATCCGGCACCTGCTCGCGCAGGGTCTTGCCGGGAACTTCCTCCAGTTCACGCGCCTTGAGCGATCCAAGCTGGAACGGGCCATAGGACAGGCGGATCAGGCGGCTGACATGCAGGTTCAGGCCTTCCATGACGCGGCGGATCTCACGGTTCTTGCCCTCGCGCAGACTGACTGTGAGCCAGGCGTTGTCGCCTTTCTTGGAGTCCAGAGCCGCTTCGATGGAGCCATAGCGGACGCCTTCGTATTCGAAACCGTCGATCAGAGAGGCCAGACGCTTTTCGTCCACGACGCCGAATACGCGCACGCGATATCGGCGGACCCAGGCATTGCCGGGAAGTTCGAGACGACGGGCCAGTTCACCATCGTTGGTCAGCAGCAGCAGACCTTCGGAATTGATATCAAGACGCCCCACGCTGATGACGCGCGGGAGGCCTTCAGGCAGTGTGTCGAAAACGGTTTTGCGGCCTTCGGGGTCCTTGTGGGTCGTCATCAGGCCGTCGGGCTTGTGATACCGCCACAGGCGCGTGCGCTCGGGGGAGTCCACGGGCTTGCCGTCCACCAGCATAATGTCGCCCGGCTGCACGAACGTCGCCGGATGCGTGACGATCTGTCCGCCCAGCTTGATGCGTCCGTCCTCGATCATACGCTCGATATCGCGGCGGCTTGCCACGCCGGCGCGGGCCAGCGCCTTGGCGATGCGCTCGCCTCTCGGGCCAGAGGTTTCCGGTTCGGAACCGGAGATGTCGGTTTCGTGCATCTCGGGGGCAGTGTTTTCGGTGTTGTCGTCGGTCATCGTGCAGTCTCCACAAGCGCCGCATACAGGCGACGGTCGCCGGGGTCGAGGGAGAATTCGGGGTGCCACTGTACGCCGATGGCGAAACCGGGGCCATCAAGTTCGATCGCCTCAATGGTGCCATCTGGCGCATAAGCGCAGATTTTGGCCCGTCCGGGGTCGCGCACGGCCTGATGATGCGAGGAGTTCACGCTCATGCGGCCCGTCCCCACGATCTGCGCGAGTTTCGTACCGGGGACGATGTCGATGTCATGGCCGGGCTCGTGGCGGGGATTGGGCTGTTCGTGTTGCAACTCTTCCGGCAGATGCTGGATCAGCGTCCCTCCTGCTTCCACAGCCAGAAGCTGCATCCCGCCACAGATGCCCAGAACCGGCTTGCCCTGTGCCAGTGCGGCGCGGAGCAGCGCCAGTTCGGCGGCGGTCCGGGCCGGACGTGGGTTGGTCAGCGGATGGGGTGCTTCGTCATACAGCGCCGGATCGACGTCGAATGCGCCTCCTGTGACGATCAGTGCGTCCAGCCGCGCCATCAGGGCCTCGGCGTCGCAGCCGTAACCCAGGCAGACCGGAATCCCGCCCGCATCGCTCACGGCCGTCAGGTAGTTTTCCCGCAGCGCATGGAAGGGGTAGCGCGAGAACTGCCCCGGCCCACCGGGTTCATGATCCAGCGTCAGACCGATCAGCGGCGCGCGATGCGAAGGGGATGGACGGGGGAGGGTCATGCGCCGCATCATCGCATCATGATTCAGGATCAGACAAGGATTCAGACGGATATCGGTCCGGCAATGCAGACGGCGCTCCAGGCCGCGCGGGAGGCTGCGTCGTGTGGGGAAGTGCCGGTGGGTGCGGTTGTGCTTGCACCTGACGGACGCGTTCTGGCGGTGGCGCGCAATCATGTGGAGGGGGCGCATGACGCTTCTGCCCATGCCGAGCTTCTGGCGATGCGTGAGGCCGCCGCATGTCTGCAAAGTCCACGCCTGACGGACTGCACGCTGGTCGTGACGCTGGAGCCGTGTCCGATGTGTGCGGCGGCGATCGTGCATTTCCGCATCGGGCGGGTCGTATTCGGGGCCTATGATCCCAAGGGCGGGGGGGTGGAGCATGGGCCGCGCATTTTCGAGCGCCCGTCCTGTCTGCACCGCCCCGAGGTCATCGGCGGCGTGTGTGAACGCGAGGCATCCGGGCTTCTGAAAGACTTCTTTCGCAAACTCCGCAAACCCATCGCAGAATGACGCGGTGGAAGGCTGAATTCACAGTCCGTCACGAACTTACGGATGTTTCACCCTGCGGCCAGCTTGTGGAACGGGAACGGGGTTCATAGTTCAGCGCTATAAGCCACGATGTTTTTGCAACAAGTCGGGATTGATATGACCACACGCTTTCGCACGTCCCTGTCCGCTCTCGCTGCAACCACCATGCTGGTCGCGGCCCCGTTCGCTTTTGCGGACACCACGCCTGCAACCGCCACTCAGGCGGGTGCCACGACGGCCGCAAGCGGGGCCATCAAGCCGCAGACAGGTGTTCAGGCGCTTCCCAACTTCGTCAATCTCGTCAAGCAGGTGAAGCCGGCGGTCGTTTCCATCACGGCGCACATCAAGGCGGATGTGGCCGAGGAAGAGGAAAACGGCCCGGGTGGCGGTGGGCAGGGCGGCGGTATGCCGTTCCCGTTTCCCTTCCCGTTCCAGATGATGCCGCAGCAGCAGCAGAACCGCACGGTCGAGGCCCGCGGGTCGGGATTCATTATCTCGTCTGACGGTTATGTTGTGACGAACAACCATGTCGTGAACGGCGCGACCAAGGTGACGGTCACGCTCGATGACGGCACGACGCTGCCTGCCAAGATCATCGGCCGTGACCCGAAGACGGACGTCGCCCTCCTGCGCGTCAAACCGACCGGAAAGCTGCCATTCATCGAGCTGGGCGATTCCGATGAGGTCCAGCCGGGTGAGTGGGTTATCGCCGTGGGCAACCCCTACGGTCTGGGTGGCACGGTGACGGCGGGTATCGTCTCCGCGCTGGGTCGTGACCTGCATTCGGGCGCCTATAACGACTTCATCCAGGTCGATGCACCGATCAATCACGGCAACTCCGGCGGCCCGCTGTTCACGCAGGATGGCAAGGTCGTGGGCATCAACTCCATGATCATCTCGCCCAATGGCGGCGGCTCGATTGGTATCGGGTTCGCCATTCCGTCCAACACCGTGAAATCCGTCGTGAGCCAGCTTGAAAAGACCGGACATGTCACGCGCGGCTATCTTGGTATTGAAGGGCAGGACATCTCGCCGACCATGGCGCAGGCGCTGAACCTCAAGTCTTCCGAACCGGGTGCACCACCGCGCGGAACGCTGGTAGCGTCCGTCTCCAAGGGGAGCCCCGCCGAGAAGGCCGGCATCAAGAGCGGGGATGTCGTTACCACGCTGAACGGTAAATCGATCAAGAACGGCCATGATCTGGCAGTGAAGGTTGTTTCCATCGCACCGGGAACCGCTGCGACGTTGGGTCTTCTGCGTGACGGCAAACCAATGACCATGAACTTCACGGTCGGCAACCTGTCCGCACAGGACCATGCTGCGGGTAATGCGACAGATACCGCACAGTCCGGCGCGGGCAAGCTTGGTGTGTCGCTTGCGTCCCTAACGCCGCGGGCACGTCAGGAACTGGGCCTGGATGACAGCGTGCAGGGCGCGGTCGTGGCCGATGTTGTACAGGGCTCCCCAGCTGATCAATCCGGCATCCGTCCGGGCGACATCATTGTCGCCGTCGGCAATCACGTCACGCCGTCGCCCAAGGCTGTCGTGGCTCAGGTGCATGATGCGCTGGGCCGCAAGCAGCCGCCACTTCTGCGGATCCTGCGTGACGGACAGCAGCTATTTGTGGCTGTCTCCCCGAATGGCTCGGACGACGACAGCTCCGACGACGCCCAGTAAGACCGGCGTTCAGACAAGTCGCTTGAAAAGGCGGGAAGGGTCACACCTTCCCGCCTTTTTTCATGTTTGCACCCCGGATCGAATTCGGAATGTATTCCGGCCGAGCGAGGGCAGAGCGGAACAGCCGTCATTGTTCTGTCGATGTTTGCGGGCCGGATGGGTGCCATTGCATGGGCAGCATCCGGAGACGACGGAAAATCAAGACCTGTTTCAGGGCACTTTCAACACGTAGGAAATATCGTGCTTGTTCTGGAGCTGATTTTCGTGGAAGCCGCGATCATGGGGTATGCTATATTTCACCATGAGCCCCGCGCTGGATACCTCCTGTATTGACCATAACGGCCGGGAGAAGAACCTAACGCTCGGAGGACTTGCCGATCCGGTCATGGAAGAACCAAACGCCTAGCATCTGTGATAGCAGAATCGTTGCATTGCACGCTGCTGTCGACAGGCAGGCCCCCGCCAGACCGAAATGCCGCGTCAGGACATAGAGCGCCGGGAAATAGACTGCCATGACGGCGGTCCGGTTCTTCATGAGGAACTTCACATGCCCCACAACAATCAGCAGCGGCTCCAGCGGAATGACCAGCAGGCTGAACACCGCGGCCAGCAGCATAATGGAAATATAGAGCGACGTGTGATGTACATGCACATGCAGCAGGAAGCGGAAAATTGTCGAGCCAAAGAAGGCCGAGAGCAGCAGAAGCGCGACTGAAAGCCCGCTCAGAACGCCAAACATCTTCCACGTCACGCGCTTGAGGCCGCGCCAGTCCTGCCGGTCCCGCATCCGGACCAGTTCGGGATAGAGCACCGGCGAGATGAGCTGTGCGGGGGTGACGATTCCGTCCGCAATCTGGCGGCAGACGCGGAAGACGGCAGCCTCGGCCGGTCCCAGCCCGTTACCGACCAGCAGCGTCGCCACATGGCCCGAGATGTTGCCCAGCGTCTGGTTGACGCTGGCAGCGCGTGTGAACTGCCACATGCCCGGAAGCTGCCAGCGCCAGTGCCGGAATGCCCGGAGGTACTGGAAGCTAAACTTCCGGCGCAGGATATCCAGCGCGTAATGGATATAGAAGCCGTAATCGATGATGATCGTCATCGCCCAGATGAACAGGAAATATCCGAGCTTCAGGTGGAGGACATAGCCTATGATGACACCGAGCGTCTTCGCAAGGGCCGCACAGCTGTCGATGATCGGGACAAGATGGAATTTCCCCGCCATCCGCAGGATGCCGTTCGCCCAGCCTGAATACATCAGCGGACTGACGAACATGTACAGGTCCGCCAGAAACCGCACATGGGCGGACCAGTGTGCAGTGTGTCCGTAGATTTGCACGCCCACCAGTCCAAACACGATGGCGAACGTGGCCGAGAGCGTGTCAAGGCGGATGCAGAAATGGATCACCCGATGCAGGAGATCCGTATCGCCATTGCCGAAACTCTCGCTGCCGAAACGGATCAGCGTCTGCCAGGACTGCATCCGCGACAGAACCGAACTGGTCGAAGCCAGAGAATGGATCAGGATCAGAAGCCCGAAATCGGACAGGCCCAGCGCCCGCACAGCCAGGGCGATATAGATGAAGCTGCACAGTGCATTGGCGATGCGGCCGAGGGTGAGCACGCTGACGTTTCGGAAAATGGATCTGAAAACGGAGCGCTCGCCGGACATGCGGGCCTTACTGACCACAAAGCCTCGAAACTGTCCATGCTGCGTGGTCACGCAGCAGGGTAGTGTCGCAGAGGGGCGGATGTTTCTTGACAGAGGGTGGTCAGGGATTATGAAGAAATTATTACACATTTCGTTACTAGAGTTCCTGCACACGGGATCTGGTAACGAGCTGTTTTTTTCTGAGGGCCACACCACAAAAAAATGCAGGTTTCAGCCTGTTTTTTCAGGCAGGACGCATCTCATCAGTCATGAAAATCGCCTTTATCTACATCGCTGAACCGTATCAGTGCTATCACACGGCCTCCGTCGCCAGCGCCCTTGCTGCAATTCCCGGTCATGACGTGGTGGAGTATTACAGCTTTCCGGAAACGGTGGAGCATCTCTCCCGCATCCGCCAGGCGTTGGACGTGCCAGCTCTGCCGCTGAAAGCGTTCCCCAAATCCCTCAAGGCCCGTCTACTGAAGCACGCAAGGCGGCTCGATCAGGAACGCCTCGTGGTGCTGCGCGAGAACATTGCCGAGCTGAACCGGTACGATGCGGTGGTGGCGACGGAATACACGGCGGGTGTCCTGAAGGAGATGGGACTTGCCGGTCCGAAGCTCATCCTGCTCATGCACGGTGCCGGGGACCGCTACGTCAATGACGAGCACCTCGTCCGCGAATTCGATCTGACGCTCGTGTCCGGTCCGAAAGTGGAAAATTATTTTCAGGACAAGGGTCTGCTGCGGCCGGAAACCACGCGGGTGGTCGGTTATCCGAAATTCGATGTATTCGAGGCGGTGCAGCGGAAAAAGACGATTTCGTTCGCTAATGGACAGCCGTTCGCGCTGTACAACCCGCACTACCAGCGCAAACTGACATCCGCTTCAGGCTGGATGATGCCGCTGATCCGGGGCTTTAAGGCCCAGAATGATTACAATCTTGTGGTGGCGCCCCATATCAAGACCTTCCACAGGGGCTTCGGCATCCGCGAGCGTCAACTCAAACGCCAGCGCAGCCCCGAAGTCATGGTCGATACGGGATCGTCTGCCATGCTGGACATGACCTACACGTCTCAAGCTGCGCTCTATATCGGCGATGTCAGCAGCCAGGTGTACGAGTTCCTGGGCACTCCGCGCCCCTGTGTTTTCCTGAACCCGCGCAAATTGCCGTGGCGGGATGATCCGTATTTTCTGCACTGGACGTTAGGGGACGTGGTGGAGGATCTCGACGATCTCATGCCTGCCATCGCCCGCGCGCAGGAGCGTCATGCTTTCTACCGTCCGGTACAAGAAAAGCTGTTCCGCGAAACCTTTGGCGAGCCGCTTCTGGGGGCGTCCCAGCGTGCGGCCGATGCCATCGCGCAGTTCATGACTGCGGCCTGAGCGTCCTCAACATTCGGGGAAATTGACGGCCAGACCGCCGAGGGACGTTTCCTTGTAGCGGTGGTTCATGTCGCGGCCCGTCTCGGCCATTGTGCGGATAACCTGATCGAGTGAAACGTGATGGTCGCCATCCCCGTGCATGGCGAGAGACGCGGCGTTGACGGCCTTGATCGCCCCGAAAGCATTACGCTCGATACAAGGGATCTGCACCAGCCCCGCCACTGGGTCGCAGGTCATGCCCAGATGATGCTCCATCCCGATTTCGGCGGCATTCTCCACCTGAAGCGGTGTGGCACCCAGAGCTGCAGCAAGTCCGGCAGCGGCCATTGAAGATGCAACGCCGACTTCGCCCTGACACCCGACTTCCGCGCCTGAAATCGACGCATTCAGCTTGAACAGTCCGCCAATGGCCGCCGCGGTTAGCAGGAACCGTCGCTGCCCGTCGAGCGAATATTCGGGGCAGAACTCGCGGTAATAACGCAGCACGGCCGGGATCACGCCCGCAGCACCGTTGGTTGGTGCCGTAACGACGCGCCCGCCAGCGGCGTTTTCTTCATTCACAGCGATAGCGAACAGGCTGATCCAGTCCATGACCCCATGCGCGGCGGGCTGGTTGCTGCGGCTTTGTTCCTGCAGCCGTTCGTACAGCGCAGCAGCCCGCCGTCGCACGTTCAGCCGTCCCGGCAGCGTGCCTGAACGGTGCAGTCCGGCGTCCACGCAGTCCATCATTATGGCTACGATCCGGTCTAGATACGCCTCGACTTCGGCGCGCGGCCGCAGCACGTTTTCATTGGCCAGAACCACACCCGCGATATCGAGCCCTGTTTCCTGCGTGCGGGTCAGGAGTTCCGCGCCGCTGGTGAAGTCATAAGGCATGTCAGGCTGGGCATAGGTCGTGGTTTCGGTCGCCTGTTCGGGGACGATGAACCCACCACCCACCGAACAGAACCGTGCACAGGCCAGCAGACGGTCTTCGGCATCGAACGCCTCGAACTGTAGCGTGTTGGGATGAACCGGCGGGATGGTCTTTGTATCGAGGACGATGTCTGTTTCCGGATCGAAGGGCGTGGGATGCCCTTTGAACGGGATCAGATGCGTCTGGTTCACGGAGGTCACGATGCTGTCTGCCAGCATCGGGTCCATCGTGTCGGGCTTTTCGCCCGCCAGCCCAAGAATGACGGCACGGTCCGTCGCATGGCCCCGCGCCGTCCAGGCGAGCGAGCCGTAAAGTGTGACGCGCAGACGCGACACCTCCGCCGCATGGGGCAGGGTGTCGGCAAAACGTGCGGCCGCACGCATGGGGCCGACAGTGTGCGAAGAAGACGGACCGATCCCGATCTTGAACAGGTCGAACAGGCTGATCATTCAGGCAGCGATTTCGGCAAGCAGTGCGTCAACGTCCTGTTCCCGGGTGTAAAAGCTCGGCACAAGACGGATGAGCGTGCCCGACACCCCCTCAGGTGTCGGCCAGCGATAGAAGCCAAATCCTGCCGCTTCCAGTTCTTCGACCAGCCGGTCCGGCAGGATGACGAACACTTCGTTGCCCTGCGTCTCGAACGGAAGCTGTGCGCCCGCGTGACGGCGCAAACCTTCGACGATCCGCTGAGCCATGGCGTTGGCATGTGCGCTGTTCTTCAGCCACAGCCCATTGTCCAGCAGGGCCAGAAGCTGCGCGCTCAGGAACCGCGCCTTGGACCACAGATGGCCGCTGCGTTTGATGCGCCGCTCGAAATCTTTCAGCGCCGGGCGCGTGCGGTCATTGACGAAAAACACGACCGCTTCTGCCGCCATGGCCCCGCATTTCGTGCCGCCGAACGACAGAACATCCACCCCGGCCTGCCATGTCGCTTCGGCCGGTGTGCAGCCCAGATGCGCGATAGCATTGCTCAACCGCGAGCCATCCAGATGGACGGGCAGGTCCTGCTCATGGGCGATGTCGCACAGCGTCGCCAGATCCTTAAGGGCATAGACCGTGCCCCATTCTGTGGCCTGCGTCAGGGATAGCGCCTGGATGGGGGGCTTGAGAATTCCGCCCTGTGCATTGACCTGCAGACCTGTTTGCAGGGCTTCAGGCGCCATGCGGCCATCGGCGGAAGGCAGCGTGACAAGCTTGGCGCCATGCATGAAAAATTCCGGCGCCCCGCCCTCGTCATTGCTGATATGCGCGCTCTGGTCGCACAGCACCGCGCCATAGGGTGCCACAAGCGCGGAGAGTGCCAAACTATTGGTCGCAGTCCCCGTCACGACGGGAAAAACCGCGACTTCTGCTTCGAAGACCTCGCTGAAACGCGTATTGAGGGTGCTGCTCAGGATATCGGCGCCATAGGATCCGACGCTGCCCTCATTGGCGCGCATCATGGCCTCCATCACGGCGGGGCAGGCGGGGGAAACATTGTCACTGGCGAAGTTCTTGCGTATTTCGTCGGTCACGAGACCATCCTCAGTTCCTGCGGCCGTCACGGCCTGTTTGTTAGCGTAACTGAACTGACTGCCAGTTGTCATCCGGAGTGCCCATGAGCATGTTGTTCCCCGAGAAGTCTTCCGAACCGGCATCCCAGATCGTTGATGGCAAGATCATTGACGGCAAAGGCATCGCCCGCGCTCTGACCGATCAGGTGGGTCGTGAAGTGGCAAAATTCGTCGAACAGGGCAATACCATTCCTGGTCTTGCCGTTGTTCTGGTGGGTAATGATCCGGCCTCTGAAGTCTATGTGAAGAACAAGGCGATCCAGACCCATCGCGTGGGCATGCGTTCCTTCATGCACATGCTGCCGCAAAGCACGTCGCAGGATGAACTGCTGGACCTGATTGCCCAGCTCAACGCCAATCCGAAGATCCACGGTATTCTGGTTCAGCTTCCTCTCCCGGCCCAGATCGACCCGGTTGCAGTGACGAACGCCATTGCGCCGCACAAGGACGTGGACGGTCTGGGCGAGGTCAATGCCGGCCGCCTGTCGCTCGGGATCGATGGCATCGTGCCCTGCACGCCGCTGGGCTGCCTGATGCTGCTCAAATCCGTCCATGAGGACATGACCGGCAAGCATGCCGTAGTGATTGGTGCGTCCAACCTTGTCGGTAAGCCGATGGCACAGCTCCTTCTCAAGGAGAATTGCACGGTCACGGTCGCCCATATCCACACCCGCAATACAAAGGAACTGGCCCGGGAAGCGGACATCCTGGTCGTGGCGACGGGGAAAAGCGGTCTGGTCCGCGGTGACTGGATCAAGCCGGGCGCGACTGTGATCGATGTCGGCATCACCCGTGTTCCGGCCGAAAATGGCAAGACACGCCTGGTGGGCGACGTGGTATTTGATGAGGCTCTGCCGGTCGCCGGACACATCACACCGGTTCCGGGCGGTGTTGGCCCCATGACCATCGCCTGTCTGCTGCACAATACGCTTCAGGCCGCCCGTGCAACGCAGGCGGTTGCGGACGCGTCTTCATGACCCGCGTTTCGGTTGAGCTGGTTCCGCGTTCGGCAGAGGCCCTGCTGGCGGATGTGCAGACCGTACGCGATGTCCTGCCGCAGGTTAGCACGTTAAATATTCCGGACCTGATCCGATTCCCTCTTCGTAGCTACGATGCCGCCTCTCTGCTTACGAAACAGGCGTCGTTTGAGGTCATCCCGCATATCCGTGCCGTCGATATCGCTCCGGGTGCGCCGTTGCCGGGCGCGGACCGTCCGGAACTGACCTCCATTCTCGTCGTCGCTGGCGACCCGCCACCAGCCGGAAGTGATAGAAAGGTCTATCCCAACACGTCCGCCCAGATCATCGAACGTTACTGCCGGGAAGCGCCGCATCTGAAGGTCTATGCGGTGTTCGACCCGTATCGCCGCGCGCCGTATCAGGAACTCGAGGATATTGCCCGTAAACGCGATGCTGGTGCCTGCGGGTTCTTCACCCAGCCGCTATTCGACATTCCGATGCTCGAATCCTGCATGGACTGGTTGCAGGACGACACGGTGTTTTGGGGTATTTCTCCCGTCCTGGGCGATAAATCCCGCCGTTACTGGGAGCGCGTTAACCATGTGGTCTTCCCGCGAGACTACGATGGGACGCTGGAAGGCAATATCGCTTTTGCGCGCCGGATGCTGGATGTTATCCGCGAGAAAAACGACAATGCCTACCTGATGCCTCTGAAAGTTGATCTGGCATCCTATCTGGGAGCGCTTGACGACATTATAACGGGGTAACATCGAACCACCGAACGGAGGGTCCGCCCCGGATGTCTGTGCGCCTTTTTCTGCTTCCTCTGCTGGGAGGCATGCTCGTTCCTGCTGCCTTGCTGCCCGAGACCGTTACTGCGAAAACGCTCGCCGATCCGGCAGCCGTTTTCGCACCCCTGACCCTTCCTGATGCTCCAAACGCCTATCGCTCGGGGTCGGGTCTTCCGGGCCCGCAATACTGGCAGAACCGTACGGATTACGTCATCCATTCACGGATCGACACACAGGCCCACGTCTTGCACGGTTCTGAAACTATAACCTACAGCAACAACAGCCCCGAGGCGCTCGACGTTCTGTGGCTTCAGCTCGATCAGAACATCTATCGCGCCGATACGCGGGGCGAGGTCGGAGCGATCCCCGGCAGCCATATAATGTCGGGCAATCATACCGATGGCATTGTGATCGAGCATGTCTCGGTCGTTCAGGGTGGTCGTGAAGTGGACGTCACGCCTCTGATCTCCGACACGCGGATGCAGCTTACGCTCCCCCGTACGATCAATCCGCATGGTGTGGCCTTCGTGAAGGTCGACTGGCATTACACGCTGCCCGGTCCGTGGGGTGGCCGCACGGCTGTTACGCCGACACGCGAAGGCGATATCTATGAAGTCGCGCAGTGGTATCCGCGCCTGAGCGTTTATGATGATCGCCGTGGCTGGAACACGCTGCCTTATCTGGGGCAGGAGTTCTTTCTGGAATATGGCAGCTTCGATTACAGCGTGACCGTGCCCTGGAATTACACGCTCGTGGGGTCCGGCGCGCTGCTTAATCCCGAACAGGTTCTGACTCCCACCGAGCGCAACCGTCTGGCGCAGGCGGCCCAGAGCGACACGCGCGTCATGATCCGCACGCTCGATGATATCACCGATCCGAAAAGCCACCTGAAGCAGAGCGGTGAAGTCACCTGGCATTACGCCATGCGTAACTCGCGCGATGTAGCGTTTGCGGCCTCGCCGGCTTTTGTCTGGGACGCCGCGCGGATCAACCTGCCGCCGATTGTGCCTTGGTCGAACTATCACCCTGTGCCCCGGCTTGCGATGTCGGTCTATCCGCGTGAAGGGATCGGGCCGCATGGCTGGGACCGCTCAACGGATTACGTCAAACACGCCATCGAGTATTTCTCGTCGCAGTGGTTCGAATATCCTTGGCCGAACGCCGTCAATCTGGGCGGACATGGTGCGGGCATGGAATATCCGGGCATCGTCTTTGACGGTATGAGCGATCGCGATCCGCAGTTGTTCTGGATTACGACGCATGAACTGGGACACGGCTGGTTCCCGATGATCGTCGGCACGGATGAACGGCGCAACGCCTTCATGGACGAGGGCTTCAACACGTTTATCGACGTGTATGCCTCAGACCACTTCAACAACGGCGAGTTTGCCCCCAAGCGCGATTCTGAATTCGCTCCCAAGACCGGTAACCCCGCGCAGGATATCGTCCCGGTCCTTACCGATCCGAACGCGCCCGTGCTCATGACGGCCGCAGACGGCGTGTCCGAAAAATACCGTCACAGCGTGACCTATTTCAAAGGCGCCTATGGCCTGAAACTCCTGCGCGAACAGATCCTCGGCCCGGTCCGGTTCGACGCAGCTTTCCGGCGCTATATTTCCGAATGGTCGTTCAAGCACCCGTCGCCGTCCGATTTCTTTCGTCTGATGAGCAGCGAAGCGGGCGAGGATCTGGGATGGTTCTGGCGTGGCTGGTACTTCACCAACGCTGCCCCTGATTATGCACTGGGAGACATCCATCATGACGCCGGAAAGCCTGTGACCGTACAGGTCCGCAATTACGGAGCCCTCCCGCTTCCGGTGCTCCTGCGTGCCGATTATGCAGATGGCAAATCGGAAGAACTTCGTATCCCGACGGAAGCCTGGCGCCAGAGCAGCGATATCGTTGTTTCACTGCCGGCCCATGATGGCCTCAAGGCCGTTACGCTGGACCCGGATCATGTCATCCCGGATATCGACCGCTCGGATAACCGGATTGCCGTTACTCCCTGAGGTTACGGAAAAGTGCGGGGCATAAAATGCCTTGCACTCCTGTCGCGAACAGGGAACGAAAAAGGGCGCTTGGCTAAGCCGGCGCCCTGAAGCGGCATATCAACACCGAAAATGGTAGGACCAGACAGTCGTGCCGGATTTCAGCCCACGAGTTCCAGCGAGGATCTCGTGGGGGCCGTGGAATAGGCACCGGCCATGGCGGGCGCCACGTTCTGAGGCACCGGGGCTGCGACCAAACCTTCGATCATGTCGTTGTTGATGTCGATGAGTGGCTGCAGATCCTTCGGCGCGTTGAAGGCGGAATTGGAATAACGCATCGACCAGGATCCGACCTTGATCAGATCGTCGCGCAGAACAGGCGGCAGAGGGCAGTCGACCCGCTCGACGCTCAAGGACAGTAGGCTCCAAAGCTTCAGATTGGCCGCCAGAGCGGCGACCTTTGCCTCGTGATCGGAAGCCTGCGTCAGAAGCATATTGACGTGCCGGAACGCCATGATTTCGACTTCCCGCGAAGAAAGGTAGCTTCCGGACTGTTTCTGATACTGTGAGGATGCGTAAGTCACGACGGCAAACTCCTTTCGGGAAAGACTGTTTCAGGAGCCGCTGCGGGATGAAGCAGCAGGCTACTGAAGCAGTCCTGCGTATGGGCAGGGGAAGGTCTGGGGCGTGAAGGGCACCGGAAAGAAAACCGGTACCCTTCAGATGCCTGATCAGCCGCGGAAGAGGCTGAGCAGGGTGGAAGACTGCGAGTTTGCAATCGACAGCGACTGAACAGCCAGCTGCTGCTTCGTCTGAAGCGAGGTCAGCTTGGCGCTTTCCGCTGCCAGATCTGCGTCCGTCAGGGCGCCTACACCCGTCGTCAGTGCGTCGGACAGGCTGGATGTCGTGGTCTGAAGGTTGGAAATCGTCGTGCTGGAATAACCGATCGAAGAGGCGGTGCGTGTCACGCTCGAAATCGCAGCCTGAATGACGGCGCTGACAACAGCCGCGCCAGTGACAGCTGTGGCTGTACCAGTGAAGCCCGCAGGGGTTCCGGCTGTTCCGGCGGCGACGACCCCGGAGGTGACTGTGCCCATCACGGTCTTCGTGGCAGCAATAGAATTGCCGGCGATGGTCAGATCATTGCTGGTGTCACGGGAGACACCGAAGCCCTGATATTCCATAGCCTGCGTCATCAGGTCGACTTCTTTGACGCTTTTTGCGCTTAATGTACCATTTGAGGTGCTTAGACTTGTTGCGGCGGACGTATTGACGTCCGTGACGACAGTTTTACTCGTCACGTTTCCATTGGCGTCGAAAGCCGTGTTGGCGGTATAAACGGAGTTACCATTGCCGTCCTTGGACTGGACAATGCTGTCGCCGTTGTTCAGCGAGTAGGTAATCGACCCGTCGGATGCTGTGGTTTGGGATGTGATTGTAACCGTGCCCGAATCCGCCAGGGTGCCGTCCGAATTGAGCGAGAAATCGCTACCACTCCCGCCGATTGCCTTGCTCAGCACACCCAGAGCGTCGCCCTGCCCGGCAGTAGACTGGTCGTCCGCGATAAAGTTGTAGGTGACAGACGGGTTCGATGCACTGACAGTGCCGCCCGTTCCGGCTGCTGCAACGTTCTCCATCTGGATAGCTGGATTTGCTCCGAGGGCAGTCGAAGTTGCAGACGTATCGCTGCCCAGTGCCAGCAGCGAGCCCTGCGTATCCATGCTCAGGTTGGACAGGCCAAGGCCTGCGGATGTCACGTTGAAGCCGTTCTGCGTGAACATCGTGCCCTGTGCATCCATGGCGGTGGACAGGGTTGTGTAGCTCGTGCCGTTGCCCGTCTGGCCGGACAGCAGGTTTACACCTTCGAACTTGGCGCCCGTGGCAGCAGAGTCGATGGCGGACAGGGTCTGCGTGATGGCGGTGTTCAGGGTCGAGTCGTCGACGCCCGTGGTGTTCGTGCCGATCGTGGTTGCCAGGGACTGCAGGGAAGCCGAGATACTCGACAGACCCGTCGTCGCCGTGTTTAGCACCTGAGCGGAGAACTGAAGGCCTGTGGAGACGCCCGACAGTGTCGAGAGCTGGGCGGTCATGTTCTGGGCAATGGAATACATTGCGGGATTGTCAGACGCGCTGTTGACCGACTTGCCCGTGGAGACCGCGTTTTCGGTCTGGGTCAGCTCAGCCGTCGTCTGGTTGAGGCTCTGGAGTGCGGCCATTGCCGCAGTATTTGTATTAATTGACAATGACATTGAATTCGTTCTCCGTCGGTGCAGGTTTGCGTCCTCAGGATAGGGGGGAGTAGTTAACGGAAGCTGAATCCGGATCGTTAAAAAAAGCCCTCCGAAAATAACGAAAAATCGGGAAAAACTGGTTAATTTCACGCTTTCTCTTGCGCTCCAGACTCTGGAACGAAATAAGAACGCAGTATGAAGAAATCCCTCTCCCAGCGCTTGGCGATTCTGTCTGATGCGGCGAAATACGATGCGTCCTGCGCGTCGAGCGGGTCGGGGCGCAGGGATTCGGCCAAAAGCGGCGGCATTGGCTCCACGACCGGGAACGGAATCTGTCATGCGTACACGCCGGACGGGCGCTGTGTGTCGCTGCTCAAAATTCTGCTGACCAACTTCTGCGTCTACGACTGCGCCTACTGCATCAACCGCTCGTCCTCGAACGTGGAGCGTGCCCGCTTTACGCCCGAGGAAGTCGTGTGGCTGACGCTGGAGTTCTACCGGCGCAACTGCATCGAAGGGCTGTTCCTGTCTTCGGGCATCATCCGCTCGTCCGACCATACGATGGAACAGCTCGTGCAGGTGGCGCGGGACCTACGTTTGAAACACGGATTCCGGGGCTACATCCATCTCAAGACCATCCCCGACGCATCACCGCGTCTTCTGGAAGAAGCCGGGCGCTATGCGGATCGCCTGTCGATTAACGTTGAAATGCCGACCGTCGCCGGGCTGGAACAGTACGCGCCGCAGAAAAAGGCGAGCGGTATCCGGCAGGCGATGGGGGAAATGCGCCTGAAGATCGACGCGGGTAAGGACCGCAGCCATACCGGTCGCCGGGCGGAGCGCTTCTCGCCGGGGGGGCAGAGCACACAGATGATCGTGGGGGCGGATGCCGCGTCCGATCAGGATATTCTCGCCAGCAGCGCCAATCTTTATGGCTCTTACGGGCTGCGTCGCGTCTATTATTCCGCCTTCAGCCCCATTCCCGACGCCTCGGCCCTTCTGCCCGCGAAAAGCCCGCCGCTTCAGCGTGAGCACAGGCTTTATCAGGCTGACTGGCTGTTCCGGTTCTACGGGTTTGCGTTTGGAGAACTGACGGCCGGTCGCGCGGATGGGATGCTCGATCTGGAGTTGGACCCCAAGCTGGCCTGGGCGCTGGATAACCGGGCGCTGTTTCCGGTTGATTTGAACCGGGCATCGAAAGAAATGCTGCTGCGGGTGCCGGGGCTGGGGGTGAAGGCCGTGGCGGCCATTCTCAGGGCACGGCGGCATCAGGCGGTACGGCTGGAGGATCTGGCACGGTTGAATGTATCCATCCGTAAGGTGCGTCCCTTCGTGCAGACGCCGGGCTGGAGTCCCGCTCGCCTGACCGACCGGCATGACCTGCGCAGCCTGTTCAGCCCCGCGCCCCAGCAGATGAGCCTTCTGTGACGCGCTACGTCCTCATGGTTGAGGACAGTGCCGCGTTTGAGCCCTGGCGGGAGATGGCCCGCGCGGCATTGCAGTGCGCAATCCCGCCCGAAGCCATCGACTGGCGCATCCGGGGTGGCGAGACGGATCTTTTCGGACAACTCGCGGACACGGACGACGGGATGGAGGCGCTGACGGCGGCCCCTTTTGCGAAAACCGTGACATTGCGGGCGTCCTGTATTGCGCTGCTGCGGGACATGCTGTGCCATTCCGATCCCGGCCGGTTCGCGCTCGCCTACCGGATCGCCTGGCGGGTGCAGGGCAATCCGCATCTCCTGGATGTGGCGACCGACGCCGATATCGCCAAAGCCCGGATCATGGTGAGGCAGAACCGGCAGGACTGTCACAAGATGATGGCTTTTGTCCGCTTCCGCGAACAGCCAGTACAATCGGATGAAGGGGAGGGGCGGCGACGCTTTCTCGCATGGTTCGAGCCGCAGCATCATATCCTTGAACGTATCGCCCCGTTCTTTTCGAAGCGCTTCACGGATATGGACTGGATGATCCTTACCCCGCGTGGCTCGATCTGCTGGAACGGCAAGGATCTTGCCTACTCTGCGGAAGCCTGTGAGCAGCCGGAACTGGACGACGGGTTCGGGGATCTGTGGAACACCTATTACGCCTCCACTTTCAATCCCGCCCGCGTCCGTACGAAAGCAATGCGCCGCGAAATGCCGGGCCGTTATTGGAAAGACCTGCCTGAAACCCGCCTGATCCCGCAGCTTGTCTCGGGTGCGGAAGCGCGGGTCCGGGCGATGGCCGAGCAGGAGCTCCAGCCCGCCCCGGCTTTTCATGAGCGGCTGCGGTCCCGTGAGGAGCGTCCGGTGGAATTCTTGCCTGACCTGCCGGAGAGCCTTGACGGACTGGCGGCCCGGATCCGCACCTGCACGTCCTGCCCGCTACACTGTTCGGCGACGCAGGCTGTCGTCGGGGAAGGGCTAGCCAACGCACGCATCATGGTCGTCGGAGAGCAGCCGGGCGATCAGGAGGATCTGGCAGGGCGTCCTTTCGTCGGTCCGGCAGGACAGCTTCTGCATGAGGCGCTCGGAGAGGCCGGGGTCGATCGTAGTGCGCTGTATTTGACGAATGCCGTCAAACATTTCCGTTTCCGTCTTCAGGGGCGTCGGCGCATCCATCAGAACCCGGATGCAGGGCATGTGGCGGCTTGCCGCCCCTGGCTGGAGCAGGAAATTGCGCTGATTCGTCCGAAACTCATCGTATCGCTGGGGGCCACGGCACTCAGGGCGCTGGACGGGCCGGGCATGGCGATGTCGGATATTCGCGGGACGTCATGGACCGTGGGAACTGGCGAAAATGCCGTCCGGCGTCTGGCGCTTGCCCATCCGTCCTGGTTGCTGCGGCTGGGGGAGGGGGCCCAGGGTGAGGGCGAGCGGCAGCGCTTCGTAGAGGGGCTCGGCCGTCTGAGAAACTTTCCGGATCAATCGGGGTTGTAGGGGGCGGCACGTCTCGGAGAATGGAAACGGATCAGTTTTTTCCAGCTTGAAGCCCATGAGACGATATGCCATGGATGACCGAACCGATCGGTCAGTAGAGGGTTTTCACGCCCCACAGCACATCCGGTCATGATCTGACAGACTTGTTTTCAAAGCGAGACAAACATTATGGCGCAAGGCGATCAGGCCGATCACGCGCAGGGTGACACGACATCCGACAAGAACGGAAAGCCGCAGAAAAAGCGCAATCCCCTTGTCCGTGTCGCGCTGATTCTGCTGGTGATTGTGGTGCTCGTGGGTATCGGGGCCTATCTTTTCCTGACCCGCAACAATATCGAGACGGATGACGCTTACACGGCTGGTCGCAAGATCGCCATTGCGCCCCACGTCAACGGTTACGTTACGCAGCTTCTGGTGAACGACAACCAGTTCGTCCATGCGGGTGACCTGCTCGTGCGGATCGACAGCCGCGATTATGCTGCGTCCCTGAAGAAGGCCGAAGCCGCCGTCTCTCAGGCGAAAGCCAATATCGATGCGTACCAGCTCATGCTGGCCGTGGCGCACAAGAACTTCCCGGGACAGCTCGTCACCGCGCAGGGTAACCTTGCCGCAGCGCAGGCGCAGCTTGTGAAGGCCGAAGCCGACTATCGTCGCCAGCGTTCGGTGGCCCGCGCTGCCACTTCGCAGCAGGACATTGATTATGCCCGCGCGGCGCTGGATCAGGCGAAAGCCCGCGTGTTGCAGGCCCAGGGTCAGCTGACGCAGGCCGAGCCGGTGAAGGAAAACGTGGCCAATGCGGACGCTCGCGTCACGCAGGAACAGGCCGCGCTCGCATCCGCTAATGCCGATCTGACTCAGGCCCGTCTGAACCTTGAATGGACGGAAGTCCGCGCCCCGCATGATGGCTGGGTTTCCCAGCGTAACGTCGAGCGCGGCAACTTCGTGCAGACCGGTCAGCAGATGTTCTCCATCGTCGAGCCAGAGGTCTGGGTCGTGGCGAACTACAAGGAAACGCAGCTCACCCACATGCGTCCGGGTCAGAAGGTGGACATCGAGGTCGATGCCTATCCGCAGCTCAAACTGCATGGCCATGTGGATTCCATCCAGCTCGGCTCGGGTGAATCCTTCAGCGCCTTCCCCCCGGAAAACGCGACCGGTAACTTCGTGAAGACGGTGCAGCGTATCCCGGTAAAGATTGTGCTGGACAGCGGCCTTGATCCGAACATCCCGCTGGCCCTTGGTTTGTCTGTCGTGCCGACGGTCTATGTGAAATGAGCGATACTGCTGGGCATCAGGACTGGAAACCCAGTCACAATCCTTGGCTTGTGGCCGTCACGGTCACGCTGGCGGCTTTCATGGAGGTGCTGGACACCACCATCGTCAACGTGGCGCTGCCGCATATCGCGGGATCGCTCGGCAGTTCGTACGATGACGCCACCTGGGCGCTCACGTCCTATCTGGTGGCGAACGGAATCGTCCTGACGATTTCGGGCTGGCTGTCGCGCCTGTTCGGCCGCAAGCGCTACTTCCTCATTTGCATCACGATGTTTACCGTCTCGTCCTTCCTGTGCGGACTGGCGACGTCGCTGCCCATGCTCGTGGTGTTCCGGCTCATGCAGGGCTTCTTCGGAGGCGGCCTGCAACCGAGCCAGCAGTCCATTATTCTCGACACCTTCCCGCCCGAAAAGCGCGGGGCAGCGTTCGGTCTGACCGCCATCGCCACCATCGTCGGCCCGGTTCTCGGTCCGATGCTGGGCGGTTACCTAACGGATAATTTCTCCTGGCGCTGGATCTTCTTCGTCAACGTGCCTTTCGGGATCCTGACGGTCATGGCCGTGACGGCCTTCGTCGAGGATCCGCCCTGGGAACGCAAGAGGCGCGAGAAGGTGGACGTGGTCGGCATCAGCTTGATTACGCTGGGTCTCGGCTGCCTCGAAGTCATGTGTGATCGTGGCGAGGATGACGACTGGTTTGGCTCGCCGTTCATTATCAGCATGGCCGTTCTGGGGGCGATCGGCGTCATCGGGGCAATCGTCTGGCTGTGCTATGCGAAGAACCCGCTGGTCCGCCTGTCGGTCCTCAAGGACCGCAACTTTGCGACGGGGATGCTTCTGATTTCGATGGTGGGTGCGACGCTTTATGCCTCGGCCATCATCGTTCCGCAGTTCGCTCAGCAGGTTCTTGGTTACACAGCGACGACATCCGGCCTGCTGTTGGCTCCGGGCGGTGTCGCGGTGATCTGTCTGATTCCCATCGTGGGCAGGCTGATGAAGTTCATCCAGATGCGCTATCTCATCGCGTTCGGGTTCTTCGCGATGGGCATGGCCATGTTCCAGGCATCGAACCTCTATGCCGGGATGGATTTCAGGCACCTGATGTTCTACCGCATCAGCCAGACAGCCTCGCTGGCCTTCCTGTTCGTGCCGATCTCCACGATCGCCTATTCGACCCTGCCGCGTGAGCTGAATTCCGATGCGTCGGCCCTGTTCTCGATGGCCCGGAACTATGTCGGCTCGCTGGCGATTTCGCTTGCCACCGCTGCCATCATCGAGACCCGGCAGCGGCATCAGACCTATGTGACGGACCACATGACCCCGGCGAACCCGGAGTTCAACAGCTATATCGCTACCGTCCAGCAGGCCGCACAGGCGCATGGCATGGCTCCGGCACAGGCGCACAGCTTCGCGATGTACCGGCTTTTTCAGGAGTTTACCTCGCAGGTCTCCATGTTGGCCTATAACGAAGTGTTCGACTGGATCGGCGTGATCGCGCTGTTCGTGGTGCCTCTGTGCTTCCTGCTGTCACCCAACGGCAAGAAGGAGGCCCAGGCCTCCGGTGGCGGTCACTGATGGCGGGGTTCGTAGATCTTCATAAAGCTGTCGGCGGTGAAAGCCGCGAATGTCGCAATGGCGGCATCGCTGTCATCGACCGGCAATCCGAAACGGCGGCGCTGTACGATGCGGGTCTGGCACATGAGCATGAACTGCTCGGCCGACAGGCGCGGATCGGGGATGTCCAGCTCACCGCGGTCCACGATGCGCGTCAGGTATTCCGTCAGGTTGCTGAGCTTCCTGTCGAAGCCATACCGCCAGAACGTGTCGGCCAGATTGGGAAATTTCTCGACCTCGCCCACGATGATGCGATACAGCCCCAGCGCCACCGGGGAAATCAGCATATGGACCGCTATTTCCGCAAACCGGATCAGTGTCAGGCGGACGGATTGTTCATCGCTGCGCGAAAGCGCCTCGATCGGTGTAAGACGGCAGCGGACCTGTTCTTCGAAGAACGCGGAGAACAAGGACGCCTTGCCATCAAAATGATTGTAGAGCGTTCCCTTGGAGACGCCTGCCACCTGCGCGATCCGGGACATGGATGCCCCTTCGTAGCCATCCGCCAGAAAGACCGTTCCCGCGCCTTTCAGGATCTGTTCGCGCTTGGCGCATCCTCCAGGGTCGGCGCTGCCCGCGTGGCCGTCGTCCATGATGCCCGTCATGTGAGCGAGAGATCCTTCTATCCGTCAGGTCGAGTTCCTGACATGCTGACCGAACCGGTCGGTCACCGCAAGATCATTTCCGCCTCAGGAGTTTCTTTGTGAGCGCAGCCTTCACTTCCCGCGCGCTGCTTTGCGGCTGCGCCCTGTTCACCTTGTCCGGCTGCCTCATGGTGGGGCCTGAATACCATGCGCCCAAGCCCTGGTCGCCGGCACATTACGCTGATCATGCGGCCGGCGCGCCCGACAGCATCGTCAGCGAGATGAAGGCCGACAGCCACTGGTGGCAGATCTTCCACGATCCGGAACTAACCTCGCTGGAAGACCGTCTGGTCAACCAGAACCTGTCTTTCCGCCTTGCGACTGCCAATCTGGCGCAGAGCCGCGCGCAGCTCATCATGGCCGGGGCTGAGCGCTTCCCGACCCTGAGCGCTTCGGGCTCGTACCAGCGCAGCCAGTACAGCACCAAGGAGATGCAGGAGATCATCAGCCGGGTGGGCGGCAATATCGCAAAGTCCGCAGGGAGCGTTGCCGGAGCTTCGGTCGGTCCGCTTCTTCAGGGCGCGGCCGATGGTGCTACGGTTCCGCTGCTGAACCAGTGGCGTAGCGCGATTGATGCGACCTATGAAATTGACCTGTGGGGCCGTGTCGCGCACCAGTATGACGCCGCCAAAGCTGATCTTCAGGCTACGGACGAGGAGCGGCGCTCCATTCTTATTGCTCAGCAGGCCGACATGGCGCATGGCTATATGAGTCTGCGTGGCGACCAGCAGCGCCTGAAGATCCTGCGCGACAATATCAAGGTCCTGACCCAGATCGCCAGCATCGCACAGGACCGCTATCGCGGCGGTCTGGTGACGGAACTGGATGTGGATTCCGCACAGGCCCGCCTGCATGATACACAGGGTCAGGAAGCACAGCTTGAACAGGCCGTGGCGCAGGAAGAGAACGCGCTCGCCCTGCTTCTGGGCGCCCCGCCAGAGAGCCTCAACACTGAACTGGAAAAGAACGCCGGCGTGCCGGTCGTCCCGCCGGTGGTGCCTGTCGGCCTCCCGTCCGAGCTGGCCCATCGCCGCCCGGACATCCGCGAGGCCGAAGCCCGTCTGCGCGGTGCCGTGGCCGAAGTGGGCGAGGCCACGGCGGATTTCTATCCAAAGGTTACGATCAACGCCGATTTTGGCTTCCAGACCCTGTCCTTCCGTGATCTGGGCTTCTGGAATGCGCGGGCGTGGAATGTCGGCCCGTCCATCTCTTTGCCGATTTTTCAGGGCGGTCGTCTGTACGGTCAGCTTGAGTTGAAGAAATACGCTCAGAAGGCGGCCGCTATTTCCTATCAGCAGACGGTCATCAAGGCCTGGCATGACGTGGATAACGCGCTTATCGCCTATCGTGACGAGCAGCTTCACCGTCAGGGCCTACAGAACGCCGTCAACGACAATAGCAAGGCGCTCATGCTGGCCCAGAGCCAGTATCGCAGCGGTTTGACGAACTACCTGAACGTCCTGAACGCACAGGCGCAGCTCCAGTCCGCCCAGCTTGACCTCGCCAACAGCGATGCCACGCTGGCGACGAACCTGACGCGCCTTTACAACGCGCTCGGCGGTGGCTGGGAGGATGCACTTCCCGACAGCCGGGACGTAGCCAAGGCGCAGCTCGCTTCCGCCACGCCCGACCCCTGAAAT
This sequence comes from Gluconobacter sphaericus, assembly GCF_016757795.1. GTDB lineage: Bacteria > Pseudomonadota > Alphaproteobacteria > Acetobacterales > Acetobacteraceae > Gluconobacter > Gluconobacter sphaericus. The sequence continues at coordinate 939,277 of NZ_CP068419.1, read as the reverse complement.
CCGGCAAACCTGTTCAGGAGGCTGGAGCCTCCTGAACGCTGGTCCTGTCAGGATGTGCGGGCGACGGACCGGCCCTTGGAGCCCAGGATCTCGAAGGCTTCATCCAGGCGTTCGACAATGGACTTCTCGCCCACGCGCAGCCATTTGCGCGGATCGTAGAGCGACTTCATCGGTTTGTCGGTGCCGGGATCGATCTGATGCTGGAAAGCCGTCGGATGTTCCAGAACATAACTGCCCACGCCATGCGCGAAGGCGAACTGGATGTCGGTATCGAGGTTCATCTTGAACACGCCATAGGACACAGCAGCGTCGATTTCCGCGATCGTGGATCCCGATCCGCCATGGAAAACCAGTGGCAGCGGCTTGGGGCCGCTCTGCGTCGCTTTCTGAACGGCATCCTGCGAATTTTTCAGGATTTCGGGACGAAGCTGCACATTGCCCGGTTTGTAGACACCATGAACATTGCCGAAGGACGCAGCGATCGACACGGTCCCGATCGGGGAGAGCAGTTCCCAGGCTTTCAGCACATCCTCTGGCTGCGTGTAGAGATGCGCGTTGTCCGCACCTTCTTCGAGGTCATGGCCGATGCCATCTTCCTCGCCACCCGTAACGCCCAGTTCGATTTCCAGCCCCATTCCCAGCGGTGCCAGACGCTTCAGCATGGAAGCTGAAGTCGCAAGATTTTCTTCCAGCGGTTCCGTGGAAAGGTCGAGCATATGGGACGTGAACAGCGGCTTGCCGGTCGCCTTGAACTCGTCCTCGCTCATCGTAATGAGGTCGTCGAGCCAGGGGATCAGCTTGCGGTCGGCGTGGTCGGTATGGAGAATGACGGCAATGCCGTATTCCTTCGCCAGAAGATGGACATGACGCGCCATGGACGCCGCGCCCAGCACACGGGCCCGATGGGCATCTGGCAGACCTTCGCCCGCATAAAAACGCGCCCCACCGTTGGAAACCTGGATGATGACGTCCGATCCGTTGCGGGCAGCCGCTTCCAGAACCGCGTTGACGCTGTCGGTGCCGACGACATTGATGGCGGGAAGGGCATAGCCCCCTTCGTGGCAGGCCTTGATCAAGGCCGTATAATTGGCGCCACTGACGACGCCGGGAGAAACTCGTGACATGGGCGACTCCGACTGAACGCATGAAACGGGCCAGCAGAACGGGCATGGCCGTGATGTGTTGTACTGTACGATGTTAATCTCTTTTCGTCATGAGCGCTAAAGTGTCGGGAACAGTTGTTTTCAGGATTTGTTGCTTGTGATGCCAACCCTGTGGAGACTATGGAAAAGACATGGTGCCAAATCTTTCTGACCCCGATCTCCCCGCCCGTATCCTCGTTGTCGAAGATGATGCGGGCATGCGGACCCTCATTCTTCGTGCCCTCCAGGGCGGCGGTTTCCGTGCCCGTGGCGTTGCCTGCGGGGACGAGATGTGGGCTGCGCTTGAAGTGGCCCCCGTCGATCTCATCATCATGGACATCATGCTGCCCGGCAAAAGCGGCATCGAACTGTGCCGCGCGCTGCGCAGCGGGCAGGGGGCCACGCATGAGAACGAAACCTCGCCGGCCCAGGTGCCGATCATCATGGTTTCAGCTCGTGGCGAGGAACGCGACCGCGTAAACGGTCTCGAATCGGGCGCGGATGACTACGTTCCCAAGCCCTTCGGCCAGCGCGAACTTCTGGCGCGTGTGCGCGCGGTGCTACGCCGCGGCATCGCTACCGGTGCGCCGCAGGAGCGTGTGCGTCGCGAGACGCTGCGTTTCGCAGGCTGGACGCTCGACCTGCGCCGTCGCGAACTGACGGACCCGTCCGGAGCCACCGTCGATATTTCCGGCGCGGAGCACGATCTGCTGACGAGCTTTCTGGACAATCCGCAGCGGGTTATCGCCCGTGACCGGCTTCTGGAACTGTCACGCACCCGTCTGGGCGACGTGTCGGACCGCAGTATTGACGTTCTCGTCAGCCGTCTGCGCCGCAAACTGGGCTCTGACGCCGATCAGCTGATCCGTACGGTGCGCGGTCTGGGTTACATCTTCGTGGCCGAGGTTGAACGGGTCTGAACATCCAGCATCGCATTCTGATGTGGCCGCTGGGGCTGGTCGGGCGCGTCTGCGTTGTCCTGACCGTCGCAGTGACACTGGTGTTCCTCACGAATGCCATTTTCTACGGTCAGGCAGAGACCTACATTGTTGATGACGTGCGTATCGCCCAGCTGGGCGAGGCGCTGAGTACGGATCTTCGCGTTCTCGCCGCAGCGCCCGTCAGCCAGAGATCCTTTTTGGCCGTCATGCTTTCGGGCAGTGAGCTCAGCGTGGCGTGGCAGCCAGCCTCGATCACGCCTGCGCTGCCGGGGCACTACCCGGTTGCACTTACGCAGCTCGTCAGGCGTCTGACCGCAGACGATCCCATTCTCGAACAGGCCCATCTGGAACTGTATACGCTTGGGCCGGGAAGTGCGGATGTGCTGGGCTCTCAGCGCCTGCCGGATGGAAGCTACATCCATTTCCGTGTACCAGGCATGCTCGGTCATCACCGCGTCACGCGTGGTCTGGCTTCGGCCGCCATCGCAGCAGGCGCAGTAGCCATTGCGGCGGCCATGTTGATCCGCGGCCTCAGTATGCCGCTCCGCGCCCTGGTCTCGGTGGCGGACCGGATCGGCTCCAGTGAGAAATGGGTGCCGCTGGCCGAACGCGGACCGCCCGAAGTCCGCGGGCTGGCCCACGCCATCAACGCTATGCAGGACCGCATTCAGAGCCTCATCAATGATCGCACACAGGCGCTGGCAGCCGTCTCTCACGACTTGCGGACGCCTCTAACCCGGCTGCGCCTGCGCTGTGGCTTTCTCAGTGACGGCGAAGCACAGGCCGCCATCGAGGCCGATCTGGACGAAATGGAAGCCATGGTGAACGGTATTCTGGCGTATCTCGCTGGCGCCGATGATCCGGAAGTGCCTCGTACCATCAATATCGTCGCTACGCTCGAAACCCTCGTGGATGATCATGTTGATCGCGGGCACGAGGCCCGTTACGAAGGGCCGGACCGCGCTCTGCTTCATGTCCGTCCGCTCGCCATGAAGCGCGTGCTGTCAAACCTGATCGAAAACGCCATCAATTACGGCGGCAATGTCCTCGCCACTCTCCGCACCCGCGAGGACGGCGCATTGGAGATCTCCATTAGTGACAGTGGCCCCGGCATCCCCGAAAGTGAATACCAACGCGTCCTGACCCCGTTCTATCGTCTGGAAGGGTCGCGCTCGCGCACCACAGGGGGAATCGGCCTGGGGCTTGCAATCGTTCAGCGTGAAATCGCTCGCGAGGGCGGCTCTCTGGTTCTGGGGCGTGGAGATGCCTTGAGAGGCTATGGCGGCTTACGCGCGACCATCATCCTGCCCCGTGGACTCCCTTCTCCGGCAAGGAAAACCGAGGGGCAGAGCGAGCAGGTCTGAAAACATCCGGCCTGCCGTAAAAACACGGGAAGTCGGACCAATGTAGTCCCGACACTTGCACCTTGGGGCGAAGTGGCACATGTCAGGGCGGACTGGAACGCAAGGACATGACCACGATGTTCATCGAGACCGAAGACACTCCCAATCCCGCTACCCTGAAATTCCTTCCCGGCCGCAGCGTGACCGGCGATGCCCGGCCCGTTGATTTCGGTGATGCCGATGTCGCTCTCGGACGCTCGGAACTGGCGACCGCCCTGTTCGGGCAGCCGAATGTGCGCCGGGTCTTTCTTGGCGGCGATTTCGTCTCTGTCACGAAGTCTGACGACATCAGCTGGGGCGATCTCAAGCCCATCGTGCTGGGCACGATCACGACCTTCTTCGAAAGTGGCCGCCCGGTTCTTTCGGGAACGCAGTCCGCTCCGGAACATGACGTTGCTCCCGAGGATGCCGAAGTCGTCAGCCGTATCCAGGACCTGCTGGACACGCGCGTGCGGCCTGCCGTGGCCGGTGACGGCGGCGACATCGCATTTCGCGGCTACAAGGACGGCGTGGTCTATCTGGCCATGCAGGGCGCATGCTCCGGCTGCCCGTCCTCCCGCGCGACCCTGAAGCACGGCGTTGAGAACATGCTGCGGCACTATGTTCCCGAAGTCGTCTCGGTCGAACAGGTCGAGGACTGAACCATGGACGGCCAGACAGCCCCTGATTGCGCCCCGGTTCCGGGCGCGGAAGCCCTGTTCACGCAGGCCCGGACGCCGCGCAGTTTCTCGCCGCGCCCGGTCGGGGAAGATGTCCTGCGCCGTCTGTACGATCTGGTGAAGCTGGGGCCGACATCCGGTAACTGCTCGCCGGGTCGTTTCGTTTTCCTGACGACGCAGGATGCCCGTGAGCGCATCCGCCCCGCGCTGTCGCCGGGAAATGTGGCTCGCGCCATGGCCGCTCCGGTTCTGGCTGTTGTCTGCCATGATCCGCTGTTTTTTGAGGCGCTGCCCCGGCTGAACCCGCAGGAGGGCCTGCGCGACTGGTTTGCCGCTGATGTGGGCCTTTCCGATGAAACGGCGTTTCGCAACGGCACGCTTGAAGGTGCCTATCTCATCATGGCCGCCCGGATGCTGGGCCTGTCCGCCATGCCGATGTCCGGCTTTGACTGTTTCATGGTCGAGGACACGCTGTTGAACGCCACCGGCTGGCGCGTGAACTTCCTTGTCGGGCTGGGCTATCCGGCAGAAAACGAACCCGCCCCCGATCATGCCGAACCGCGTGCGCCCCGTCTGGACTTCGGGGAAGCGTGTCTGTGTCTGTAAGGACAGTTGTTTTCAACGGGGCAGGGGCCGGTACTGGTCTGACCAGTCTGGTGGCGCTTGTTCAGGACGGGCATGTCGTCGCAGAAAAACTGATGGCCGGTCGTGGCGCTTCTGAACATTTCGCCCCCGCCATCCGCGACCTCCTGACGCAGAGCAACTGGACCACGCCCCCAGATCGCGTCGTCGCCGTCATCGGTCCGGGCTCGTTCACGGGCCTGCGCTCGTCCCTGTCGCTGGCAGCAGGACTGGCGGCAGGCTGGAACTGCCCCACGATCGGCGTCACGCTCGGTGCGGCCATCCGTGCCACGCTTGCCCGTCCGGACGCCGTTTGTGTCAGTATCGCCCGTCGTGGCCGGGTTTTCGTGGATCCGCCGTATGGTCCTGTCACCGCCAGTCAGACTGCCGATCTTGATCCCGCAGGCTGGGCCTGCGTGACGGGTGACGCTGTTTCTGAAAAGACCGACTGGCCCTGTCCAGTGCTTCCCTGCGAGACCCCTGATGCGCTGGGCATCCTGCAGGCGGCGCAGGGCGTTACGCCCGGTCCGTTGATGCCGCTCTATGTCGACCCTCCTGAAGCTAAGCCCCCCGCTGCCGGCCTGAGGTCTGCGCCACTGTGAACAGTCCTGAAAAGGATTTTCAGTTACGCGTCATGGGGATCGAATGTGCGTCGCTTCTTGCAGCGCTGCATGAAGTCACATTTCGCGGCGGAGAAGTCTGGGACGCAACTTCATTTGCCGCCCTGCTTTCAGGTTCAGGGACTGAAGCGACGCTTGCCGTGATAGACACTGTTCCCGTCGGCTTCATTCTTACACGGTCCATTCTGGACGAGACGGAAATCCTGACCCTGGCCGTACACCCGGATTTCCGGCGCCGCGGCATAGGACAGGCTCTGGTGCAGAACGTTCTGGGTAAAGGTAAAGTATTTCTGGAGGTAGCAGTCTGTAATAATCAGGCAGCTGCGCTGTATGAGAAGTGCGCTTTTGTAAAAGCCGGGATCCGTCGCGCTTATTACAGGGACGGAAGCGATGCCCTGGTACTTGTTTCTAGCAATGTTTAACGGTCAGGTAGTAAAGATTTTGGCTGCCAGTAACAGGTGAATTTTCTAGAATTGTGTGGCCGAGTGCCTTTACCGACGCGCAAACATTCTTCCGTGTTTCTGTTCCGCGAAGGTGGATCTCAAGTCTCTGTCCGGAAGTCATGGTGTCAAGTTTCACCCGGACATATACTGTGGTCATGGGACATTTTTTTTCAGTTATATCTATGAAAAATGTTTCATTTTCTGTCACGCGCATATTTCCTTTTTTTTATGCTTGAACTGGCCAATTTATGACTGCTACATGCTCACTCGCTCAAGGATGAAGGACTTAATTACAATGTCGCAAGAGACAAATGCCCCCGAACTGCATCAGCTGACCGCGCAGATCGTCACGGCCTATGTATCGAACAACGATATTCCGGCTGACGCTCTTCCGGCTTTGATCCGGTCCGTTCATGACTCTCTTGCAACGGTGAACGTTCCGGAAGAGGCTCCTGTTGAAAAGCCTGTGCCGGCTGTTTCGCCGCGCAAGTCGGTTTTCCCGGACTACATCATCTGCCTGGAAGACGGTAAGAAGCTGAAGCTGCTGCGCCGTCACCTCAAGACCGCCTATAACATGACGCCGCAGGAATACCGTGAGCGCTGGGGTCTGCCGCCGGAATATCCGATGGTTGCGCCGAACTACGCGAACCACCGCTCCTCTCTGGCCCGCAAGATCGGCCTCGGCCGTCGTCGCGAAGACTGAGAGTCGCTTTTTCCTGCCGTCGGTTTCTTCATCCTGGCGGTAGGAAAAGTCTAACAGGCTCCACGAAGTGGACAAGATGCCTGTTTTTCGGCTAGTCCGCAGATATGGTCGCAGATACGAAAATCGCCGAGAGACGCGCTAGCCCAGGGAATCGGAAGGCCCCGTCTTCCCCTGTGCCGGATGATTCGCACATTGCCCGCCTGTGTGTGGAAAGCGGCCTGAAAATGACCGGGCAGAGACGGGTGATCGCCCATGTTCTGTCCGTGGCTGATGATCACCCGGACGTCGAGGAACTGTATCGCCGCGCGTCCGAGATCGACAGCCGCATTTCCGTGGCAACGGTCTACCGCACCGTCCGCCTTCTGGAAGAAAAAGGCATCCTCGAACGCCGTGATTTCGGTGGCGGTCGTGCACGTTACGAAGCCAGTGACAGCGGCAATCACTATCATCTGATCGATGTGGACAGTGGCCGCGTCGTCGAATTTGAGGACGAGGAGCCGGTTCGTCTTCTGGCCCAGCTTGCCCAGCGTCTGGGGTTTGACCTTGTCTCGCATCGGATCGAATTGTTCGGCCGCCGCGCCGAACCCGATGACAGGCAAACATCTCCTTCAGAAAACAGCAACAAGAGCGGATCATGACCACCAAGCCGGCTGGCACACCTCTTTCCGTTCCAGATGACGCCACAGTCGCTTCAGTTTCGGCGCCTGCATCGGCTCCGGCACCCCATACGCTGGCCAGCAGCGAGGAAACGCTGCGCCAGATGGAGACGCTCTCCACGCTTTCCCTGAACCGCGAAGGCGGCTTTCAGGAACTGCGGGGCGGCACGCTGGGTGTGCGCATCGCCGAGACGGCTGAGGAACGCGATGCCGCTCAAGCTTTGCGCTATCGTGTTTTCTTCGAGGAACTCGGCGCCCGTCCTGACGAACGTGCCTTCCGCACCAAACGTGACGTGGACGAATTCGATGAGGCCGCCGATCACCTTCTGGTCATCGACCACGCCAAAGGCCCGGGCGCTGCTGGCGTCGTCGGTACCTACCGTCTGTTGCGCTCTGACGCTGCCGAGAAGGTTGGGCGTTTTTACACGTCTTCCGAATATGACATTTCGACCTTGACGGAATTTCCCGGTCGACTGCTTGAAGTCGGGCGCTCCTGTGTCGCGAAGGAATATCGCGGCCGGTCTGCGATGCAGCTCCTGTGGCGCGGTATTGCCTCCTACATCTTCCTGCACCGGATCGACGTGCTGTTTGGCTGCGGCAGTCTTCCGGGCACGAACCCGGACGCTCTGGCCGACCAGCTCACCTACATGCATCATAACCACCTGGCTCCGCCGGCACTGCGCATCCGCGCGCTTCCGGACCGTTATGTGGAAATGCAGCGGACTGACCCGCACGTGCTGGATTACCGCGCCTGCCTCAACAAACTGCCACCGTTGATCAAGGGTTATCTGCGGCTGGGTGGCTATGTCGGTGACGGCGCGGTTGTGGACGAGCAGTTCAACACGACGGATGTCGCTGTTCTGGTGAAGAGCGAACTTCTGGCGGATAAATATTACCGACATTACGAACGTCGCCTGCGCGACGCTCTCGACTGAGCTTTCCCGCAGCCGGACCTTCACAGTCCGGCTGTTTTCTGTTTCAGCCTTTTCGTCAGCCGGACGGTTCCTTCATGATTTCGACGCTCCCTGTCCGTGGCTGGCGCCTGGCCGGACTGATGTTGCTCGCCGGTGGGTTGGCAGCGCTGTCCCTGCCGCCGGTGCACGCCCTGTTCCTGCTGCCTGTGGGACTGATGATCCTCTATCGCGTCTCCGAAGACGCGCGCTCATGGAAACAGGCGGCCTGGTGCGGCTTCCTGTTCGGCATGGGCTTTCACACAGTCGGGCTCTACTGGCTGACCAACGCCATTCTTACCCGTGTTCATGAATTCTGGTGGGTTGTCCCCTTCGCGTCCCCCGGCGTGGCACTACTGATCGCCCCCTTCATCTGCGTCCCGGCGATCCTGTGTCGCGTAGTACGTCCCGGCTGGCGGCGGGTGCTGATGTTCGCAGGAAGCTGGACCGTCATGGACATGGGGCGCGTCTTCATGTTCTCGGGCTTTCCGTGGAACCCGCTGGGCAGTGATCTGGAACTCCCGGGTTTCGTCGGAGACGTCATGATCCAGCCGGCTTCGGTTCTGGGCGTAGACGGCCTGTCGCTTGCATTAGTGCTCGGCTCTCTCGCTCTGTTCCGTGGCAGACGCGCGGCTGTGGGCGTGCTGGCTGTGTCCGTGTTGTGGATCGCCGCAGGAGCATGGTGCCTGTCGTCCGCCACGCCGCTGAACATTATCAATCCCCGCGCGGTTCTGGTGCAGGGCAACGTGCCTGAAGCTGAAGTCATCAGCCACGCGGACGCGGTCGGTAATTTCCGCCGCTATCTGAGCCTGACCGCGCAGGGCGCACAAAAAGCCTTCGCGGAGGGTGGTCGTTCGCCTGTGGTGATCTGGCCGGAATCTGGCTTCCCTGGCCTTCTGGATGAGGATACGCTGGCCCGGAAAATGATCGCTCGCGCCGCCGATGGCGCCCCGGCGCTGATCGGTTCGGACCGTGAATCCGGCAAGGACTGGTTCAACAGCCTGATTGCCGTTGCTCCTGATGGAAGCATTGCGGCGATCTACGATAAGAGCCGTCTCGTCCCGTTCGGAGAATACCAGCCCTGGATCCTGCCTTTCAACGTCCTGCCGGGCGTCCTGACACCGGGGTCGGGCCTGAAGACCTGGGATCTTCCGGGCATAGGGCGCGTAGGCCCGATGGTCTGTTACGAAATCATTTTCTCGGGCTCTGTCACGGCCCGGAATGAGCGCCCGAACTGGCTCGTCACGATCTCGAATGACGCCTGGTACGGCAATAGTGCCGGCCCCCGCCAGCATCTCGCCACGGGACGGATGCGGGCCGTGGAAGAAGGGCTTCCGGTTGTCTTCGCCAACAATACCGGTATTTCCGCCATCTATGACGCCACCGGACATGAGACGGCCCGTCTGGGCTGGGGCCGGGCCGACGTGCTGGTTAGTGATATCCCGTCACCGCTCTCCCCGACCTTATTTTCCCGTTTCGGCCGCGCCACCCCGCTTGCGCTGTCAATTCTGTGCATGATTCTGGCGCTTATCCCCACAGAACGTAAGAAGCGTGACTGGGACATGGGGGTGTATAAAGGTTAACATTGACAATCCAGGGTTGTCTTATTAACCATTTGCGTGTGTCAGAAAAAGAATCCTCCCCGGATCGCACCCGCCCTGAATCCCGCAGTTCCGCTGCTGCCGGACCGGTGGATGTCCATGTCGGCAACCGCATCCGGTTGCGTCGCACACTCATGGGGCTGTCGCAGGAAAAACTCGGCGAGGCTCTGGGGCTGACCTTCCAGCAAATCCAGAAATACGAGCGCGGGGCCAACCGCGTGGGCGCTAGCCGCCTCTACGATCTGGCGCAGGTTCTGGATGTGCCGATCGGCTTCTTTTTTGATGATATGCAGGAGGTGCGCCCGTCCGCACCGTCCAGCGCATCACGGCCGTTTTCCGGTTCCGCTCCAACATTCAATCCGGCTTTCGGCCAGACGCCTGCTGTGCAGTCCCCCGTCACGGGGTTCGCTGAGACGCAGTCGGCATTCGGGGCCCCACCGCCTCGTCCGGCTGCACCGCCGCCGCGTCTGTTCGATCTTCCAGTGGACGAGGCCGCCCTGTTCGGCCGCCGCGAGACGGTCGATCTGGTACGCTCCTATTACCGCATCCCGGACCCTGCGGTCCGCAAGCGGATGCTGGACCTGATCCGCTCTCTCGGCCCGGCAGACGTCAAGCCGGATTGAGGCCTATTCCCGACGCAGAATGCTGTCGTTTACGAAGGATGCCAGCTTCCCGGCCTTGAAATCGGCCCGTAGACGGTCCTCGTCATACTCGTCCCGAACCCAGTCCAGAAACGACAGGCGCCCTTCCGCTTCTTTCTGATAGCGGAGGAAGAACGCGTCCAGAATGCCCGTGCGCGAGCGGTTGAAATGCCCGAACCGCCAGTGCAACTGCCCCAGTGCGTCCTGAGCCGTGCCGCCTTCAAACATCAGCACCAGACCTGACGCCAGGCCTGCCCGGTCCGCACCGGACTTGCAATGCATGAGCATGGGGAAGGTGAGCGTCTGGTACATGTCGTAAAAGCGCAGGATACGGTCCCGGTGCGGTGCCCCCCGGCTCTCGAAAGCCATGTCCAGATGCGTCAGTCCCAGTTTCGCGCTGGCGCCCCGGGACAGCGCATCCGAGCCGCATTTGCGATGCCCGCGCAGGTTTACGAGCGTCTTCAGATGCAGCCTTCGCGTCAGGCTGCGCAGGCGTGCGGGCGTGGGATGATTACAGCGCCAGACTTTGCCCGGCACGACAGGGGCGAGGTTGGTCCAGCCCAGCCGGAAGATGGAATGGTCCACGAACAGACTGTCCCACCAGGCGCGGCGCCGCGCGGCGGGAGACGTGATCCGGCCTTCGAACATGGTGAATGCATCCTTGCTGGACATGCCGCTCGGCAGCGACGGGCGGCGGGGAAGAACGCGCTGTGTCCCATCCCGCAAAGGGATGCGTCAACCGCCGAAAAGTGCTATGTTGCGTCTTATGCGCTTCGTTTCCCCTTTCTTCATGCTCTCGTTTCTCGCCACGGCGGGATGTGGGTCCATGTTCAGCGGGCCCGCGCCAGACATGGCCGCCCTCCCGCCGCCAGGCGCCGCCCCTGGCCATTATTCCCATAACTCCCACCGCAGCACCCATCACCGTCATGCCAGCGGCACGTCCTATGCCGATGATGCTCCGGTCATGCCGATGCCACCGGGTGCAGAAAGTCCGCCCTCGGCCTCGCATGATACGGCCAGCAGCGCGTCTCCGGGGAGTGTGTCCTTCGGCGGCGGTCAGGGCAACAGCGTCAATATCGCTCCCCAGCCCGCAACCCCCGATACCGAAGTCTCCTACGGACAGAACAACGCGTCCAACTGATCCCGGGATCGTCGGCCCTTCTTCATGATTGCGTAACTCTTGGTGTGTTACGGGCATTGCTCTGAACACGCGCCAAATCGACGCTCTGGAGACTCCGACTATGACTGAGCAGGTCAAGGCAGACATTGCCGAGCGGCTGCTGTTTCTTGGCATCGGCGCAGCTGAGAAAGCTCATCTGGCCAGAATCCGCCCTCAGGCGCTGGGGGTGCTCGGGCCTGCGCTGGACCGCTTCTATGGTCGGATTCACAAGACTCCGGCCCTGAACCGCTTTTTTGCCAACGAGCAGCATCGCATCGGTGCACGCAACCAGCAGGAAAAGCACTGGAAGCAGATTCTTCAAGGTGACTTCGGTGCCGATTATGTCGAGAGCACCCGCGCCATCGGCAACACCCATGCCCGGATCGGCCTCAAGCCGCAGTGGTATGTCGGCGGTTATGCCCTGCTGATTGAAGGTATGGTGACGGACCTGCTCCGCCAGTACTGGCCGCAACCGCGCCGCAGCCTGCTCGATCGCCTTTTGCGACGTCCGGCCCGGGGAACCTCCGCCGAGGAGGCCGCAGCGCAGATTGGCCTGCTGATCCGCTGCGGTCTTCTGGACATGGAACTCGGGCTGGAAACCTACACGCAAAATCTGGATGTCCGTGAGCGTTCACGCGCCGAAAGCGAGCGGATCCAGAGCCTTGCCGCCCTGTCGGACGCGCTGGCGGACGCGCTCGATCGCATGGCCGGAGGCGATCTGGTCCAGCAGATCGACCCGGCGCTGGAAAACGGCTCGACCCGCATGAGCGGTGCTTTCCATCGGGCCTGCGAAGGGCTGGGACGTATTGTCCATGCCGTCCGTGAAACTTCCGGAGCGGTGGAGCAGCGCGCGCGCGAAATCAGTGGCTCCACCGAGAACATCACCTGCCGCATCGCCGAACAGGTCGACGCCCTGGCGGCTGTGGCCCGCAATATTACGGAACTGACGTCTTCGGTGAAAGAAGTCGCCGACGAAGCCCGTCAGGCCGATACGACCGTAGCCGACTGCTGTCAGGAAACCGAGCAGGGCCGCGATATCGTCGCCAAAACCGTCGAGGCCATGGCCAAGATTTCATCGTCTTCCAACCGCATCGTCCAGATCATCGGCGTGATCGACGAGATCGCGTTCCAGACCAATCTTCTAGCCCTCAACGCCGGCGTCGAAGCTGCCCATGCCGGGGACGCGGGGCGTGGTTTTGCAGTTGTCGCACAGGAAATCCGGGCTCTGGCCCAGCGTTCCGCCACGGCCGCCAAGGAAATCAAATCCCTGATCGCCAGTAGCATGGAAGATGTGCAGCGCGGCGTGCAGATGGTCGACGAAACCGGAACGGCCCTGGGCAATATCAGCACGTCCGTCGAGCGTCTGGGAACGGCGGTGGGGCAGATCGCTTCGGGGGCTGAGGATCAGGCCCGGCGCATTATGGACATCAACGCCAGCACGACGCAGCTCGAGGGGGTGACCAAAAGCAACGCCGCGATCGTCCATCAGACCAGCGGCGCCAGTCAGAAACTGGTCGGTGATGCCGGCGAATTGACGCGCGTCGTACGGAACTTCAAGGTCCGCAAAAGCCCCTCCCGCCCGTCACAGCGCACGCTGGAGGGCCGGAAAACACCTTCTCCGGCCAGTACCGCAGAAAACGCCTGATTCCGCGAACAGGGATCAGGCGTCGATCTGGCGTGCCTCTTCGGGCAGCATGATGGGAATGCCGTCCCGGATCGGGAAAGCCAGCTTCGCCCGGGGGCTGATGAGCTCCTGGGTCTCGCGGTCATAGGTCAGCGGCCCCTTGGTAACCGGGCAGACCAGAAGGGATAGGAGGCGGGGATCGAGTTCAGTCGTCATAACTATTCCATGCCCCTCTCAAGAAGATCCAGCAAGAGCCCGGCGCGTTCATCCAACGTCATGGCTTCCAGAAGAGACTGTTTTTCCACCGGAGTGAACGGCACGAGCATCGGCAGGACAACCAGCAGCGTTTCATCGTCCATATCTTCGATCAGCGGCCAGCTTGCCTGTAGGTCGCGGGATTCCAGATAGGTTTTAAGGCCGTTCAACAGCAGATCGCGGTTGATTGGCAGGGGATCTTCCTCGACGAGGTCTGCCGCGAAGGGGGTGGCGTCTATGATGCCTTCGCGCCATCCCTGATCTGTCGATGTCTCGCGGATCAGGCGAAACCGGGAAATGCCGAGCAGGGTTACGGAGAATGTGCCATCGACATGTTCGGTAAATTCCGTGATGCGGCCCAGTGTTCCGGTCCGGTAGAGCAGAGGGTGTTCGTCCGTGTCCGGGTCCATGAGGGGCTGGATCACGCCGATCATCCGCCGCCCGGCCAGCGCATCCTCAAGCAGGGCCACATAAGGAGGCTCAAAGACCAGCAGTGGCAGGTGCCCGCCCGGCAGCAGCAGCGCGCCCGAAAGCGGGAACAGGCCGACACGTGGCGGAATGTCGGCGAGCGTCAGTTCCGTCAGGGGGGGCGCACGGCGGGGACGTTCGGCGGATGGAAGGTCGGGCGTTTCGGTCATCGGCTCACGAAAACAGAAGGGAAGAGAGTTTGCGTCGTGCCGCCAGCGTATCAGGATCCGTATGCCCCCACGCTTCGAAAAAGCGCAGAAGTTCTGTTTTTGCGGCGCCGTCGTTCCAGTTACGATCCTTGCGGAGGATATCGAGCAGGGTATTGGCGGCTTCCGCACGCTCGCCTGCGCCGTTGAGGGCGGCGGCCAGTCTGAGGCGCAGGTCGAAATCG